>JBGPDH010000009.1:0-26593 GCA_041482195.1 Verrucomicrobiia bacterium
AACAAGAGCAAGATGCACGTGCTGGCCGCGCTCACCCGGTTGCGCCAGGTTTGCTGTCACCCGGCGCTCGTAGGCAGCGACACGGCGTCCGGCAAAACCGAGACGTTGTTCGAGTTGCTAGACCCGCTGGTTTCCGAGGGCCAGAAAGTTCTGGTGTTCAGCCAGTTTGTACAGATGCTGCACCTGCTGGAGAAGGAATGTCGCGACCGCCAGATCAACACGCACATTCTCACCGGCCAGACGAAGGACCGACAACAGGTCGTCAGCGCCTTCCAAAGTGACACCAGCCCCGGCGTGTTCCTGCTGAGCTTGCGTGCAGCGGGCACCGGTTTGAACCTGACGAATGCCAGTTACGTGGTGCTCTACGACCCGTGGTGGAACCCGGCGGTCGAGGCGCAGGCCATTGACCGCTCGCACCGTATCGGCCAGACGCAGACCGTGAACGCCTACCGGTTGATTGCGCCCGGAACCGTTGAGGAAAAAATTTGGGAACTGCAACAAAACAAAGCGCAGACCATCGCCGACGTGCTGGGCGAGGAAGGTTTCGCCCGCAGCCTCACGGCAACGGATTTGGAGTATTTGTTCGCGGAAGAGTGAGCTGCAGGATCGCGGTATGGAGTGCGGTGGCATGACACCGCTGTTTTGGAGTGCGGCAACACGTTGCCGCTTTCCCTGACGTCCCGCAACGCGGGATCGCGTCGACCCAAAGCGTGGACATGTCCGGGCACTCCAAACATGGAACGACTTTATGAACTGGCCACACGCGCCAACTCATTGGCTGTTCGAATCTGGCCTTTATATGGTCACTGCCAGTACGTACCAAAAGCTCCCGCACCTGCACACACCCGACCGGCTGGATTTCTTTCTCAAATCCCTGTTCGCCTGCGCCGGTCAGTTCGGTTGGGACCTGCGCGCGTGGGCAGTGCTGGCCAATCATTATCATTTCGTGGCCGTCTCGCCCCCCGAGCCTGGCAGTTTGCAGAAATTTCTCGGTAAACTTCACATGCAGACCGCCAAACAGATCAACCTGTGGGACAACACGCCTGGACGGAAAGTGTGGTTTCAATTCTGGGACAGCCGGATCACGTTTGAAAAATCCTATCTGGCGCGGCTGCATTACGTGCATTACAACCCTGCTCTACATGGCATGGTGCCATTGTCGGAGAATTACAAATGGTGCTCGGCGTCATGGTTCGCGCGCAACGCTTCACCGTCGCTCGTGGCCACGGTGAAAAGTTTCAAGACCGACCGCCTGTCCGTACCGGATGATTTTTGACAGACGAGGGTGGTGACCTGAGGTCGCTATTTTGGAGTGCGGTGGCATGACACCGCTTTCATTAGACGCGACATGTCGCGTCGACCGAATGCGCGGACATGTCCGCGCACTCCAAAATTCATGGCTCGGACAATTATCATTTTACTCGGCGCCAGCGTGAAAAGTGCAGAAATCAGTTCAAGGTGATTCTGGACAAAGGCTTAAACGCAAAATAGGTTACAAGTATGAAAGAGGATAGGCTGCACAACGAGCCGTCCATAATCCGTTAGGCCGCTTGCGTACATCATGAAAAGATGGATAATCGCCATTCTTCTCAGCCTGGGCGTTCTTGTTATTGCATTTTTTGCCAGCAGGGGTTACCGCGAGGAGTTAGGGGCCAGAAATTACATGCGCTCGCTTGTCTTTTGCATGTGCCGCATGTATCCCGACGACCATGATGGCTATTTACCTTCCAATTTTCTTTGTCTCACCAATTATTCGGATACACCGAAACTACTCGTTTGCCCCGGAGACCACATTCACCCGCCCGCGGCAAGTTGGGCTTCGTTCACTACAAACAACAGTAGTTTTGAAATAGTAAGCCCAGGGGCTCGAGCCGACGAGAGCAATATTGTATTTCTACGCTGCAAGATATACGGTTACTTCGCATACGCCAGCGGTGATATATATGATTCGCGCGGTCATTTGGTTTCCCGCGGCGGTCGTTGAGGGCGGCCTGACACCCAGATAGGCTGTAAGCTTGGCCTTTGATCTCCACCTAAGATTCCGCCATTGATCGTAAGCTAATCGATTCTGTTTACTGCAACCTTAGCGGCAGTTGGAACACGTAGCCGTAGAGTTGCGACAGCGTCCCGCCGGTGTGTTGGTTGCTCAAATCCCGGCCAAAGGCAAATGTCGCAGCGGGCGCGTAACTTTGGATCGTCAGGCAGTAGGTGTTGTTGACCATGATGCCCAGCAATTCGCCGGTGCGGCTGAAAACCAGGTCGCCGCGTGACGGATTGAATTTGCCGAACAGTCCTTTCAACAGACTGCGGTCCAGCTTCACATACTGCGGCGTGTTCATATCGATCTGGAAATTGCACTGCCCGTAGTATTCTTCGGTGGCGCCCACGAGCACGGCTTCCTGGAACTTGTAGGGGTCGGAAGAGAGCTTATAAACTTTGCAGCCCAATTTCTGCGCATCCGTTCGTGAGATTGGCATCATCACGACGCGCGGGTCCTGGGCATTAAAGGCCATTGACCCCAGCGACACCTGGTGCCCGTTCCAGCTAAGCGAACCCGCCAGTTTGTCCCAGTCCGTGCCCGGGTCCCACAACGTCACCGGCGTGTCCTGCACGTGGCAGAGCGCAAAATAGTGCGTTCCGTCGGTGACGAGCACGGTGGCGGTTTGTTTGTCCTTGGTGGTGTCCATGTTGAACATGCTGGTGCGCCAGGCGGAAATGCCGGCCTCGACGCGATTGGACACGAAGTCGCTGAAAATGGTATTCGGCGCCAGCGGACTGTTCTGGCGGATTTCCTGCGCCAACTGGACGGAATTGGTCGCCAGGGTCTTGAAACTATCGGCCAGCCGGGCGTTCTCCGCCTGCTGCATCTGAACTTGCTGCTGCATGAGGGCGGCCTTTTCAGCAGCGGCATGTGCCTGCACCTCGGCCACCTGGAGCTGGTTGGACAGTTGCTGTTTCTCGGCCAGGGCCAGCTGGCTCGTTTGCGTGAGCTGATTCAACTGCAATCGCAGCGCGGCGACCTGATCCGATTGCCGTTGCGCCTCGGCTTCGGTGGCGGCCAGTTTTTGCTGCGCCTGTTCGGAGTTGTTCTTCAATTGTCGGTTCAAGGTTTCGGCGTTGGCCTGCGCCGCGGCAACCTGCTGTTGCAATTGCTGGTTTTCCTGTGCGCGCTGGTCGGTCGCGTTACGGGCCTCCGCCAGTTGTTGCTGCAATTGTTGCTGGCTGCGGCGTTCATCCTCGAGCGCCTGTTTCATGACGGCGGTAAGGTCGTTGCCGGGATTGGTGACCGGCATGGGCGCAATGACGACCTTCGTCGGGGGCGCCGTGCTGTCGTCGGCCATGTGGTTGATGTCCGTCGAAAACGTCAACAGACTCAGCAACAGGAAATCACAGATGACAATGAGAATACTTCGGTTCATGAGTAGGCGGAGGCAGGAGTGGTGACCGGAGCCATGTTTTCGGGAGTTTGGGTTTCCGCCTGCAGCAATAATTTCCGCCGCGTCGGGCGCAGGTGGAAGATTTTGAAGATGACGACGAAGATGATACCGAACGACGTGGAGGAATAGGCCGCCATCAGGCTGAATTTGACCAGTCCCATCGAGGCGATGATCAGCGAGATGATGGTACCGACGAAGCCGAGATAGAGGCCGGCGTCGAACAGGTGGTCTTCATTCTCAAGGAGTTTAAGCTTCATACGCGGCGGCACGTGTTGCCGGCGGATTTCCGCCAGCTTGACGATGCACATCGTGTACAACAGCGCTTGCAACACGAAGAACAACAGGATGGTTATCAGGATAGTAGGGTTCATGATGGTTTGTTGGAAGTTGGCAATCCCTGCGGGGACCCCGCCGCTCGCCGTGAGCGGCAGCAGTCGAAAGGAGAATCCCCCTTTCTGGGTCTCCTGGGCGAGAAACGGCTCGCTCAGGAGCAAGACCACGAGCAGGAACCCCAGCGAAAATAAAAACTCCCGGGCCAGATGGAATCCGCGCACCTGCAGCGGACGTTCCAACGGTGAAACGGGTGGACGGGCAAAATGCATGGCTGCCGCCAAAAGAAAGCCGCTGAACAAATAGGCCAGCCATTTGGCCGCCATCGCCAGCTGCGGTTGCTGCAGGCCATAATCCGCGGCGCGATAAAAGAAATTGTTAATGGATTCAAACGCAGTAACACGCCGTTCCCATTCCGGCCGATAAAAACGCTGACCGCGTTCTGCCAGTTCAGCCACGCCACCGCCACCGTAAGCGAGGCCGGCCCCGAGGTCTTTGAGGCCGGTCTGACTGAACTTGCCGAGGTAACCGGCCACCGCCGCGGGCTTGCCCGATAATTCTACGGCAGCAAAGAGCACCGGCAATTGGGCTCCGGCCGTACGGGTCGGGCCGGCGAGTTGATGGAGCGTTGCGGTGTCCGGGACCTGCGCGACAAACGCCGCGAGCTGGTCCCAGTTGAATCGCTCACCCAGCGACAGGAAATCCATGAGCGTTTCCTCGAGCGGTCTGCTGTCGCCGCCTTGATTGGCCTGTTCGGCCAGCGATGCAATCCGGCCGTCCAGACTGGCGGTCAAGTGTCCGTTATTCGACAACAGTCCACAAATGGCAACTGCTGCGTCAAAGGCCTGGCCCGAAGCGGACGGAGAGGAAGGCAGAAGCACCGTTTTGGTCAGAGACCGGCTGCGCATCAATTCCTGGACGGTGAATGACGCTGAATGAGTCAGAGAAGCGAGCGCCGCTTCACGATTTTGTTGACGGACAATGAAGTCGGTGAAGGGCGCCGGGATGGTATCGGCGAAAAGATTTTGAACTCGCGTATCATTGCCCCAGGTCAGCGCCGACGGATTTTGCCGCGTCTGGGCGGTAACCGTCTCCTCGAGCCGGTCCCAGCCGGGAAAGGCTTCCAGGCGCGCCGCTTGCATCAGCATCTGGGCCGCGCCCAATCGCTGTTCGCCGGCGAGGATCCGTCCCTGCTCCAGCAACGCGGGTCCATTCCGGCTGGCTCGGGCGAGAATACCGGCATCGACGGCCCGCAAGTGCATAGGCACCAACAGTCCGCCGGCAAGCAGTGCCAGTCCAAGAACGGAACAAACTAAAAACCACAGCCATCGCATTTTATGACTATTTCTGAAAACAAGTTCCTTGTCGTTGGGCATTAGACCGGGTGCTGACAATCCCTGTTCAAAGCAAAAAGGCTGCCAACCTGCCGGCGCGCCGCACATCGTTTATTCGTACCGCAACGAATCAATCGGGTCAAGATTCGCCGCCTTGTAGGCAGGATAAGTCCCGAATATGACCCCGACGAGGGAACAGATGAACAGACCCAGTACGATCCAGTCAACCGGAATCGCGGGCGGGACTTTCATGAACCAGGCCAGCGCATTGCCGCCGAGAACACCAAAGCCCACGCCAATCACGCCGCCGATTTCACACAGCACGATGGCTTCCATAATGAATTGCGTCATGATGTTGCGTCGTTTGGCGCCGATGGCGCGGCGGACGCCGATCTCCCGTGTCCGTTCCGTGACCGAGACCAGCATGATGTTCATGATGCCAATGCCCGCCGCCACCAGGGCGATGGAGCTGATAATGGTTACACCAATGCGCACAGCCCGGGTGAACGAATCGAATTGTGCAATGAGCGAGTCGTTGGAAAAAAGCTCGAAATCGTCGGGTTGGCCTGGCGGCACCTTGCGGATGGCGCGCAGGGCGCCGCGAACCTGCTCGATGCAATCGTTGTAGCTGGCCGAATCGCGTGATTGCACGAGGATGGTCAGGTCATCCCACCAGCGACCGTAGCGGTTAAGCGCCGTGGTGACGGGGATGATGGCGAAATCGTCCTGTTGTCCCCCCATCGAACCTCCCTTGGCCGCGAGCACGCCCACCACCACGTATTTGTAGCCGTTGATTTTGATATCTTCGCCCACGGCCGAGCCAAAGGGAAAAGCCGTTTTAGCCAGAGCACTGCCGAGCACACAAACATCGCGCGCGTCTTCCACGTCGTTGTCCGTCAACACTCGCCCATCGTCAATCTCCCAGTTGCGAGCCGGGAAGCTGGCGGCCGTTTCGCCCAACAATTCGGTGCTGGGCGACGTCTTGGCGTAACGCGTCGAAATCTGGCCGCGCCAGAAATCCCCTTCGATGCCCACGTTGATCGCGAGCGTCGCTTTCTCGGCCACCTGTCGTCCCTGTTCCAGTGTGACATATTTCCGACGCCGGTATTTTTGCCAGTCGGAGTTGTTGCCGAACTGGATTTGCGGCCATCGCTGAATGGCAAAGGTCTGGCTGCCCAGCCCGCTCATCCAGCTTTCCGCGTTTCGTTCCAGTACACGCATGGCCGTCATCACGACAATAATGGAGAAAACGCCAATCAACACCCCAAGCAACGTGAGCGACGAGCGCAACTTATGCGCCTTCAGGGCGTTCATGGCCATAGAAAAGCTCTCCCGGACTTCGGCGAGTAACAATGTGGGTCTATTAAATTTCATTCACTTCTTAAGGCCTCCACCGGGTCCATCCGCGCCGCACGCCAGGCTGGCAGGAAGCCGGAAACGATTCCCGTGAACAAGGATACGAGCAGGGCCATAATGATGATGTTTACAGACATGGTGGCCGTGAATAAAAAGTGCGTTACCAGCAGCGTGATCAGCCAGGCGATGCTCAGGCCGATGACCCCGCCCATGAGACAAATGCAAGCGGCCTCGATTAAAAATTGCAGCAAAATGTTACGGCGCTTGGCGCCGATGGCTTTGCGCACCCCGATCTCGCGCGTCCGCTCGACGACCGAGACGAACATGATGTTCATAATACCGATGCCGCCGACGAACAGCGACAGGCTGGTGACGAACAAACCGATGATGGCAATCGTGCGGGTCTCTTTATGAAACAGGTCCACAAACTGGTCCTGCTGATTGATGGCAAAATCATCGGGATCCTCCGGACGGAGATGGCGGATATGACGCATCGTCTGGCGCAGTTCCTCCCGGGTCTCGTCGAGTTGCGCCAGGCCGTTGGCTTTGATCTCAATACTCACGTCCGGGCGGTTCCAAATTTCGGCCAGGAATTCCCGGAGCGGAATGATGACCCGCGTGTCCAGGTCAAGACTCCCAAACAAGTTTCCTCGCTTCTGCAAGACGCCCACCACCAGAAAGGACTGGTCCTGAATCTTGATGCGTTGGCCGAGCGGCGAATCACCACGAAACAAATTCGTGGCCAATTCACCGCCCAGGACGCAGACTGGCTGGCTGCCTTCGGCATCCGCCGCCGTCAGGAACCGGCCTTCAGCCACGGTGGACCCGGTTGTGACCAGATTATCCGGGGTAGTACCCATAATCGTGACGCTGTCGGCACTGCGGTCCTTGTATTTCACCGTGTCGTAGTCGTATGCCGTAGGGTCGATAGCGGAAGCCAGAGTCATTTGCCGCGCTAACGCCTCGGCGTCCTCCGGCCGGATAGGCCTGCGTTTCTGCGTTTTAAACCAGTCATCATAGGAATCATTCAGCCAACTGGACCTTGATATGAAGAAGGTATCTCCGCCCATGGCCGAGAGGCTTTTCACGAATGCCTGGTCCAGCCCGTGGATGGCCGCGCCCATAAGGGTGACGGTGACAATGCCGATGACGATGCCAATGGTGGCGAGCGCCGAGCGCATCTTGTTCGCGCGGACGGCGTTCCACGACATCGCCAGGCTTTCGGGAAATTCGCCAAGAAACCTCATGGCTGGTCGATAGTCGAGGGTCGAGGGTCGAGCGCCGGGCGGATTTTACTCTCGGTTCTCGACTCGCGACCATCGACCTGCTTTTCGTCGCTGGCGATGAGTCCGTCGCGAATGCGGATGATCCGGCGGGCCTGTTTGGCGATGTCTTCCTCATGCGTGACGACGATGATGGTGTTCCCTTTTCGTGAAAGTTCCTCGATCAACGCCATGATTTCCGCACCGGTTTTGGAATCGAGATTACCCGTAGGCTCGTCCGCCAGCAGGAGAGACGGTTTATTGACGAGGGCGCGGGCCACGGCCACCCGTTGGCGTTGGCCGCCGGAAAGTTCATTGGGTTTGTGATGAATACGGTCTGCGAGGCCGACCTGCTTGAGCGCATCGAGTGCAATCTGGCGACGGCCTTCCGCCGGCACACCGGCGTAAATAAGCGGTAATTCGACATTGTGCAAAGCATCCGAGCGCGACAGCAGATTGAAGGTCTGAAAGATAAAGCCGATTTCACGGTTGCGGATTTCCGCGAGTTGGTTGTCATCCATATCGCTGACGTTGATGCCATTCAATTCGTAATGGCCGGAGGTAGGCGTGTCGAGGCAGCCGATGAGGTTCATGAGGGTGGATTTGCCGGAGCCCGATGGTCCCATAATGGCGACGTACTCACCGCGCTGGATTTCCAGCGACACATCCCGCAGCGCGTGGACGATCTCCGCGCCCATCTGGTAACGCCGCGAAATGTTCTGGAAGCGGATGAGCGACACGGCTAGTTCTTTGGCACTTCAGCCGTGACCGCGCCTTTTTTGACCTTCGAGCCGTCGTTCAGATCGCGGCTGATGGCGCGGTAGCCGCCGGACACAATCTCCTCGCCGTTGGTCAGACCGTCGGTGATTTCCCAGTAATTGTCGTCGCAGATCCCGATTTTAACCGGCACGGCTTCCGCACGATCGCCTTTGACCACAAACACGACGTCCACCGGCTTGTTGGAGTCCTTGGTCCTGGAGGCCGACGCGACATTATTCGTACCTGAGGCAACAGCATTGGTGCCTGCCTGGGAGGACACAACATTTGTAGATGACGTGGTCCCCCCGCCTTTTGGCGGATCCACTTTCTTTTGCGGTGGCGGACGGGTAGTAACACTGGCCAGCGGAACGGTGAGTACATTGGTGCGATAAGTGGTTTCAATCTCGGCGCTGACGGACATGCCGGGGCGAAAATCCTCTTTGTCGCTTAACCGGATGCGTACCTGGAACTTGGTCGCTTCCTGCGACTGGCCGGTGCCGGTGGAATAACCGGCGGGCAGGTTGCTGTCCTTTGATGAACTGGCAACGGCGGTCACCAGCCCGGCAAATTTGCGGTCCTTGAATGCATCCACCTCCAGCCGCGCCTTTTGGCCGGGGCTAATCCCTACCACGTCCATTTCACCGATGTCCACGCGCGCTTCCATCTGGCTCAAATCCGAAATCACCATGATTTCCGTTCCAGCGTTTTGCACGGTTCCCAGAACGCGTTCGCCGGCTTGCGAGTTCAATTTGCTGATGGTGCCATCGAGCGGTGAAACGATGGTGGTTTTGGCCAGTTGCTCCTTCGCACTGTCCACCGCCGCCTCGGCCACATTGACCTGATCATCGGCGCTGTCGAGTTGCGCTTTGGCCACGTCGCGGGCGGATTTGAATCCGATATAGTCGGATTCGGAGATGAGTTTGATATTGAACAACGACAGGTTGCGGTTGAAGTCCGCCTCGGCTTTTTCCAGATTTGCGGAAGCCGAGGTTTTGGTGGCCAGGGCAGATTCGTAACCGGCTTTGGCCTGATTGACCGCGGCGACATAGATGTCCGGGTTGATTTTCACCAGCAAATCGCCCTTTTTGACCCGCTGGCCTTCCTTGACCGGCAATTCGATGATTTCGCCGCTCACTTCCGGACTGATGGTGACCTGCACGACGGGTTGGATTTTACCATTGGCCACAACGATGTTGGTAAGACTGTGACGTGCGACCAATTCCGCCTGAATCATGATGGCCGGCTCCCGCTTTTTATAAACGGCCACCAGGGTCAGTGCGACCAGCACCACGCCAATAACTGAAAGGATGATGATCTTCCGTCGTTTTTTAGGTTTAGCCATAATACCAGGTAATTAAGACAAGATGAACGGAAATTAGTTTCGGAATATTATAATTAATTGCTGCTTTTACAATGCCAACGATCCCAGACCGGCGGCGATTAGCAACAACTCGGCCACGATCCAATACGTAAAGACGACCATCAAAGCTTTGGCGGTGGAACCGCCCGAAAGTTTGGCCAGACCGATACCCAGCACCGCTGTGTGCCAGAAGTAAACAATGTTTACCGCGCCCAACAGGAGGTGCACACGATTTTTAGGATCAAAATCATTTACGAACACCGACAGGCTGGCGCCGACGTAGAGTCGGCCAAGGATGACTGCCAAAAGTGTTGAGATGACCATGCCCAGCACGATAATCACACTTGCCAGGCTGGCGATTTCCACGGCTTTCATATAGTGAAACCGCGCTTTGAGGAACCACCGGCCGAACAGCCACAGCACCAGGGCCCACCAAAAAACCGAAATGAAACTGTTGAGCACGGCGCCGACACTGCCAAAAACAGCCAGCATGGTCGGACCCATAAATTTGTCCATCACCTGCAACGCCTGGTCCTCTTGTGCCTGCGTCATTTTCCCCTGTTGCACCTGCTGGTCGAGTGCCTTGACCTGTTGATCATGGATGATCTGGCGAATCGCCGGCTGGGCAAACAGAACGCAAACGGTTATCACGCCGACGACGGCGTAGAGCAGGACCGGCACAAGCCAGGTAACCGCGCGCGCGGGCACAACCCTGATTTCAGCGAAGACGTCACCCGGCGCAGCAATGACATTGAACAATTTGGCGGCGAGCGTCGTTGGAGTTGTTTGCGGCACGACGGCTTGCGGTTCAGGGACTGGTGGTGCGGTTTCCATAATTTATCCACAGGGCTTATCCATTACTTAGGCAAAAAACAGCCCAAGTTACAAGAAAAGTCACATGGATTTTCCAGGTCAATAACAGGCAGGAGCAGCCGAATTGGATGGCGTGATGCGATTAAAATGTCAGGGACTTGCGACTACAAGGCTGGGCAGCCTACGACTATGACGGCAGCCGCAAGCCCTGACAGGCAATGTAGCAGCAAATTTCCGGCCAATAACGGAAGGAACAATCCTTTTGTTCGCAGCTTAATCATCATCCGTCGCTTTCACCGCCCAAAGCGGATACGGCGTTTGCGGACCTTTGGTGGCGTCCCATAAAATGCGATTGAACACGTCCTCCGGGCATTGGTCTTCCTGCTTGAGCGGCAGGCGTGCAGAAACGTACGCGTCCTGGCGCAGCCGGGAATCGGAAATGGTCTTCGGCTCCGGATTCATCCGGTCGAGCGGAACCTGATTGGCCACGGCGCTGAAGGGAGTGAAGTCCGGGGTATTGGTGAAACAATCGAACATCGGCGTGGCCGTGGCGTCCATCTGATTCATCGGCGGCAAACCGAGCATGAGTTCCATCGTGCGCAACAAACTGGTCTGGTTATATTGCGTACTCACCACCACACCGCGGCGGGTATAGGCGCTCGCGAGGTAAGCCGTCGTGCGATAACCGCTCACGTGGTCCCAACCATTTTGCGGATCGTCTTCCACCGCTAAAATGCAGGTGTCTTTCCAGTACTGGCTATGACTGACGGCTTCGACCACCTGCCCGAGTGCCAAATCGTTGTCGGCCACCTGCGCGGCGGGCGTGGGCGAGCCGTGCGCAGTGCCACTGGTATGATCGTTCGGCAACCAAAGGATGACCAGATTGGGCAGGTTGTCCGCGGTTTCAAACTGTTTCAGGTCTTTGATGAATTGAGCCGCGCGCCACACATCCGGCACGTCCAAATCCCAGCCGATGGTATTCGTCATCAGATAAGGCTTCAACGCTTGGATGTCCGCTTCACAGGAATAGGTGATGGCGTTCGAGCCCCTCAAAAAATCATGATAACAATCGAGAAAATTCGGATCACCCGTGTGGCCGGAATCCTCCCATTTTTTGTGGGCGGTGGTGAATTCACCGAAATCGCAGACCGTTTTGCCGTGCGCGAGCGCGTCGTTCCAGATGAAACCCGCCGGTGAATAAGCCAGGGCGTCCCGGCCTTCCTCGCCGAAGCCGCCCGCCGGATAGCTGCGAGGCCACCCGGCAAAACCGCGCTCCACATATTCCGTCGCGATTCCCGTGTCGGCCCATTGATGGCCATCGGCACTCAGGATGCTGCAGCAATAGGTGTTGTCCAACAGCACGAAATCACGGACAAGCTTGTGCTGATTCGGTGTGACCGTTTCTCCGAATACGCACAAATCAGCATTCCCGTTGCCCTTCCGGATGTCACCCAGGACCTGGTCGTAGGTGCGATTTTCCTTGATGATGTAGATGACGTGCCGAAACACGCCTGGTTCGCCTGCGCGTTCCGGTACGGGGCGTGCGGGTTGATCGGGTCGTGCCGGCAAAGCCGCTTGCGCGAGCAATGGATAACGCAAATTGGCCAGTGCTGTCCGGGTGAACGCGGCCAGTTCCTTTTTCGACGGCACCGGCACCAGTGACAGCGAACCGCTGTATTGGTGTGTGTTGAATCCGATAGCGCTGCCATGACCTGACATCGCTTTTTGCGGGATGGTGGGCAGGCTTTTAATATTGGCCACGTAAATTTCCTTCCGCTTCGCATCGTAGGCAATGGAGCCGGGGAACCAGCCGACCGGGATCAAACCGAGTAATTGGGAGTTGCCGGGCTTGAAGCGAAAGACCGCCACGGCGTTCTGCGTGCCGTTACAGACGAATAACGTCTTGCCCTCTTTGTCGAACGCCAGCGCGTTCGGCTGGGCGCCGAACAAATCCGCCGGGTTCTGTCGGGCACAGATTGTTTCGGTAATTTGGTCCGTGCGAGTGTCGATGACGCTTAGCGTGTCGCTGCCGGCATTGGCCACCACCAGCCAACGGCGGTCCGGCGACAACGCCAGCGCACACGCGTGCAGACCGGTGACCAATCCGGAGTTCGGAGTTCGGAGTTCGGAGTTGGCATTGAGGTCAATTACGGAAACCGAACCTTCGCTGGCGATGGAACGCTCATCCACCCGTACACGCATGCCTTCGCCGGCGGGGCCGGCAAGACTATTCGTTTCGGGCCGCCGACCACCCCAGTTGCTCACGTAAATCTTGTGACCGGCGAACACCACGTCAAACGGCGCCACACCGACGTCCCAGGTTCTCAAGACGGACCCGGTCGCGGCGTCGAGTTCGAGGAGGCGATTGGAAAGGTTACCTGCAACATAAAGCTTTTTGCCATCCGGCGAAACGGCGATACCGGCCGGGATCTCCGCCTTGCGCAACGGCGCCTCGGCTGGCGGCAGCGGGATGGAATACAACGGCGTGATTTTGTAACCCGGTTCAACCCCGAAAACTTTGATGTCGCCATTGACGTTGGCCAGATAAATCCGCGACCCGTCAGGCGAAAAGACCAGGCCGGTAAAACTGAGCTTGGCTCTTTCATTCGGTTGAAGACTGCCACTGGAGACGGATTCGGCCGGCGGAAGTTTGTCGTCCGCAGGCAATGGCACATGTTGCAGGATTTTGCCCGTGGCCGGGTTGATAACGACCAGCTTTTGGGTCAAACCGGCCGTCACGAGTCGCCGGCCGTCGGGGCTCAGTGCCAGCGCGTTCGGTCTCACGCCGGAAAGTTCGACCAGAACTCCCGCGGGCGTGACGAGTTGATTGACCGGTGTTTCGAGGCCGTTCGTGTTATGGCTAACCGCGTCGGTAGTGGCATCGAAATCACCGGCTAAAGCAGGCGAACCAAACACGGCCAGCGCGACGATTCCAGAAACGATAAACAATTTGCCTTTCACAGCTGAAGGATTGGCGAGAACCAGAGCCAACGGCAAGTCACGTTACAGTAAAATTTAACCGCAAGGACGGCTGCTGCATCTGCAAACCTCAAGCCACCGCCGGATCCAATCGTTTGTCCGGCACCAAATAGTTACCAACGTAATCATTTACCGCCGCTTCGAGCGAGGTGGCAGACGCAGTGTAGCCGGTGGCACGCAACCGACCCGGATCTGCCTGTGTAAAATACTGGTATTTATCGCGGATGCTTTCGGGCATTTCGATGAATTCGATTTTGGGCTCTCGCTTCAGGGCGGTAAAGACGGCGCGCGCCAGATCCAGCCAGGTCCGCGCCGCGCCGCTGCCGATGTTGAACAGGCCGCCGGCTTTTTCATTGGCCGCCAGATGCAGCGTCATGGCGACGGCGTCTTTGACGTACAAAAAATCGCGCTTCTGCTCGCCATCGCGATAATCCGGGCGATAACTTTTGAAGAGACGGATGACACCGGTCTCGCGCACCTGGCCGAAACTCTTGTGAACCACCGACCGCATGTCCCCTTTGTGATCTTCGTTCGGGCCAAACACATTAAAATATTTCAGACCGGCAATCCGGTTCAAGAACCCGGCGCGTCTGGCATGCAGATCGAACAAGTGCTTCGAATAACCGTACATGTTCAACGGCCGCAACGTGTCGAGCCTGGTTTCGTCATCTTCCATGCCCGCCGAACCATCGCCGTAAGTTGCCGCGGACGATGCATAAACAAAACGGGTTTGGGTCGCCAGCGCCCAGGCGGCCAGGTCCCGGGTGAATTCGTAATTGTTGCGGATGAGAAAACCGGCGTCACGTTCGGTGGTGGACGAGCAGGCGCCCAGATGCAACACGAGATCGAATTGACCCAGCGCGCCGTTCTGCAATCGGGACAGCAGATCGTCGGCTTCCACATAATCGGCAAAGCGCAGCGGCGTGAGGTTGCGCCACTTTTCATCCGTGCCGAGGCGGTCACAAACCACGATGCGGTCGCAGCCCTGCCGGTTCAGCGCCCAAACCAGGGCGCTGCCAATGAAACCCGCGCCGCCGGTGACCAGCACGCGCGCATCGGAGAAATCATTGAGCTTCATGCAGGCTACCACCCGAGCACATACCCGAAAATCAGCGGGGCGACGATGGTCGCGTCGGATTCGATAATGAAACTGGGCGTGTCCACCCCCAGCTTGCCCCAGGTGATTTTTTCGTTCGGCACGGCGCCGGAATAACTGCCGTAGCTAGTCGTCGAATCACTGATTTGACAGAAGTAACTCCACAACGGCACCCCGGTGCGTTCCAAATCCTGGTGCAACATCGGCACGACACAAATCGGGAAGTCGCCGGCAATGCCTCCACCAATCTGGAACATGCCAAACGGATTTTTTTTGGTCGTTCGCGCGTAAAAATCCGCCAGCCAGATCATGTATTCGATTCCGGTGCGAACGGTGTGGGTATTCTTCAGATCGCCGCGAACGAGGGCGGCGGCGTACATATTGCCAAGGGTCGAATCCTCCCAGCCGGGCACAACGATCGGAAGGTTTTTTTCGGCCGCGGCCAGCATCCAGGAATCTTTCGGGTCGATTTGATAGTGTTTTTCATATTTGCCGCTGCGCAAGACCTGATAAAAAAATTCGTGCGGGAAATGCCGTTTGCCCGTTTTCTCGGCGGCCCTCCAGACTTCGAGCATGCCCTCCTCCATGCGACGCATGGCCTCGCCTTCGGGGATACAAGTGTCGGTCACGCGGTTGAGATGGCGTTTGAGCAAATCCTCCTCCTGCCTGGGTGTCAGATGCCGGTAATGCGGCACGCGTTCATAATAATCATGCGCCACCAGGTTGAACACATCCTCCTCCAGGTTCGCCCCGGTGCAGGTAATCAGATGCACCTTGTCGCGGCGGATCATTTCGGCCAGGGACAGCCCCAGTTCGGCGGTACTCATGGCCCCCGCGAGACAAATCATCATGTGTCCGCCTCCCTCCAGGTGCGTGGCATAGCCGCGCGCGGCGTCCATCAGGGTCGCGGCGTTGAAATGCCGGAAGTGATGTTGGATGAAACCGGATACGGGTCCGCCGGGAGATTTAGGCTGTGCTTTTTTCTTCATAGGTGCACTCTGAAAAATTCCGCGTTGCCCCACGATACAAAGGTTTGCCGGATTGCCAACCCCAAATTCAGAATTTGCAGCACCTGGAAAATTTCCGTCCGGGGAGAATTTATGAAGCAATCCGGCGACGCAATCCGGGGAATTATTTCACCACCACCAGGTTCGGGCGAGCCAGTGAGAGTCCGCCTTGAACATCACCACGGAACTGGGCTCCGACAATGATGTTGTTGGTGCAGGTGGTGTTGTTGACCCGGAAGGCGGCACTCCCGCAATTGCTGGCGATGAGGTTGGTGAAAGCGTTGCGCACACACTCCGTGCGGGGAGCCGGCTGCCAACCACGCATGGTCTGCCGTTCAGTGTGCGCCATGAAAACCCCGTAATGGTGGCTGTCCTGGATGGAAATATTATAAAACCGATTGTCGCTGCTGGCGCGCATGAAAATGCCGAGATCGTTGGCCACCAGCACGGCGTTGCTGACCACATTGTTGTTGAAGGACAGATCCAGCGAAATACCCGCACCTGGATTGTCGTGCAGATAAAGTTCGGTAAACAGGCAGTTCTCCGTGTGATAGCAGGCGAGGCCGTCAAATTCGTTGTCGAACGCCGTCAAATCCCGCACCGTCAGCCGATACACACCGCGCGTGGTCACCAACCCGCCGGAGCGGCAATGAGCAGCGATCACATGTTCCACCACCGAATCGCTTACGTTTTGGATCGTGATGCCGTTATTGCGGATTTGCGAGCCTTCGCCCTGCAATTGCCACAGTTCGCGGTCCTGATGCGAGCGGTTGCCATCGATGGCCAGGTTACGCAGGCACAGGTACCGGACCGCCTGTTGGGGATTGTTGACCGGTTCACCCATGATGATGACCGGACAATTGGCGTCGTTGGCCAGGCGGAGGATGGTTTCCCTCCCGAACCCGCGCAGGGTTTGGTGGTCGCGACGCAATAGGATGGGTTGGTGAATTTCAATCACACCCGGCGGCAAGACCACCTCTCCGCCACTCGCGGGCAGCAGGTTCAACGCTTGTTGGACTTCGACACCCGTCGCCCCCAGCGGCAGCGTGATAACCGTGCGTTCGGATGCAAGTGACTCAAAACAAGTAAGATACAGAAACACCAAAACCAGCTGGCCGGCGAATCCATGACTCGCTCCGGACATCCGGCTTCCAGGTTGATTTTGGCGCATCTTCATATGACCAAGACAGTTGTTAGCATTCGCTGTTCCTACTTTATTTTCGTCCAGGTCGGGTGAATTTGCATCCAGCCACAGCAACTTTTTGTAAACTTTTTTATTTGAACTAATTGGTAACGTGGCCGATATTAATCATTGCAAGGCTGAAGCTTCCCTCCTCAATAACTCCCGCTCTCTCAGGTCATTTGGTTTCTGGATTTCCCAGACCGAATGGAGTCGTTATGCTCCGCGCACCTTATGGCAACAGCGCCGGATGCGAACATGTCAACACCCGCGAAACACGGTTTCTCGATGCCCGCGGAATGGGAGCCGCACGAGGCCACCTGGCTGGGATGGCCGCATAATGTCACCGATTGGCCCGGCAAATTCGCGGCCATTCCGTGGGTCTATGGCGAAATGGCGCGAAAAATTTCTGCCGGCGAACGCCTGCGCATCCTGGTCCGCCACCAAGCCGAGGAAGATTTCTCGCGTCGCGTGCTGCTCCGCGCCGGCTGCGACCTGAAAAAGGTCCGGTTTGTCACCCATCCGACCAATCGCGGCTGGACGCGCGACAGCGGCCCGATTTTCATCAAACGCAAATTCCCGGGACGCGGGATCCGGAATGCCAAATCCCGGACAGCGATTGTCCATTTTCATTTCAATGGCTGGGCCAAATACCCCAACTGGCGTAAGGACACAACCGTTCCGGAAACGGCCGCGCGCGTTCTGCGTCTGCCGCTCTTGCACGCCGAGTGCGGCGGGCGTCCCTTCGTCATTGAAGGCGGCGGCATCGAACTGAACGGGCGGGGTACCCTGCTCTCAACGGAGCAATGCTACCTCGACCCCAGGGTTCAGGTGCGCAATCCGGGCCTGGGACGGAAGGAAATCGAAATGACGCTGAAGAATTATCTGGGTGTCACGAACATCTTCTGGCTGGCCAAAGGCCCGGTCGGGGATGATACCCATGGTCACATCGACGACATCTGTCGCTTTGTAAATCCCAGAACGCTCGTCCTTGTCCGCGAACGAAGACCGAAAGACGCGAATTATCGTCCCTTGGCGGAGAACTGGGAACGCATCCGGGAGTTGCGGTTGGAAGATGGCAGCCGGCCGGAAATCGTAGAGTTGCCCATGCCTGCGCCACTGTACTTTGACCGGGTCCGCCTGCCCGCGAGCTACGCGAACTTTTACATCAGCAACGCCGCGGTGATCGTTCCGACGTTCAACGACCCGAACGACCGGATCGCACTCGGCGTTCTGGGGGAACTGTTCAAAGGTCGTCCCGTGGTTGGTATTCACGCGGTCGACCTGGTATGGGGTTTTGGTTCGTTGCATTGCCTGACGCAGCAGCAACCTGCTTAAACGCCGTTCCACAAAATCAATATGCCTGACATCGAACTCATCCGGCCCGAACCACAACATGTCCCCGAACTGGCACGCATCTGCTTCGAGGCTTTCAAAAGCGTCCACGACCGACATGCCTTCCCGCTGGACATTCCGAACATCGAGTTGGCCCGCCACATTATCGGACTGTTCATCTCCGGAAAACATTTTCACGGTGTGGCGGCACATGTGGATGACCGGCTGGTGGGTTCGAATTTCATCTCCTGCACTGACCCGGTTGGTGGCGTCGGACCCATCACAGTTGACCCGGCCTATGACGGCCGGGGTGTGGGTCGCGCATTGATGAAAGCCGTCCTGGATTATGCGCACCAAAACGGAATGAAGCAGGTCCGGCTCCAGCAGGATTCGTTCAACACCAAATCGCTCTCGCTCTATGCTTCATTGGGCTTTGACGTCCGCACGCCGGTCGGCTTGATGGACGCCCGGCCGGCATCAACCCCTGACCCGACCGTGCGCGCCGCAAGCCTGGGGGACCTGCCGGTGTTGGATGACCTTTCGCGCCGGCTTTACAAGTGCAGTCGCCGCGGGGAAATCGACATGCTCCTGGGAATGAACCTGCCGGTGTTCCTGCGCGAGCACGGCGGGAAAATTACCGGCTACTTTATTCCCGGCTTCCTGGGACACGGCGTGGCGGCAACCGAAACGGACGCGCTGGCATTGATCGGTGAGGCGACTCGGCGCGTGCCGCCGGAATTTGCCGTTTTTTTCTGCCCGTTGACCCTTGGCAATTTTTATCGCGCCGTGCTGAAATCCGGCCACCGGCTCCGCAAGATCATGACCTACATGACCCTGGGGCCCTACGAATCTCCGGAAGGAATCTGGTTGCCATCCATTGGCTATTGAAATTGACGGACAAGGTTACGCGCTCTGGTGAGTTGCCGGATTTATTTATCGAACTCCGCCTTCCGGCCTTTCACTGAAAGTCAATCTCCGACCAATAGCTGCGTGTCCCGGTTCCACCATCCTTTGCGGCCGGCAATGTCTGAAGCACAATGCCGGACGTGCCAGGACCGCCCAATTCGACCTGGGCCTCCTGTTTTTCCCGGTCGGTTTCTTGTGCGGCCGGGTCCAGTTGGCGCGACCACAGCAGATGCCTCTGCCTTTGCCGGTCTACAGCCAGCACTCGAAAAACAATCTCCCCGGCATCCCGGGGCCCGCTCATGCCCTTGCCACGAATGCCAAAGCCGATCTTCAATTGCGTGGCACCCTTTGGAACACTCACCAGAAATTGAGAGCCCGGCGTAACTTCCAGGACAGTCCCTTCTCCCGGGGCAAAAACCATTTGTGGCATAACATCCGCATGCAACAGTCGCAAATGGCGCAGGATCTTCTCCAACTGCGTTGATTGCCGGAACCCGGTGATGTCTTCAAGATCTTGCTTCGGGTATTCCAGCCGATACAAACGGAGTCGCACCGGTTCATGGTAATAAGTGCCGGCCGAAGAGCCGTCGGCGGTAAAGATTTTAAAGGAGGTGACCTCATCATCTGCCAGATTGCTTGAGGCATCAGTGGCAGCGAGCATAGCAAATGAGGTGCAACCTTCAACGAGCGGTGACAATAAGAATCCGCTGCGGGCCATACCCGGAACCAAACGTTTCCGAAACGGTCTCGGTTCACCTCGCGTTGAGACGTCCAAAAGAAGAATAGGTGGCTTGTAAAGCGTCGATACCACCTTCCCCCACAGCGTTTGGTCGAGTTCGATTTCCGCCCAAATGGGGCCATGGGTTGCTGATGGCACAGCGATTCGTTCGCCGAAGTTCACGGCGAGGTCGGCGAGCGGGACCAGGTGGAATTGCCGGGGTTGGGGCGACTGTTTCAAGAGGACAAAAGAAACTTCGGCCTCCTGGACGTCGTACCGTGTCAATAATTCCGGCCAGGATAGACCATCATCCAACGACGGAAAGCGGTTATCTATAGTAAACCACTGGTCCTGCGGCGAAAAATCCCACTTCGAACTGGATCCCTCAACTAAAATGTTCTTCGGTGCATTTTCGCCACGAAGGAAATCTGCATTCAGTTTCGCCAATTCCGGAGTATACGCGGAATAACTTTGTATCACCGGCCTCGGGTGGTAGACCAGGCCATACGCAAAGATGGGGTCTAGATTCAAAGGATACGCATCAATGTTCCCCTCGATGGGCGGGAGTGGAAACTGATTTCGCAGATCGGCCAGGTGTTTTTCATATGCCTCGCGCAAATCCTTGCCTCCACGGACCGCCTCCACCTGCGCAAAAATTCCCTGAAAGCCGGGGTTTTTAAGGGTATTGGCCAGTAACCCGGCCTGGGCATCACGGCTGTAAATGAACGATAAAAAAAGAAAGATGGCCGCCGTCGGTAAAAGACCAGCGATAATGGCCCACGTTCCCTTTTTCCATAAAGTCGGCCAAAGAGTCGCCAGACACGCAAAAGAAATAAGGACCAGATCCTCCGTGGCCGCGACCTCATGCACGTCAGTGCGTACGTAACCATACTTAAAAGTCACAAAAAGAATGAAGCCCAATCCCAACAAAGGAATTATCCCAAAGAAACGATGTCGCAACCACGCAGCGTATGCTGCCATTACGCTTAACACCGCGACTGCGGCGAGAAAAAAACAAAGGTCCTGCACTTCCTTGAAACCAGTCAACATCATGGCTTCAGTAAATCCATTCGTGATCTGCCACGAGCATTGAACATAAGGGACAAACGAACTCAAGTGCTGGCCCGCCGCGATCCAAAAGCATAAAAGGCCTGCGATAAACACAGGCAAAATCCAAGGGAAACGACGTTGTCGCAAGACGTTATCCAAGGCAATCAACAGCACGACCGTCACCGCGAACAAAAAGGTAACAAACTTGACCAGGCTCAAAAGGCCCAGCGACAGCGTAAGCACAGCCTGAATGATCGTAAACGGTCGGTCCTCCACAAAGAAATGCAGCAGCAGTAGCAGCAAGACCCAGACAAGGGCCAGATCGGCTGTGGCAATGAACCCCATAAGCCAGAGCCAGGAAGCGAATTGGTTCCTGAAAAAGTGTTGAGCAATCCGCCATGCCGGCCACCAGAATACACCTGAAAGTACTGACCACAGAATCATGGTAATCAGATACGTTGCCGGATGGTACCCGCCATGTAGAAAACCCCACGGACCGTAGGAAAAGACAATATCGCGGCCGAACTGCCAGTGTTGCAGAAAGGCCAGGTGCAATGCCTGCATCCAGGAATCGTCAATGGCTGACAGATCCAAGGACGGTCCGCAGGGCACGAATTGGGATATGGTGAATAGGAATGTGCTTGCTGCAGCCAGCCATCGGGCTAAAAGCTGTCCGCAAGTCATTTGTTGGGGAGAATTCACTCAGCCACTCGAACACTCGTTCCTGCCAAATCAGAGCCGAACACCATAAAAAGTGCAACTGGAAAGTCAAACGCACGGCGTTCATTCGCACGCCGATGAACATCGCCACTCTTATTTTTCGGTCACGGCCTTTACGCATCGACCACAAATCGTCGGGTGTTCCGGGTTCGAACCCACATCCGTCTCCCAATGCCAGCAACGCTCGCATTTCTGGCCGTCAGCATGCACAACACGCTTTCCCAAGGCTTCCACAGTAGCATCGGGATTTTCTTTGAATGTCAAAAATTGAATTTGCGAAACATTAAGCAGTTCTTTGAAAGAATCCCGGAGCTCTTGACTTTTTGCTAATTCTGGGAAGTGCTCTGCTACTGGTTGAATTTTGGCATCGAGAGACTTCCCAATAATTTTATCCCGACGACTGACTTCCAATATTGGCAACCAGATTTCACGAGCTTTTAATAAAAATGCCCAATTTTCAATTTCATCTGCAGTGAGTGCTAAAACATTTACTTGCCACTCGGATTCATGAACGGAATTCGCATTCTTCCCCGGCACAAATTCCCACGCTTCATCTGCTGTAAACGACAAAATCGGGGCGAGCATTTGGCAAAGGCCGGTCACCAGTCGATGCAGCGCGGTCTGCGTCGAGCGGCGGCGAGGTGAATTCGCCGGGTCGGTGTAGAGCCGGTCTTTGATGACGTCGTGGTAAATTGCCGAAAGTTCGACGGCGATGAACTGGCTGACCTTCTGGTAAATCACGTGAAACTCATAGTTGTCGTAAGCCTTGATGACTTCCTGCTCCAGTTTTGAGAATTCGCCAAGAATCCAGCGGTCGAGTCCGGTAAGTTCATCGTCGCGTTTGGCGTGTTTGGCTGGATCAAAATCGTACAGGTTCGAAAGCTGATAACGCAGCGCGTTGCGGACGACACGATAGGTTTCCGCCACCTTGGCGATGCGTTCCTCGCTTACGATGATGTCGTTGCGGAAATCCTGCGACGACACCCAAAGGCGCACGATGTCCGCGCCCCATTTCTTGATGTAAGCCTCCGACGTTTGCGGTTTTTCGTAACCGCCCTGATGTTGTTTGCTCTTGGAGATCTTCTCCCGGTCGGCATCCACCATGAAACCGTGCGTGAGTACTGTCTTGTATGGTGCGGCGCCGTTGCCGGCCAGCGACAGCAACAGGGACGATTGGAACCAGCCGCGGTGCTGGTCCGAACCTTCCAGGTACATATCACACTGAAACGGTTTGTCCTTACCGCGAATTTCCGGCCGCGCAGCAATCACCGCCAACGACGACGAGCCGGAATCAATCCATACGTCCAGCGTGTCGCTGGATTTGTTGACGGCTTCCGCACCTTTCCAATCTTTCGGTTTTAAGAGCGACCAAAGTTCGGCGGCGGATTTCTCAAACCAGGCGTTTGACCCGTGTTTTTCAATGAAATCGGCGGCGTTCCGGACGATCTGCGCGTCCAGAATCGGTTCACCTCTGGCGTCATAAAACGCCGGTATCGGGACGCCCCAGGTCCGCTGGCGTGAGATGCACCAGTCGGGACGGGATTCCACTGCGGCTTTAATGCGGTTGACACCCCAATCAGGAATCCATTTCACCCGGTCGATTTCGGTGAGGGCATCCTGGCGAAACGTAGCCGCGTTTGTCAAAACGCGGTCGTTGCCGGTGGAGGAGCCCTTCCGCGCTTTTACAGGCGCGGCTACATGATCAATCTCAATGAACCACTGGTCCATGGCCCGAAAGATGACGGGCGTTTTGCTGCGCCAGCAGTGCGGGTAGCTATGATGATAATTCTCCTGGTGCAACAGTGCATGATTAAGCCGAAGTGCATGCAACACGGCTTCGTTCGCGTCACTTTTGCCGTGTTTTTCCAGAATCGATTGGCCGATCATTTCCTTCGGCATCTGCTGTTCGACCGGCAGTTCGTTGGTATAAGCGAACTTGCCGTCATCATCCACGGGCGAATAAATCGGCAAACCGACAGAGGAACCCAGGCCATAGTCTTCAAGCCCATGGCCGGGCGCGATGTGAACGAAGCCGGTACCCGTGTCGCTGGTGACGAACCCGGCGGCGTAGGCCTTCCCCCGGCGCGCCGGGATAAAAGGGTGCTGGTATTCGAGCCGTGCCAGATCCTCCATGGGAAAAGGCTGTTCCGTATAATTTGCCCAGCCACATGTTTCAGCCACCGCGGAAAGCAATCCACGGAATAAAATGTACTTTTCACCGCCGACATCGACCTGCACGTATTGAAATTTGTCGTTGTAAGCGACGGCGAGGTTCGCCGGCAGGGTCCAAGGCGTGGTCGTCCAGATGAGCACAAAGGTATTCGGCCGGCCAAGAACTGGAAATTTCACGTAGATGCTCGGGCTGACGTGGTCCTTGTATTCGACTTCGGCTTCAGCCAGTGCCGTGCGGCAGGGAATGCTCCAGTAAACCGGCTTTTTGCCGCGATAAACAAAGCCTTTCTCAACGATATTGGCAAACAGGCGCAGTTCCTCGGCCTCATATTCCCGGTTCAGTGTGAGGTAGGGATTCTCCCAATCCCCCAATACACCAAGCCTTTTGAATTGCGTACGCTGGATGTCAATGTACTTATGGGCGTAAGCTTCGCAGGCCTTCCGAATAGCTACCGGATCGGCACTGGTATCACCCGACTTGCGCATTTCCTGGGAAACCTTGAATTCAATCGGCAAACCGTGGCAGTCCCAACCGGGAATGTAGGGAGCACTAAAACCGCGCAAGGTTTTGTATTTGACGATAATGTCCTTGAGAATCTTGTTCAGGGCCGTGCCAATATGGACGTCGCCATTGGCAAAGGGCGGGCCATCGTGCAGAACGAATTTTTTCTCCGCCCGGGCACGGGCGACCTGGATTTTCCCGTAAAGCCCGTTTTTTTTCCACTTTTGCAGCCGTTCCGGTTCCCGGGCGACCAGGTCGGCCTTCATGGGGAAATCGGTGCGAGGCAGATTTAATGTGTTTTTATAGTCCATCGTGACTTCCGGAAGGAACGAAACTAACAGCCGGGTAAAATGGTGTCAACGAACGCGCAGGCATCCAAACAGAAGTTGAAAAAGAAAAACCGGGTCAAACCGCCAGAGGGTGGCCGAGAGACCCGGGGAATTTTCGATAGTACGTACGTAGGCTTACGAAGAACTCCAATCCGGGAGTGTACCAGGACCCGGATCGAAAACCTTGGAAACGTCAAAGAACACTGTCGACAGCCTCAAATCCCGTCGCACCTTGGCAGAGAACTAAATCACATACTCTTATTCCTGTCAACATAGACGCTAAAAGTATAAGCTTACATACTTTTTTACCCCACCCCCATAAGTGGCTAATCCAGCGTTAATGGTCGTTTCGACCCGTTCGGCCGCATTTTCAGCGGACCGAAGCCGTCAATTCAGAGATTCCTGTTTACAGGGTCAAAGGGCCTGTTAATATCAGTCCGCAAGCCGAGCGAAAGGAAAACGCATGAAGAAAATCGAGGCCGTCATCAAACCTTTCAAGCTGGAGGACGTAAAATCGGCCCTGAGCGCCCTGGGCGTTGCCGGAATGACGGTGGCTGAGGTCAAGGGATTTGGCCGGCAAAAGGGGCACACCGAGATCTACCGGGGCAGTGAATATGTCGTGGATTTTCTCCCCAAGGTCAAAGTTGAACTGGTATTGGCCGATGCACTGGTGGATTCCGCCGTGGCTGCAATTGTTAAGGCGGCCAAAACCGGAAAGATTGGTGACGGCAAAATTTTTGTCAGTCCCGTTCAGGACATTGTCCGCATCCGCACGGGCGAAACCGGAGAACAGGCAGTTTGAAGGGTGATGGAAACGAACGGTTGCGAATTCAAAATACTTTTTCTTGTTGGCAACCCAACTTTTTGATTTATAGGGATGAACAAAAAAAGCCTGCTCGGGCGGGCGGAACCGGGGTTGTGAATAACTCGTGAACAAAAGTTAATATGTTGTCCTAGAAACGTCAGAGCTATTCGCGTAAAAATATTCGCGTAGGCACAATTCGGTCGTGATGTTTCAAAGGTTGTCGAAGACGTAAAATCAGGATTTGAACTTTTTTGTATTTAAGATTTTATAAATCAACGTGTTGTGTTAGTATTCGATTGGCGGTTTCATAAAACAAACGCGTGGGTGTCACTGATTTGGCGGTTCGGCAGTTTTGCAGTTTGAGAAGTGAGCATGGCGGGCGAGGTCAAACGCCAATTTTACGGCTAGGTGAATAAAACGCTTGAAAAACGGGCTTTTTGACAAAACGCAAATGCAGCTTTCGGCAGAAAAAATTTGGAATTCAGCGCGGGAACATATTCGTTCCCGGTTGAATACGGACACTTACAACATGTGGTTTGCGCCGTTGCGCGCCAACGCCGTGGAACCCAACCACGTCACCCTGGAAGTCGCCAACGAATTCTGTGAGGTCTGGCTTAAGGACAATTATCTCAGCCTCTTGCAGGACGCACTGACGGTTGCCGCCGGGCGACAGGTGCAGGTAAAATTCAAGATTACTGCCGGGGGCAGCGCCCAGGCACTCCCGGCTCCTCCCACCGCCACGGCCAAGGCGACCAGGGCTGCCGAGATGGCTCACGAACGAATCATCCACAACGGGGACATCAATTTTAATCCCAAAAACACGTTTGAGACTTTTGTCGTCGGCAACAACAACAACTTTGCCTACGCTGCTGCGCTGGCCGTGGCCCAGGCCCCCGGCAAATCCTACAATCCCCTGTTCCTCTACGGTGGTGTCGGCCTTGGCAAAACCCATTTGCTCCATGCCATCGGCCAGTATGTCGCCAGCAACAAAAAAAGCGCGCGCGTGGCTTACGTTTCGTCCGAAAAATTCACCAACGAATACATTGACGGCATTCAGAACAATCAATTGGCCCGCTTCCGCAAGAAGTACCGCCAGACCGATGTGCTGTTGATTGACGATATCCAGTTCCTGGCCGGCAAGGA
>JBGPDH010000010.1:0-25673 GCA_041482195.1 Verrucomicrobiia bacterium
CAGCGGACTGACAGCCGAAGACCGCGTCATCATCAACGGTATCGCCAACGCGCGCGCGGGTTTTAAAGCCACACCTCAGGCCGATACGACCGACCCAACTCCCGCGCCCTGAGCCCCGCAATTGCGCCAACATGTTTGCCAAATTTTTCATCGAGCGGCCGGTGCTCGCGAATGTCATCGCGATTCTCTTCATGCTACTGGGCGGCGTGGCGATCATGACACTGCCTGTCGCGCAGTATCCCCCCATCACACCGCCGACCGTCCAGGTCACTGCCAGTTTTCCCGGCGCCAGCGCGCGGACGGTGCTCGAGACCGTCGCGCTGCCCATCGAACAACAGGTCAACGGCGTCGAGGACATGATTTATATGCAGTCCACCTGCACTTCGGACGGCCGGTACACCCTTACCGTCACGTTCAAGGTCGGCACCGACCTGAATTTCGCCCAGATTCTCGTGCAGAATCGCGTTGCCGCCGCGATGTCCCAACTGCCACCGTCCGTCCAGCAACAGGGTGTAGTCACCAAGAAAAAATCCACGGCCATCCTCCAGATCATCACGCTGACCTCGACGAACCAGGACCAGGGCGCCCTGTTTCTCAGCAACTATGGGACGATCGCGCTTCGGGACAAGCTGGCCCGCCTGCCGGGGGTCGGCGACGTGACGGTCTTTGGGGTCGGCCAATACAGCATGCGCATCTGGCTGGACCCGGAATTGATGCGGGAACGTTCACTGGCACCCAAGGACGTCATCAACGCCATCCAACGGCAGAACGCACAGGTGCCCGCCGGACAGATCGGCATGCCGCCCACGCCGCCGGGCCAGGACTTTCAATTGACCGTGAACGCGGCGGGCGCGCTGACCGACGTGGAGCAGTTTGAGGACATTATCGTCAAATCCGACCCGCAAAACGGCGGCCAGATTACGCGCATCCGCGACGTCGGCCGCGTGGAACTGGGCGCCCAGACCTACAGCCAGTTTTTCAAAAAGAATGACCTGCCGGCCGGCGGAATCGCCATCTACCAGTTGCCCGGGGCAAATGCATTGGACACGGCCCAGGGAGTGCGTACGGCCATGGCGGAATATGCGAAAAGTTTTCCGCAAGGCCTCAGCTACTCGATTCCCTTCGACACCACCAAATTCGTGCGCGCATCGATCAGTGAAGTTTATCATACCCTGTACGAGGCCGGCTTGCTGGTGCTGCTGGTGATCATGATTTTTCTGCAGGACTGGCGCGCCACCCTGGTGCCGGCCACCACCGTACCGGTGACCATCGTCGGTGCTTTCGCCGGCATGGCCCTGCTCGGATTCAGCATCAATTTGCTCACGCTCTTCGCCATCGTGCTGGCCATCGGCATTGTCGTGGATGACGCCATCGTCGTAGTGGAAGGCGCCGCGCAGCATATCGAACGCGGGAAGACCCCCAAACAGGCGAGCATTGACGCCATGGGCGAATTGTTCGGTCCCATTATCGGCATCACCCTGGTGCTCATGTCCGTCTTCCTGCCGCCGGCGTTCATGCCGGGGGTCACCGGGCAGATGTACCGCCAGTTTGCGCTCGTCATCGCCGTCACGGCCATTATCAGCGCGGTGAACGCCATGACGTTAAAACCGACGCAATGCGCGCTCTGGCTCCGTCAGCACGACCCGAACCGCCGGAAAAACATCATCTTCCGCTGGTTCAATTCCGCCTACGAACCCGTCGAACGCTTCTACATGCGCCTGATTGGACGCATGGTGCAAAACAGCGGCCGGATGGTGTTGATTGCCTTGGCCCTCGTCGCCCTGGCCGGGTGGGGATTAACGCGGGTCCCCACCGGGTTCATTCCCACGGAAGACCAGGGCTACGTGATGGTTTCGGTACAACTACCCGACGGCGCATCCTTGCAGCGTACGGAGAAGGCAATGGACACCATCGCAAAGATCGGCCAGGAGATTCCCGGCGTAGACCAGGTCATCGTTATCGGAGGCATCTCGCCGTTGGACAACAGTGCGTCCCTGGCCAACGCCGCCATGATGTATCTGGTGCTCAAGGACTGGGGCGTACGCGGCAAGGGTGAAGATCTGAAAACCATTTACCTGACACTCTCAGCGAAACTGGCCCAATTTCAGGATGCCAGCACGCTGGTTCTCGTTCCGCCGCCCATCCAGGGGCTGGGCCTGTCCGGCGGCTTCCAGATGCAGGTGGAATTGACCGATGGCACTTTCGATTTTGTGAGGTTGCAACAGAATGCGGATGCCATTGTGGCGGCCGCCCGCACCAATGCCATGGTCCAGGCCGCCTTTACGTCGTTCCGTTCCACTGTGCCGCAGATCGCCGTGACGGTGGACCGCTCACAGGCCGAGACGCTCAATGTGCCCGTGGGTGACGTGTACGAGACGCTGCAGACCTACCTGGGTTCCAGTTACGTAAACCAGTTCACCAGGTTCGGTCACAACTTCATGGTGTTTGCGCAGGCTGATTCCAAACAGCGACTGACGGCAGATAACTTGAAAACCTATTATGTCCGCAGCCAGTCAGACGAGATGGTCCCGCTCGGTTCGCTCGCCGATATTAAATCCACCGTTGGTCCGGCCGTGATCCAGCTCTACAACCTGTTCCCTTCGGCCACCATCAACGGTGCCACCGCTGCCAAATTCAGTTCCGGCCAGACGCTGGATACCGTACAGGGCATTGCCGACCGGGTCCTGGAACCGGGCCTGCGATTCGAGTGGACCGCGATGTCCTACCAGGAAAAGCTGGTGGGCAAGAGTGTCTATTACATCTTCGGCATGGCCGTGCTGCTGGTGTACCTGGTGCTCGCGGGGCAATATGAAAGCTGGGTCACGCCGGCCGCCGTCATTCTCGCTGTGCCCCTGGCCCTACTGGGCACCGTCAGCGTGCTGCTCACCCTCGGTGTGGCCAATAACATTTATGTCCAGATCGGCCTGGTGTTGTTGATCGCGCTCTCGGCCAAGAACGCCATTCTCATTGTCGAAATGGCGCGGGAACGCCGGGCGGCCGGCAAGGACATTTTGACGTCGGTGACCGAATCGGCGCAGGTCCGGTTCCGGCCCATCCTCATGACTTCATTTGTGTTCATCCTGGGCGTGATGCCGCTGGTGTTTGCCAGCGGCGCCGGCGCCAGTGCCCGCAAATCCCTTGGCATCGCCGTCGCCTCCGGCATGCTGGCTTCCACCTGCCTGGCGGTATTATTTGTGCCTTCCTTCTTCGTCGTGCTCCAACGTTTTGTGGAAAGGAAACAGCGAACCGGACCGCCGCCGGAAGCGAAAACGGAGACCCCTCCGACCCGTTGAACCCCGCAGCCGGGGTGAACCACGACCAATTCAAATGGAAAAGTCTTCGGAGAAGATTTTTAAGTTCTTCAATTCCACAAAGACGTGTTCGCCGGCCTTGGGCTGCAATTGCTGGAATTCCTCCTTGCTCAATTGCGCGGCGAAGTTGCCGCCGCCATCGAGCCGTTCCAACTCGAGGTTCGCCAGCGGCCCGGCGGCGTTGCAGCGCAGGATGCGCGCCGGAAAAGTCTTCTGCCCGTTCGGCTCGCGCATGATGCGGATGTCGTGCGGCCGCACAAACGCCACCGCGTCCGTGTCCGTCTCGCCGGCCGTTTCCTCCACCGCAAACTCGGTTTCGCCGATGATGACCGTCCCTTCGCGCACGCGGCCGCTGAACAGATTCACGTTGCCCAAAAAATCATAAACAAACGGGGAGGCCGGGTTATCGTAAATTTCCTCCGGCGTGCCGATCTGCTCGATCCGGCCGTCGCGCAAAATGGCCACGCGGTCGGCCACCTCGAGCGCCTCCTCCTGATCATGCGTCACAAACAGCGTGGTGATGTGGATTTCGTCGTGCAGCTTGCGGAGCCAGCGGCGCAGTTCCTTGCGGACTTTCGCGTCGAGCGCGCCGAACGGTTCATCGAGCAGCAGCACGCGCGGTTCCACCGCCAGCGCGCGGGCGAGGGCGACCCGCTGCCGCTGGCCGCCGGACAATTGCGAGGGAAACCGTTTGGCGAGGGGTTCGAGCTGGATCAATTTTAACAGGTCCCCGACCCGGGCGCGGATTTTTTCCTCACTGGGCCGCGTCGCCTGGGGACGCACGCGCAGACCAAACGCGATATTTTCAAAAACGCTCAAGTGGCGGAACAGGGCGTAATGTTGAAAGGCAAACCCAGCCTGGCGCTGGCTGGCGGGAATGGCCGTCACGTCCTCGCCATAAAATAAAACCTGCGCGTCGGCCGCGTCGGGAAATTCCAGCCCGGCCATGACCCGCAACAGGGACGTCTTGCCCGAGCCGGACGGCCCGAGCAGGGCGACGAGTTCGCCGGACTCGACCTTGAGATTCACGTGGTCGAGCGCGACAAAGTCGCCGAATTTCTTGGTGATGTTTTTTACCTCAACACTCATGCTATCTTCTGGTCCGGCCTTTTTTCCCGATGGGCACCGGCGTAAACGCCGTTCCACGCAAATCGGCATTCTTATATTCCACCCACGTCTTCAGCACAAGGGTAACCAACGCCAGCAGCGTCAGCAGCGACGCGACGGCGAAGGCGCCGGTCAGATTGTTTCCTTCATACAGGATCTGCACATGCAACGGAATGGTATTCGTGCCCAGTGCATTCGCCGCGCCGCTAATGTGTCCACTGACGACCGAGACCGCGCCGAATTCGCCCATCGCGCGCGCGTTGCACAAAATCACCCCGTACAGTAACCCCCATTTGATATTTGGCAACGTCACCCGCCAGAACGTCTGCCAGCCGTTCGCGCCGAGCACGCGCGCCGCCTCCTCCTCTACCCGGCCCTGCGCCTGCATCAGGGGTATCAGTTCGCGCGCCACGAACGGGAACGTGACGAACATCGTCGCCAGGACAATGCCCGGCACGGCGAAAATAATCCGGATATTGTGGTCTATCAGCCACGGGCCAAACCAGCCCTGGGCGCCAAAAATGAGGACGTAAATCATCCCGGAGATCACGGGTGAAATGGAGAAGGGCAGATCAATCAGCGTGAGCAGAATATTTTTGCCGGGAAAATCGAACTTCGCAATGGCCCACGCCGCGGCCACCCCGAAGAGGCAGTTGAGCGGGACGGAAATCCCGGCGGCAATCAGCGTTAATTTGATCGCGCTTACCGTTGCCGGATCGCGCAGTGTCTGGAAATAAAAACCAAAGCCCCGCCTCAGCGCCTCGGCAAAAACGGATACGAGTGGCACGACGAGAAACAGGGCGACAAACGCCAGCGCGCTGGCAATCAGCAGCCACCGCACGAAGGGCGGCTCGCTCAGGCGGCGCGGGGCATTGATTTTGGCGTCGTCGGTCATGCCAGACTGGTTGCGTTATAACGGTTGTTCCACCATTGCAAGAGGTTGATGGCCAGCAGCAACAGGAACGAAATCACGAGCATGACCACGGCCAGCGCCGTGGCTTTGGCGTAATGGAACCCGTCCAATTCGCCCATGATGAGCAGTGGAACAATCTGTGTCTTCATCGGGATGTTGCTGGAGATAAAAACGACCGAGCCGTACTCGCCCAGTGCGCGGGCGAACGCGAGCGCGAAGCCGGTCAGCAGCGCCGGGTTTATGACCGGAAAAGTCACCCGCCAGAAGGCCTGCCAGCGGTTCGCGCCCAGGCTGGCGGCGGCTTCCTCAATCTCCGGGTCCAGGTCGGCCAGTACGGGCTGAACCGTGCGGACAATAAACGGCAGGCCAATAAACGTGAGTGCGACGAAGATGCCGAGCCGGGTGAAGGAAACCTTGATGCCGAGCGGCGCGAGCCAGGCGCCAATCCAGCCGTTGGGCGCGTATAGCGTCGCCAGGGTGATGCCGGCGACGGCGGTCGGCAGCGCAAACGGCAGGTCCACCAGCGCGTCCACCAGTCGCTTACCAAAAAAATCATAGCGCACCAGCACCCAGGCGACGATGAGCCCGAAAACCGCGTTCACGGCCGCGGCACAGAAGGACACACCGAAACTCAGGCGATACGCCGCCAGCGCCTGCGGGGAAAAAACCGTGTGCGAAAATTCAGCCCAGGACAGCTCGCTGCTTTTAATGAAGGTTGCCGCCAGGGGGATGATGACAATCAGGCTCAAATAAAGCAGCGTGTAGCCGAGCGTCAGCCGAAAGCCCGGCAGCACACTGATTTGCTTCTTGGCCATGAGAAAGGGATTGTCTGCCAGCGGTATAGCCGTTGTCAAAACGTTGCGAAAGATTTCTTCACGGCGTGGCGGAAATGAATCCAGTCAGGCTGTCGGAATTGATATCCCTGTCCGCAAACAGCTAAAGGCGGTGCGGTTCAATCGCACGAGCGGAGTGTTGCCGATGGTCTCAGCGATTTCATTGAAGATACGACTCATAACCGGTTACAGGTTGGGGGCGTACGCAATGAATTTACGGTACTCGGTCAAAATGGTTTGCAGCGCAGCGATCAGGGCCAGTTCCTTCAGGTACGCGGGCGGTGCTTTGGGCGTTTCGAGAATGATTTCGAAAGGGCGTGGGCGCACTTTTGGCGGCGCACTCAACACACCATCATACGCGTCACGTATCACACCATGCCGCGCCGGGTAGCCGTCTATCACCGGACGTTCGTCGCGCGGCAGAATTTTCTCGGCGGCCTGCAAGGCGGGTTCAATCAGGTGTTTTGTCAGCGTGGCCCCGCGGACGATGCCGTAAAAACCGTCACTCGAATCATCCGTGTGCAGGGCAATGATGCCGTGAAACGAACGGGACACCAGTTCCGCCTGTAACAACCGGACTTCCGGCTCGATGGAATTTTTCCAGAACTCGCGGTTCAGGTCCCTGCCCAGTCGCGAATGACGCGTGCCGTCCTCCAGTCCCGTCGGGTTGCAGACCGGATAAAACGACAGGCAATAGCCCGCCGCCAGTTCGGGCCTGGCCTCAAGCAGTTTCAAAAATTGAACGACGGCATAGGCGCCTTCCGGTTCGTCACCATGCACCCCGGCAAACACGCCGACACGAATCGGCGTATCACCGCCCTGCGGACCGACAAACAAATAGCGAGGCAATTCGTAAGCTTCGCCCTGAACCTGAAATCGTGCGTCGTGGTTGGCGACCAGATTGGGAGAATGCGCCGCGATCTCTTCCAGCGGCGCAAGTAAATCGGTCAAAGACCGCCGGCGCGTGCGCGGTGGTCGAATGTCTGTTTCAAATCGGGTGTCGGCAATAGTCATAATTGTTCTCTTTTGCCATGGTCAACCTTCGCAGGGAGCGGCGGCCGGTTGGAACCGACCGCCGCTCTGATGGAGGAACCACGAACGCGTTTTATGGTTGATAGATCCGGTCAAATATCCCGCCGTCGGCAAAATGCGTGGCCTGGGCCTTCTCCCAACCGCCGAATTCCCCATCCACGGTGACCAGTTTCAGTTGCGCGAAATTGGCGGCATATTTTTTGGCGATGGCCGGATTGCTCGGCCGGTAAAAATTCTTCGCGGCGATCTCCTGACCCTCGTCTGAATACAGATATTCCAGATACGCTCTGGCAACTTCGGTGGTGCCATGCCGTTTGGCTACCTTATCCACCACCGTCACCGGCGGCTCGGCCAGAATACTTAACGGCGGCGTGACGATCTCAAACTTGTCCGCGCCGAATTCCTTGAGGGCCAGATGCGCCTCGTTTTCCCAGGTCAACAACACGTCGCCAATCCCGCGTTGCGCAAAAGTGATGGTCGCGCCGCGCGCGCCCGAATCGAGAATGGGGACATTTTTGTAAAGCCGGCCGATGAATACCTTCGCCTTCGCGTCATCATGCCCATACGTCTCCAGCGCGTAAGCGTAGGCCGCCAGATAAGCCCAGCGCGCACCCCCGGACGTTTTTGGATTGGGCACCACCACCGAAACGCCCGGCTTCACCACATCGTCCCAATCCCGGATGTGCTTCGGATTCCCCTTGCGCACCAGGAACACAATGGTCGAGGTGTACGGCGTGCTGTTGTCCGGCAACCGTTTCTGCCAGTCGGCTGGCAGCAGTCTCGCCTGTTTCGACATGGCGTCGATGTCATATGCCAGCGCCAGGGTGACGACATCGGCCTCCAGGCCGTTGATGACGGATTGCGCCTGCTTGCCGGAACCCCCGTGTGACTGGGAGACCGCCACATCATCGCCGGTCTTGGCCTTCCAAAATTTTGCGAAAGCGGCGTTGTATTCCTGATAAAGCTCGCGCGTCGGGTCGTACGAGACGTTCAGGAGTTTGATTTCCTTCCCACTCACCACTGCAACGAGCGCTAACGCCAGCAGAACGGTCACAATTGTTTTCATACGATTAAAATTTCAGATTTCAGACAGTTAGAATGCCAGTTGAATCCTGGTGAAAAAAACATCTTCCCCCTTGGCCGGCACCGCCGGAGAAGGACCGGTGTAGCCGGAGAAGGTCGTGTGCGAATAACTGGCGTTGAAACGAATGTTCCGGTTGAGGTACCAGTTAAAGCCCGTCGACCACGCGCGCGCGGCCGAGGCCGAAACGGCAGAACTGGCAAAGTTCGGAAACGCCGAGTCATCAATATGGAGTTGCTCGTACCGTCCCACCAGCTGCCACGCCCCCCAATCGCCGGACAGCGGATTGAAGGGATGACGGGGCGTGACACCGTTGTAGGAAGCATCTTCTCCCGTCAGTATCCAACCGCCTTGGACCTCCCAGGCGGTATTCGCTACATTCGCCGTCTGGCCAGCCGCATTCCTGACGTCCTGGTCGGAGATTGCGTATTCGCTCATAATCCCCAACGGCCCGTAATAGTAATAGGCCTGTGGCGAGACCCGCCAATGCTGGCCGTTGGCCACCACACCATTGGTAACGGTATAGGTAAAGAACTTCTGTTGTCCGTCTGTCGTATAACCGGAGGTCAGGCCGTTCACACCGTCACGGTCGTTTTCATAACTGCCGCCCACGCCAAATCCCAGCCCGCGCAGTAGATCCACATCAGAATGTATCCACGGTTGCAGGAAAATGCGTCCGTCATAAGCCAGGTCACTGTCCAGATTTGTATTTGCGGTCGAGCTGCTGTAATCCGGAGCACCGTCCATAATTGCGGCGGCGTAGGTAACCGCTCCCCCAAACAGATCACCGTGCAATTCCAGCCCGATATCACGGTTGGGAACCAGGTCCGTTACCAGTGACCGTTCGTTCAAGTAAAGGTTGGCGTCGGATTGCAGCGCTTCCAAACCAATCGGTGATTTGTACTTTCCGGCTTGCAGTTGTAGTTCCGGCTGATAGCGATAATTGACAAAGGCATCCAGGATTTGCACCGTGCCGGCGAAATCAGGGGTCAGGTTGTAATCAAAGTCGTGGAAGACCGTGCCGGTAATGATAGGACGGGCCCGCCGCAACAGAAAGCCGCTGTTGGCTACATTGTTGTCGCCTAAATAGGTCCGGCTGTCCAGTTGGACCAGGCCGTGCAGGCCGATGGAGAAATTGGTGTCGGCCGAGGTGAGCGTGAATCCGCTGGAATCCAGTTTAAATCGGGGCTGCGATTTGGCGGCGGCTTCGGCCGATTCCTTGTCCAGCTCGTGCTGGCGCGAAAGAATGCGCACCTTCTGGTCGAGTTCCTGGATTTGCTCCTGGTTGGTGTTGGCAATCGCCTGCTGTTTGGACTCCTGTTGCTGTTCGAGGTTTCGAACCTTTTGATCCAAGGCTTGGATCTCTTTTTTCAGGTTCTCGATCTCCGCCGCCTCCGCAGAACCGGCAGCTGTAGCGCCCACTCCAGGTGCAGGGCTTCCACCCTGCCCGGCTTCCGTAACCTTAGTGGTCTCGCCGTCGGCTGCCAGGGCCGGCAGGGTAAACTGCGCTCCGATAATGGCGGCCAGTATTAACTGATTCAGTTTCATGTTTGTTGTTGTTCTTTTTCCGATTTTTGATCAGGTCTATTCAACTTAAAGCGCCTGTTTTCCAGATGAACCAACGATTTCGTTTCGCCCGGTCTCAAAAAGCCCCATCAGGCCAATTCTCTGTTGTATACTGCTCATTTCAAGCACTATCACCAAATAGCGACTGTTTGAGTCGTCTTTGTCGCCAAATAAAAAGAACGGTGACCGTTCCGCTCTCTCATCAAGTATCACATACGGGGCTGCCCTGCTATCTCTACTGCAACAATAAACGACTATTTATATCGTCATTATCCGCAGATTGGTAAAACTGTCAACAATTATTTTAAAAATTTTTTGCGGGTATTAAATGCCTTCACCGCCGGTAAAGCCAGCGCTGATTTCCTGTCTGGAAACGGGTATGCCTTTGGCAACTTCAGCGAGTGTCGCCCGATCCATCACTCCGGCGATGTAGTTGCGTGTATCGAGAAAAACCCGGCGGAACCGGCAGACGGGTTCCTGGGAGCAACGCTTGTATCCCTTCACTGAAACGCAGTCAATCGGGGCCAAAACACCGTCGAAATGGCGCACAACTTCGCCCATGGTTATCTTCTCGGGGTTCCTGGCCAGTACATAGCCTCCACGGATTCCGGCCACGCTATCCACCCAACCCTGGGTCTTGAGATCGAGCATGATTTGCTCGAGGAACCGCTTGGGCACGTCGTTGCGGCGGGCCAGTTCCCGAATCGGAATCGGCGCCCCCCGGTAATGATCCACTAATGTGAACATGGCCCGGAGTGCATAATCGGTTCGCTTCGAAATCCGCATACGGAATAACGATACACCCGGTCGGATTTAAGTCAACCGCCCGTTTCGGCGGATGCAGGCGGTTTACTTGATGATCCGACGGCCTTCGTCGAGGAAGATGCCCTTGAAGTTCATCTCCAGTGCCTGCGCATTGGTGGCCTTGGACAAGGCTTCTTTTTCGCTGACACGTCCCGATTTGACCAGATTAAACAAAGACTGGTTGAAACTGATCATGCCGTCGTCCAGGCCGGTTTCGATGGCCGCCGACAACTTGTCGAGGCGGTTTTCCTCGAGCAGTTTTCTGACCATCGGCGTATTGAGCAAAATTTCCAGCGCGGGCGTCAATTTGCCTTCCACCGAGGTAATCATGCGCTGGCAGACGACACCGCGTAAGGTGCCGGACAACTGCCGGCGGATTTGTTCGCGCTCTTCCGCCTTGAAAAAGTCGAGAATACGGTTGATGGATTGCGAGGCGTTGGTGGTGTGCAAGGTGGACAACACCAGATGCCCCGTCTCGGCCGCGCTCATCGCCGCCGAAAAACTGATGTCATCGCGCATCTCACCCACCATGATGATGTCCGGATCCTGGCGCAGCACGTGGACCAGCGCATGGTGGAACGACAAGGTGTCCAGACCGATCTCCCGCTGCTCGATCACCGATTGATTATCTTCAAAAACGTATTCAATCGGGTCTTCCAGCGTGATGATGTGTTTTTTGAAGTTATTGTTGATGTGTTCGAGCATGGCCGCCAGCGTGGTGGATTTGCCGCAACCGGTGGTACCTGCCACGAGCACGATGCCGCGCGGCGATTCGGCCACCTTTTTGATTTGCTCGAGCAAACCCAGTTCCTCGAACGTGGGCACGCGCGTCTTCACAAACCGCATGGCCAGACACCACTGGCCGCGCTGCTGGAACAGGTTGGTCCGGAACCGGCCTGTGCCGGGGATGAAATACGAAAAGTCCACTTCGCGTTCCTCGATGAGCTTCTTCTTCAAATGGTCCGGCGTGATGGCTTCGACAATCTTGTTCATCCATTCGGCGGTCGGAAAGGGCGCGTCCACGGCGATGAGTTCGCGGTTAATGCGATAAATGACCGGCGTGCCGATTTTCAGATGCACGTCGGAAGCACCGCCTTCAACGGCGGTCTTGAGAATGCGTTGAAATATTTCCATTACACCAAATTAACCATTCTTTTCCCGAATGCCAGCCGGGAAAAATAAATTCTGGCAGGGCGCCCGGAGGAGCATGGTGCGAAAACGCGGAGCGCGGACCGCTAAGTCCGCAAATTTCCGAATGAACCGCATATTCCTGTCCGGAATCGAAGCGTCCAGTGATGAACGCAACGCGAACAAGGCTGTCCGCGCTCCTGTCTAATTAGAGTGGTATGACCGGATAACAAGTCACACCGAAACAGTATTACCGCTTTTTTCGTGTGTTTAGCGTATTTCGTGGTTAAAAATCCGTTATGTCTGAACATCGCATCGGCATCATCGGGGGCACCGGCCTCTACCAGCTGGAGGGATTCACCCTCCAGAAATGGGTCAAAGTCAGGACCCCCTTCGGACCGCCTTCGGACGATTTGCTTGCCGGTAAACTGGCCGGGCGCAACGTGGTTTTTCTGGCGCGACACGGCCGCGGCCACCGCCTCCTGCCGAGCGAGCTGAATCACCGCGCCAATATCTGGGCGATGAAAAAACTGGGCGTGGCCTGGATCATCAGCGTCAGCGCCGTTGGTTCTCTTCAGGAAAAATACAAGCCGTGCGACATCGTGGTCGTGAACCAGTTCCTCGACCGCACCAAGCGCGGCTTCGAGTATACGTTTTTCGGCCGCGGGATCGTGGCGCATATCTCGTTTGCCCACCCGATTTGCGAGGAGTTACGCCAAATTCTTCTTCAAGCCGCTCGGGACGTGACCTCTCGTCACTCGTCACCTGTCACCCGTCACTCTGTTCACGACGGCGGCACTTACGTAAACATGGAAGGCCCGGCGTTCAGCACCCGTGCCGAATCGCTCACGAATCACCGGCTCGGCTACGATGTCATCGGCATGACCAATTTGGGCGAGGCCAAGTGCGCCCGCGAGGCGGAGATCGCCTACGCCACGCTGGCCATGTCCACCGACTACGACTGCTGGAAGGAAGACGAACACGTGACCCTGGCCATGATTATCCAGAACCTCCAGCGCAATGCCGACATGGCCAAAAAAATCGTCGCGAGCGCCATATCCCGAATCCCGGCCAAGCCCGGTTGGCCGTGTCACGACGCGTTGAAACACGCGATGCTGACCGACAAAAAACTCTGGCCGAAAAAAACCGTGACCGAACTAAAACCGATTCTGGCAAAGTACCTTTAAATCTATAAAATTAATTCCATGGCAACCAAAACCATCATCAAACCCGCGAAATCACCGGCGGCCGTCGGGCCCTACAACCAGGCGGTGCGCACCGGCGATTTGTTGTTCTGCGCCGGGCAGATTCCCATTGACCCAGCCACCGGCAACCTGATCGCAGGCGACATCAAGTCACAAACCGAGCGCGTGCTGCAAAACGTCAAGGCCATTCTCGACGACCAGAAACTCACGTTCGCCAACGTCGTCAAAAGCACGGTTTTCCTGACCAACCTCGCCGATTTCGCCGGGATGAACGAGGTGTACGCGAAGTATTTCACCACCGATTGTCCGGCGCGCTCGACCCTCCAGGTCGCCGCATTGCCCAAAGGCGCGAATGTGGAGATTGAAGTGATTGCGCATTTCTAAATCCTCCTCGTCGTCGTTCTCGTCCTCGTAATCGAAAAACCGGGATCGAGGACGAGGACGAGCAGGAGAACGAGAACGAATAAAATGCCACCGGGAATCCAACTCTTGATTGCGCTGTTGATTGGCGGCGGGCTGGGTTTTCTCGTCGGCTGGCTTGTTGGTCGCACGCGCGAGGATGGTCCGGACGCACGCCTGGAAAACGAACTGCGCCAGCAAGTCGCCCAGCGCGAAACCGAGCTGAGTCAATTGCGCGGCCAGCTCACGGACGCCGGTAATGCCCGGGCAGCGGCGGAGGCCAGCCGGGTGGCCGCAGAAAAACTCGTCGCCGAACAACGCACCCTGCAGGATAAGGCACTGAACGATTTGCGTGAGGCATTCAAGGCGCTCAGCGCCGAAGCGTTGAAACAAAGCGCACCGGAATTTTTACGATTGGCCGAGCAATCCTTTGGAAAATTCCAGGAAACTGCCAAAGGTGATCTCGCCCAGCGGCAGGAATCCATCAAAACGCTCGTCGAACCTCTGAAGCAACAGCTCGAGACCTACCAGAAACGGTTGCAGCAAAGTGAAACCAGTCAGGCAGACACACTCGGTAAGGTAAAGGAACAGCTTGAAAAACTCGCACAATCCAATCAAACACTCGCTTCCGAAACCCAGCAGTTCCGCATGGTCTTGAAATCGAACCAGGCGCGCGGACGCTGGGGCGAGGAAACGCTGCGACGCGTCGTCGAGGCGGCGGGCATGAGCGCGCATTGCGATTTTACCGAGCAAACCCAGGCCGGCGAAAACCGGCCGGACCTGATTGTGCGTTTGCCCGGCGACCGATTTATTATCGTGGACGCCAAGGTGCCGGACTTTGATTTCCTTAATGCGCTGGAGTCAGCGGATGAAGTCAAACGCGCGGAGGCGCTGGCGGCGCACGCCGCGAAATTGAAGGCGACCATCAAGGCGCTGGCCGACCGCGATTATCCGAGCCAGTTTCCCAACGCGCTGGATTACGTGGTGCTGTTTGTACCGGCGGAATCGCTGTTCAGCGCGGCGCTGGAAGGCGACCATGATTTGATTGTCTGGGCGGCAGGCAAACGGATTTTGCTGGCGACCCCGGCGTCGCTCATCGCCCTGCTCCGCTCGGTGAGCGTGAGCTGGCAACAACACGCGCAGACCGAAAACGCCCGGGCGATTGCAGAGGCGGCACAGGAACTCTACTCGCGGGTGGCCACCTTCACGGAACATTTTGGAAAGATCGGGGATGGTTTGGAAGCGGCGAACCGGGCGTTCAATCAGGCGGTCGGCAGCTATGAATCGCGTATTCGCCCCGCCGGCGAGAAAATCGAGAAACTCGGCGGCGTAGCCGCAGGCAAGGAGCTGGCCGACGTACCACCGCTGGATACCACGCTGCGTTTACCGCCTAAGACCTGATTTACATCTCAACCCCGCCTTTGTCCGGGCGATGAAATGATTTCTGGTGTTTGCCTCCCCAATAGTGCAAAATCGCAATCATGGAAAAACCATCTTCTGAAAAAACGTCCCCACCCTCACCGGTGTCCAACCCGGAAACCGCTTCTCCCAACCCGGACTTCGGGAATGCGGAAGTGCAATTCAATCTGGGTTTGAAATTTGCCGCGGACAAAGGTGCAGCGCAGGATTACGGGCAGGCAGCGGAGTGGTACCGCAAGGCGGCGGCGCAAAACCATTGCCTGGCGCAATTCAATCTCGGCGTGATGTATGCCCAGGGACAGGGAGTCGCCCGGGACGCCGCGCAATCCGCCGTGTGGTTCGATCGGGCCGCGAAACAGGGAGATGCCGGGGCCCAGTTTCATCTGGGGGACAGTTGTCAACGGGCCAGCTTCAAGCAGGCTTCGGCGGAGGCGGCGGAATCAAGGATTGAAGCTTACAAGTGGTATCGTCTGGCCGCCGCGCAAGGCTACGGGGACTCGGCCGAAGCCTGGACCAACCTGACCATCAACATGACGCGGGCGGATGTGACCGCCGGCAACCAGCGCGTGGCCGCATTTGAGATCGGGAAACCAAATTCCCCGCAGGGATAGGACGCCGGTCCGGAATTGGAGCGATTCGTACTACCATTCTTGTTAGTTTTGTTTTCCTGTGTGAATTTTAGCGCAAGCGAGCGCCCGGTATACAAACGGAAATAGTTCTGTCTTTGCGGTATTGGCCGTGCCGTTGCCAATCTCGTCGTGTTGCGTGGAAATTTTCCTGGAGCGCGGACAGCCTTGTCCGCGTGTTTCTTGTCCGACGTGAGTCTCGCGCGGACAAGGCCGTCCGCGCTCCTTTGGTTGCGGCTACGCCGCGCCAGGTCTTTCGCGGTTCGAATCGGAGGTCAGGCCGGGGAAAATTTTCCCCGTTCGTGAGCGCTGGCTTCCCGGAAATCGCTGAGCCGGCCTTTTTTAATCGAACCATCCGGAAGCTTCAACGTGATTTCCGGCGGCCAACCGGCCTCGGCCTCGGTTACACCTTCGACGACACCCACGGCATGGGTGATTTTGTGGACCATGATTTCACCGAGATACCCTTTCCCGGTCGCGGCTGTTTTGGTTCGGCCCATGGAATTAACAGTGGATTACTTGCCTTCGAGAACCTGGGTCGCAATCTCTTGGGCCTGAATGGCGTCGCTCTTTTCCATCGCGAGCCGGTAGGCCAGCGTGGCTTTGACTTTGTCACGCTCCTTTTCAGAGTAGCAATTGCGCGCAAAGAACAGGTCCATTTCTCTTTCGCATGTCATATCTTTGTCCGCCGGGGCACGTTCTCCAACTTCATGGAGCACGGAAAAAATTCCGTTTGCTGCCGGGACGGAATGATTAGAGCAGGAATCGAATGCCGCCACCAGCCCAAAGTGCATCGCTTCCGCCCCTGGCCAGTTTCCTTTTCGGCGCGACGTTTCGCGGTCAAACGAAGCCAAGGGGGAACCCCGGGAGCAGTTTTGAAGACATTGCAGAAAAGCAGTTGACGAATTTGCGGGGGAGGCGTATAAATACCGACGATTTGATGGATTAGAGTAAGCAGTTGTCGGCACAAAGCAAATCATGGTTCCTCACCAATTAGTTGTGCCTGCAACAGCAAGGCCACGCTGTATATAGTGGTTTTTGCTTTACTTAATCGGGCAACTTTGGTTGCCTTGGCCCAAGTTCATCCCGTTTTACGGGATTCAAGAGCATGTATCTCAAAAATCTGACGGTTTTTGGTTTCAAGTCATTCGCGGACAAGACCGCGCTGAACTTTCAACCCGGTGTCACCGCCATCGTCGGCCCCAACGGCTGCGGCAAATCCAATGTCTCCGACGCCATCCGCTGGGTGCTGGGCGAGCAATCGGCCAAAGCACTCCGCGGCGGCGAAATGGCGGACGTGATTTTCAACGGCACGGACGGCCGCAAACCGATGGGCATGGGCGAGGTGTCGCTCACCCTCGGCAGGGTCGGCGAGGATAGTTTGCGCGCGGCCGGCGTCGAAGTCGCCTATGACGAAGTCACGCTCACGCGCCGGATTTTCCGCGACGGCAACAGCGAATATTTTCTCAACAAAGTCCCTTGCCGGCTCAAGGACATCCAGCAGTTGTTCATGGGCACGGGCGTCGGACGCACCAGTTACAGCATCCTGGCCCAGGGCCACATCACGCAGATTCTTTCCAGCAAACCGGAAGATCGCCGGATGATTTTCGAGGAAGCGGCGGGTATCACGAAGTTCAAGAGCCAGAAACGTGAATCGCTCCGCAAACTGGAATACACCGAGCAAAATCTTTTGCGCGTGGCCGATCTCATCCGTGAAGTGAAGCGGCAGATCGGCTCGTTGCAACGCCAGGCCGGCAAGGCGCGCCGCTACAAACAAATTTCCCAGGAACTGCAGCACCTGGACACGCAGCTGGCCCGGCATCAGTTCGACGTGTTGCAGGCGGAAATTTCCACCAAACAGGCCGCCGCCGAACAGTTGCGCAGCGAAATCGAGCAGGTTTCCGCCGACGTGCTGCGGCTGGAAAACGAAATCACCCAGCTCCGTGAGCGGCTTTCGGAACTGGAACACGAAGTCGCCGCCCAACAGCAGCGCGGGCTGGAACTGAAGGGCGAGGCGGACCGGCACGAGAGCCGGATCCAGTTCAACGAAGAACGCCTGCGCGAACTGGCATCCCAGAACACCAAGGCACTGGCGGACATCACGCAGGCCGAGGAACGTTGCCGCGCCGCCCAGGAGGAATCGGCCGCGGTCACCGAAAAATTATCCAAGTCCGAGGCCGCGCTCGCGCAACATCGCCTGACGCTGGAAACCAAGCAATGGGCGTTGAACAAGGTGGAAGAGGATTTGAAGCGCAACCAGGAAGCCTTGCGTGAGGCGCAGGCCGCGGCGTTCGCCGCCGCCCAGGATTTGACGCGCATCCGCAACGAAATCACCGCGCTCGATTTGCAGAAGCAGGGCAACGTCGTCCGGCTGGAAAAATTGTCGGCGGAGAAAGTACAGCTGGAAGAGGAGCGGACGCGGCTGGAAGCGCGGTTGCAGGAATTTGCCGTGAACGTCGAGACTGAGAAGCTCAACGCGCAAACCAAGCGCGGCTCGGTCGAACAGCGCCAGAACCGGTTGCGCGAATTGCAGACGGAATTGCAGCAATCGTCCGCCGAGCAGGACCAGTTTTTGCAGCAGCAGGCGGAGAAACGTTCGCGCCTGAACGTGCTCGAACAACTGGAAGGTTCGCGTGAAGGTTTTGACGTGGGCGCAGTGGCAGCCTTGCGCCAGTCGCGCTCGGTCATCGGTTCGCTGGCGGACCGCATCCGGGTACCCGAGCAGTTTGTCGTGGCGGTCGAGAATGCGCTTGGCCATCACCTGCAACTCGTCTTGACGGAACAGCCCGAATCCGCACAGGCCATTCTGGCGGATTTGAGCGCGAACAAGACCGGCCGGGCGAGCGTGGCCGCGCTTTCCATCGAAATCCCCGATGACAAGCAGCTCGTTTTCGGCGGTGAAATCTTGCCCGAAGAAAACAAAGCCGCGGCCCAAAGCGGTTTGAAAAAAGGGCAGATCGTTCGCGCGCTGGACGTGGTTCAGGCCGAACCGTCCGTGGACAAACTCTTGAGGGCGCTCCTGGGCCGCACGTTCATCGCCTCCGATCTCACGACGGCGACGGCGCAAATCCAAAACGGTCACGCGGGCTGCGATTTTGTGACGTTGACCGGCGATCTGCTCAGCCGGCACGGCGTTTATACCGGCGGTTATTTGAACGGTCACGGCAATCCCAAGGCGCCGGCTTCCATTCTGGGTCGCAAAAACCAGATCACCGAACTGCAGGCTGAGTTGACGGAGGTGCAGAATCGCGTCGCCGACATGAGCCGTCGCCGCGGAGCGTTGTTGAGCGAGCAGACCGAACTCCACGCCAGCCTGCAACAGGCGCAGACGGAATTGCGCGAACAGGAAGTCGCCATCGCGACGCGGGAAGGCGAGTTCAACGCCTTGCAAAACTCGAACCGGCTGCTGCACCAGAAAATCGAAACGGTCGTTTTCGAAATCCAGAGCCTGGCCGCGCAGGAGCAGGAAGGTGCGCAGAAACGCAGCGTGCTGGCGGGGCAGTTAAACGAGCTGGAAACGCGCGAGCGCGCCGGCCAGGAACAGGTCACTGCGCTCACGGCTGAGTTGGAAAATCTGCGCCAGCAACGCGACAATGCCAATGCCACGTTGACCGAAAGCAAAGTAGCGCTGGCGGCAGAGGAACAATTATTGGCGTCGTTCCGGCAGCAACAACAATCTTTGGAACAACGGATTCGCGAGCTGAGCCAGGTGATCGAACAACGACGCAGCGAATGCTCGGCGTTTGTCTCGCGCAAGGAGCAGGCAGAATCGGAAATCCAGGATTCGCGCTCGCAGATTGAGCGTTTGACCCACGAACGCGAGCAGGCCAATACCCGGTTGGCAGAGCTGATGGGCCGGAAGAATTCACAGGAAAGCGACATTACCGCGCGCGAAGACAATTTGCGCAACCAGCGTAACCGGTTGACGGAGTTGCAGAACCAGCGCGGCGCCCTGGACGTGGAATTGGCACAGAAAAACATGGCGGTCCAGAATTTGCGCGAGCGCATCCAGCAGAAATACCACGTGAACCTCGACGACGTGCGCAGCGAGTGCATTACCATCACGTACGCGGATGAAGGCCCGGCCAAGGTGCAGACGCTCACGCCGGAAGAAATGGCGGCGAGCGGCGCAGCCACGGATTGGACTGCCGTGGCACAGCAGATCGAGGCATTGCAGAAGCGGCTCGACGAAATCGGCCCGGTGAACCTGGTGGCCATCGAGGAATACGAGGAAACCGAGCAGCGTTATCAATTTCTGACCAAACAGCACGACGACCTGGTTTCGGCCAAGGCGCAGTTGCTGGAAATCATCAACCGCATCAATGTGCAGACGCGGCAGATGTTCGTCGAGACGTTCGAGAAAGTGCGCGACAATTTCCGGGCGATGTTCGTCGAGGTGTTCGGCGGCGGCAAGGCGGACCTGATTCTCGTGAACGAGAACGACGTGCTGGAGAGCGGCATTGACATCGTGGCGCGTCCGCCGGGCAAACAATTGCAAAACATCACCCTTTTGTCCGGCGGCGAGCAGACGATGGTGGCAGTGGCGCTGCTGTTTTCAATTTATCAGGTCAAACCCAGTCCGTTCTGCGTGCTGGACGAGCTGGACGCGGCGCTGGACGAAGCGAACATCAACCGTTTCGTCCACCTGTTGCAGCGGTTCATCTCGCACTCGCAGTTCATCATCATCACGCACAACAAGCGCACCATCGGTATGGCCGATGTGCTGTATGGCGTTACGATGCAGGAACATGGCGTGAGCAAGATCGTCAGCGTGAAATTCCACAAGACTGTCGGGGCGGAAGCAGCTCCATCTCCCTCCGACGAAAAGATGGATGAGGTGATGGCGAAATAGCCGGAGCGCCGGCATCCTGCCGGCGAGTTGACATTTTTCCTTTGAGGAATTCGCCGGCTGGAAGCCGGCGCTCCCGGTATTCCTAAAAGCTTGCAAGTCGTCGATCGTCGCGTTATCCAATTTTCATGCTGCCGCTGCAGCGCTACCCATCACTGGCACCGAATTTTCCACTGTCTTCTCGGGAAACTTCCCGTGTTTCAACAAGCGTCCAACCGCCTGAACCACATTTAGGCTGGTATTCACGCAGTTATCTGCCGCATTGGGATCATCCGGGACTGATTCAGTCGCTGACCTTTCGTCTGGCCGATTCCCTTCCCACTTCGGTCGTGGAACGATGGAAAGTTGAACTGGCGCGTCAGTCGAAAAGCGAGGCCGCCAAGGCGATGCATTGGCACGTGGAAAAATATCTGGATGCCGGGTATGGTGGTTGTTGGTTGCGCCGGACGGACATCGCGCGACTGACAGAGAACGCCTTGTTGCATTTCGATGGACAGCGATACGGATTGCTCGCGTGGTGCATCATGCCCAATCACGTTCACGTGATGGTTGAAACGCATGAGGGATTTCCGATGCCGGTTATTCTTCATTCGTGGAAATCGTTCATCGGAAACCAGGCGAACAAGCTTCTGGAGCGGCACGGGGAATTCTGGCAGCGCGAATATTTGGATCGCTATGTTCGTAATGCGGAGCATTTCGCACAGGCTGTGGCGTACATTGAGGAAAACCCGGTGAAAGCCGGGTTAGCGCGGGTGAAAACGGATTGGCCATGGAGCAGCGCAAGATTTCGCAGTGCCAATGCCGGGAGCGCCGGCATCCTGCCGGCGAGTTGATCTTCGACCTGCGATACACGCCGGCTGGAAGCCGGCGCTCCCGGTTGAAACGCCTCCGGATTTCAGCACGCCCTTGGTTGGATCAATTTCGCCACGAGACCGGTCCAGCCGGTTTGATGCGACGCGCCCACCCCGCGGCCGGTGTCACCATGAAAATATTCGTGGAACAGCACGTAATCCCGGAAATGCGGATCACCGGCGAGCTTGGGATGATACTTCAACACCGGTCGTTGACCGTCCGCGCCCTTGAGAAACAGCCGGGTGAGCCGGCGCGCCAGTTCGTTGGCCACTCCGTTAATGGTCAGAAAACGGCCGGAACCGGTGGGACATTCAATCTTGAAATCGTCGCCGTAGTAGTGATGAAACTTTTGGAGCGCTTCAATCAGCAGATAATTAGGAGGGATCCAGACCGGCCCGCGCCAATTTGAGTTGCCACCGAAAAGGCCGTTTTGCGACTCGGCCGGCCAGTAATCGACTTCGTGTGTCTGACCACTGCAATCCAGCCGGTACGGCTCGTGTTCGTACACCTTCGACAACGCCCGTAATCCGTAATCGCTGAGAAATTCGCTCTCATCCAGCGCCCGCCGGAGGAGGCACTTCATGCGATGCCCACGCAACAACGAGAGCAGTCGGCGTTCCCGTGCGCCGCACACGTGCCAGCGCGAAACCAGACCGGCCAGCTCGGGGCGATGATTCAAAAACCATTCCATTCGGGCCGCAAAATCCGGCAGTTCCCTGAATAACCCCGGTTCCAGCACTTCCACGGCAAATAACGGAATCAAACCCACCATGGAACGGGCCTTGAGGGGCACGCTCCCGCCATCCGGCAAACAGAGGTGGTCGTAGTAAAACTCATCCTGTTCGTCCCACAAACCGAGCGCGCCTTCCCCGATACCGTTGATGGCGGCGGCAATGCTGAGAAAGTGTTCAAAAAACTTTGTGGCGATGTCCTCGTAAACGCGGTTGTGCCGGGCCAGTTCCAGCGCGATGCGCATCAGGTTCAGGCAGTACATCGCCATCCAACTGGTGCCATCGGCCTGGTTGATGAACCCGCCCGTCGGCAGCGGTTTGCTGCGGTCGAACACGCCGATGTTATCGAGCCCCAGGAAACCGCCCTGGAAAATGTTCCGGCCCTGCGCATCCTTGCGGTTGACCCACCAGGTGAAATTAATCAGCAATTTGTGATAAACACGCTCGAGAAAGGCGAGGTCGCCGGGATCATCGTGATTTTTCTGGCGTCGCTGTTTGCGGTCGATCTGGAACACGCGCCACGCGGCCCAGCCGTGGACCGGCGGGTTGACATCGCCGAACGCCCATTCGTAGGCGGGCAACTGGCCGTTCGGATGCATGTACCATTCGCGCGTGAGCAGGACAAGCTGGTGCTTGGCAAATTCAGGGTCCACGGGTGCCAGCGCGATGGTGTGAAACGCCAGATCCCACGCGGCGTACCACGGATATTCCCATTTGTCGGGCAGGGAAATGATTTCCGCGTTGTTGAGGTGTTGCCAATCCGCATTGCGGCCATGCTTGCGTTCCGGCGGCGGCGCTGGCTGGGCCGGGTCACCGCGCAACCAGTCGGTCACGTTGTAGTGATAGAACTGCCTGCCCCAAATCATGCCGGCGAACGCCTGCCGCTGGACAAGGCGCGCGTCCGCATCGGCAATGCCTTTCTGCAAATCGGCGTAAAACTCGTCCGCTTCGCGAATGCGCCGGTCGAAAACGGCATCGAAGTCGGTAAAGCAGGACGGGCTTCCAGCCTGTCTTTGACTTTTAAGAGAGAGCCGTAATCGAATCTGCGCAGACTTTCCGGCCCCCGCTGTCAGCTTGTAAAGCGCGCCGACTTTGGTGCCTTCCGGTCCCGGATGAACGGCCGAGTGGTTACCCTGAATGATGCACTCATGAAACCCGTCTTTGAAATAACCGCCGGCGGCTTTGCCCAGTCCAAACAGTCTGTGAAAATTGGTCTCGTTGTCGCAGAACAAAACTTCAGGTTGGCCGTCGCAATGCAGGATATAATCACCCAATCCGGCGTGTCGGGCCAGGATAGCCGCGCGTTTGATACTGGTCAGGACCGATTTGGCGGAAGCTTTCCATGACCATGTGTTCCGGAACCACAGTTGCGGAATCACATGAAGAGCAGCGGCTTCCGGCCCGCGATTGTGGACCGTGACCCGCATGAGAATGTCTTCCGGCGCCGCTTTTGCATATTCAACGAAGACGTCGAAATAACGGTCATCGTCGAAGATGCCCGTGTCGAGCAACTCAAATTCCGGCTGGTCCTTGCCGCGGTTCTGGTTTCCCTCCACCAGTTGCGAGTAAGGAAATTCCCGTTGCGGATATTTGTAGAGCATCTTCAGGTACGAATGCGTCGGCGTGGCATCGAGGTAATAATAAAGCTCCTTTACGTCCTCACCGTGGTTGCCCTCGCTGTTCGTAAGGCCGAAGAGCCGCTCCTTCAAAATCGGGTCCTTGCCATTCCACAACGCCAACGACAGGCAGAGGCGCTGTTGTTCGTCGCTGAATCCGGCAATACCGTCTTCGCCCCAGCGATAAGCGCGGCTGCGGGCGTGGTCGTGTGGGAAATAATCCCAGGCCGTTCCGTCAGGGCTGTAATCCTCGCGTACCGTGCCCCATTGGCGTTCGGAAAGATATGGCCCCCAAAGTCGCCATGGCGCCTCACCGGTTTGAGCCGCCGCCAGACGTTCTTTCTCTGAATTCATGCTTGTTTCAACCACCGGTCTCGAATTCAGGATCAAACGTCATGCCGCCGTCCGTAAAAAATGCTCTCACCGGGCATTAGATGGCTCGTCGAACCATCCCCGCTTTGCATACCGCCCGCTGCCGGCCGTCAGGACGACATTTTTTTCGCGGCTCCGTCCGGGATGGTGACCTTGGTTGAACCGACGTCCTTGATTTCAACCGTGGTGGTACGGTCCACATCGATGTCGTTGCCATTAAAGCTGACCGAACCCTGCAAATGGAATTCGTATTTGGTCAGCACGCCGTCCTTGACCCAAAACTTGACCGAGCCTTTGGGATTGGTGACAGTCGGCCCATCGCCGCCATTTCTGCCGCGGCGGAATGAAAGCAAAGCCTTGGCGCCGCTTTCGGTCAATTCGCCCGCATAGGCGTCATCGGTTTTTTGAATGTCCTTGGCCTTGGAGACCAAATCGTCAACTTGCTTCGGCGGCGTTTGAAAATTATCCAGCATCCGCGCCAGAAACCTGCCTGGCCCGGGTTGGTCGGTGTTGGCGGTGGCTTCCGCGCGCGTCTGCCAGCCGTTATCGGGTGTGTTGACGGCAGCGTTGGTGCCCTTCATCACGATTTCGGTGGTATTATCGTTCATCGTCATCGAATACCACAGGTAACCGCCCTTCTCGATCTTGCCTTTGTTGGGGCCCATGCTGAACCCGCCACTGTTGGCATTGTTAATAGTGACGTCCCAAGTGTAATTGGCGGCGTCAGCCAGTTTCTTTGAGGCGTTGAGGACGTCATCCTTGGGGTCGGCGGCGACCACGAGCAACGGCCCGGCCAGCAAAGTCAGCACGCCAAACAATAGATATTTTTTCATGGAATTCAGGGGATTGATGGTTTGGCCCATGTTCGACGGCCGAACCTGCTTGTCAAGTAGAAGAAAAGCTTTTTGTTTCCAACAGAAATGTTCAAACCGGGAGCGCCGGCATCTTGCCGGCGTGTTATCCGGTTTTTTGAGATTCGCCGGCTGGAAGCCGGCGCTCCCGGTGATTCACCAGGAATAATGCACCGTGTACGTCACCGTCTTTTCCTCATCGGGCTTCACCGGCACGCGGAATTCAATCGTCTGCGCATCTTTCTTCGTGAAATCATCCGATTTTTGCGTGATCGCCCAGTTGTTCCAGCGGTAGAGATGCTCGACCACGCGGATTTCCACCGGTTCCTTCTTGCGATTGCGCAACTTGATCTCGAACGATTCGTCCATCCATTTGTCGCCGGTGTCCACATGGAAGCTGGTCTGTTTGCGTTCGCCAACCAGATCGAAAGCGTTACCGGTCGTCACCCTGATGGTTTCGTTGCGCGGCGTGTGGTCGATCTGATTTTCACCCACAAACTCCAACTGGCTATCGGCGTCGCGGCGATAGAACCGCAGTTTACCCGCCGGTAACGCGATGCCGAGATGATTGGTGTCTGAATTCACAAACTCGCGCATGACGATGACTTTCTTGTTACCTTCCGTGCCATAACCCTGGTCGTAGTTAAGCCCGCCATAAAAACGATAGTTTGGCGCGCCGTCATAGACGTAGATCGTCGGCGCGATGACATGCTCGGCGTGGACAAATTCAACCTGTTTGGTCTCCCGGTCCCGCAACGTCGTCGGCCGCGCAATGCTGTACAGATGAAATTCATCGAAGGCCTTTTCGGTGACGGCGGGAGCGGCTTCAGCCATGTCCATCGCCTTCATCATTCTGCCTGCCGTCATCGAATAAACGCCCCGCTGAATTCGGTTCACGTCACCCGCCATCAATTTGATTTTGGCGTCCCGGAATGTCTTACCGCTCGTGTTGTTCAAGGTCACCCAGCCGATTAAGTC
>JBGPDH010000011.1:0-25562 GCA_041482195.1 Verrucomicrobiia bacterium
AATTGCCCTGAGCTATGGCGCAGTGCCAGTCCTTTTGCTGATGTCGGAAACCCTTGTGGCGTTCGCGTCAGTGCTGTGGTTACCCAGCGGCCGGATGCTTCCGCCCATTCACGATCGCCCCTGGCGGGCGCGGAGCGTCGCTGATTTCTGGGGTAACCGATGGAATTTGTGGTTCAGTGACTGGTCTCGATACGCCATCTTCCAGCGGCTGCGGTTTCGGCCCGTGTTTGCGCTCGTGCTGGCCTTCGCCGTGTCCGGTCTGCTCCACGAATGGGTCATCAACGTGCCGCTTTACTTTGTAACGGGCAGGGTGCTTTTCGGCACGATAATGTCGTATTTTCTGATCCAAGCGGTCGGTGTACTGGTTGAACGCCGATTCAAAAGCCACCCTGCCTGTATGATAGTTTTTACTTGGCTGGTGGTTGTCGCGCCCGTGCCACTGGTCATCAATGAAGGTTTGTTGCGGACTATGCACCTTTGGCCGGAAGCAGGTGAAGTTGTGCAGGTCAACATTGACCGGGAACGCGACAGCATCTTTACCCAAGGTTTGTCCGACGTGCTCGACCACGCCAAGACCGAAATGGCAGGCGGCAGCAAGCTGGGCATTAACACGACAATCCCATTTTGCGGGATGACCGGCGAACGCCACAAGCGTGCCTGGCTGTCTTTGATTGCTGCGATGTCGGCGCGCCAGTGAGCGTCGTTCCTGAATTCAGACGTCTGAATTATTGTCCATGCTTTTTATCTTGCTGTCGGGCAGGTTTCGCAACATTTTTTTGCCAAAACCAAAAATCGCAAGTCATTGAACCCGAGGAAAATTTTATGAAGTACACAAAGTGTTTGATACGGGAATGGGCCTGTGGTTTTGCGATCATTCTGGCCGTTGCTTTAATAACGGGTTGCCAATCGGCCAAGCCAGTCTCTACAGCTGCAAATACTCCCGCAGCTGCCGCGCCGGCTACGGAGATGCCCGCTCCAACTGCTCCTGCGGCGGCGCCAGCTAAACCCGTTGAACCAGCACCGGCTGCTGCGCCCGCAACTACGTCCACATCGCTCGTTTCAGTGACTCCGCCGGTTCGTATCAAAGCCGGCGTCACCGAAAATATGAAGGACTCAGAAGGTAATGTATGGGTCGCGGACGAGGGTTTCGCCGACGGAGAGACGTATGAAGTGGACGATGCAGAAATTACCAACACCACAGACGCGGTGCTTTATCGCACGGAACGATACAGCATGACGGCCTACAATTTCGCCGTTCCCAACGGCAAGTACACCGTAAAACTTCATTTCGCGGAGGTTTATTCCAACATTGGCGGGCCGGGCGACCGGGTTTTTTCATTCAACGTTCAAGGGCATGAGTTCAAGGATTTTGACATCTGGGCCAAAGCCGGCGGTTTCAGCAAAGCCTATGTCGAAAGCGTTGACGTGGATGTGACCAACGGCACCTTGAACATCACGTTCACGCCCAACGTGGAGAATCCCAAGATCAACGGGATTGAAATTCTGCCCCGGTCCTGAACTGGCGACGGCGACCGTCTGTCCAACCAGTCCGAAGACCAACCTGTCACCGTCGCCCGGGCGGGATGGATTTTATGCCTTCAGCAAATCGCCGGTGAACACGAGGGTCCACCGGGCGATGCTTAACGATGTTGCTGGCCGGGTACGCCCCGAGGTAGTCGCCGTTTTTCCAATTAGTTCGCGGCCGGATGGGACGGGGGCAAAAGCCGCCGCCGCAATTCGGGCAGACGTTTTCCAAAATGTTTTCCACGCATGAATGACAGAACGTGCATTCAAACGTGCAAATCATGGCGTCCGTCGAATCCGGCGGCAGCGGTTTGCGGCAATTTTCGCAGGTTGGTCTTAATTCGAGCATTTCAATCCGCATGCAGGATATGTTCGCCCAGGAACTGTTGCTGGTCGGCCTGCGGCAACGGATGATATTTCGCGCCTTGAACGTCGCGGAAAAGGCGTTCCAGGCCGAAACTCCGATAAAACCCGGGCCCACCCACAATCTCCATCGCCCGGGTCACGACGCCGATGCAGGCATTGGCCGTGTTGGTTTTCCGGCTCAAAATTTCCTGCCCGGTCTGGTTGTCCGGTTTGAAGTCGAGATCGTTGGCGATGCGGATCATGTCCTTCAGATGCAGTTCAGCCGAGGTCAATTCATTCCTCATCGCGCCCAGAACGCCGGCCAGATGCGGTTTGGGACGATTTTGCCTTTTCGCGGCGTCGATGGCGATTTGCGCCGCCTTTTGGGCAATGCCCACGTAAACCGACATGACCAGCGGCATGGCAACCGTGGCCACCACATTGAAGACCGGGTGAAACTTTCCCCGGGGACGCCGGAGATTGACGCTGGTTTCGGGAACGAAAACCCCTTCCAGCCGGACGGTGTGGCTTCCCGTTCCGCGCATCCCCAGTGCGCGCCAATCGTTCAAGACGGTGACACCCTCGGATTTTATGGGCACGGGAAAATGCAGGACCTGCCATCCGTTTTCGGGGTCATGGTAGGGCGCACTGGTGACGAGCACATCGCCGACGGCCGACTGGCTGGCGAAGGCCTTCATCGCCTTCACCCGGTAACCCCCATCGGTGCGGACTGCCTCGCCGTTGGATTCCAGCCAATCATTCGCGCCGGTACTGACGAGCACCAGTTGTTTGGCGGCGACATTGCGCAGCACCGGTTCGCCGCCTTGTCCGTGACGGAATTTCCACAGGGTGGTTGCGACCAGATGTTGGTGCATCGAGTGGGCAAGCGCGGTCGCACTGCAATACTGTGCCAGCGTTCGCAACAACTCGCACATCGCCGAGTGCGAAACACCGCCGCCTCCGAACTCCTCGGGCACGATCGCGCCAAAGAACCCGCGCTCCTTCAGGGCCGCGTAGTTTTCCGAGACAAAGGAGTCGTCCTGGTCGTGTTCGGCGGCCCGGGTTTCAAAATCCCGGCCCAGTTCGTGAATCTGTTCCAGCCAAGGCTGAGGTGTTGGCTCCGTCGTGATGATTCTATCTTCAAGTGTAATCATGCAGACACCATACGAAATACCAGCGGGAGTTGCTTTGCTGCGCAGCCCAATCTTTTGGCTGGGCGGTTCAGGCGGCGGCGATGGCGTTCTGTCGGTAGGCCAACGGGGAGCCCTGGAATCGGTCCTTGAAGACGCGACTGAAATGGGAAACGTCTTCGAAACCGCTTTCGAAGGCAATTTCCGTGACATTCATCTTTGTGGTGCGAAGCAACGCAGCGGAATATTCGAGGCGTTTTCGCAGCAGCCATTTGCCGGGGGCTTCCTGGAAGTTCGCCTGAAAATCGCGTTTGAACGAAGACAGGCTGCGATGACACAGTCTGGCATATTCCTCCAGCGAAAGATTAAAACGAAAATTGGCCTCCATGATTTCTGAGACGGAGGGGGCATCCCGGTCTCCAATCGACCGGAAATAAGCTGCCAGTGCCGGGTTCCGGCCGCTGGTCAGGATACTGACGATCAATTCCTTCAGTTTTAAGCGCAGCAGGGGTTCGGATGGCTTCTCCTGTCCAGAAAAATAGGTTTGCATGGACTGGAAGAAGGCCGTCAAGGCAACATCGTTTTCCACCCGCGCGGCGCATTTGATTGGCGCAACCTGCGGAGGGATGGGGCCTAAACTGCCTGCAATCTCCCGGACAGTGACTTTCACCAGGGCGTCAGGAACGAAGAACATCGCCAGGCAAAAGGCCACCTCAAAGTGTTGGTTGATGGTGGCGGCGCCCTTTTTGAAAAACAGAGTTTCACCCGAATTCGCCGCCCAGACGCCATCGGAGGTGTACCACGTCTTCTTGCCCGTGGTCACGTTCACCAGATAATCGGAGTGCGCCCAGATCCCGATCTTCTCATCGCCCACCCCGCAGGTGTATTGGGCAAAAAGAAAATCACCGATCTCGAGCTTGTTGACGCCCGGATTCGTGCGGACGGCTTCGTACAGGTTCAGCATGCTGAGCATCCGGATTGCCGCGGAAATAAATTTCACGGGCCGGAACCAGTCACACTGTAAGGGAATCTCTGATAAGAACAACAAAAACAATAAATAAGTTCTTATGCAGTTGGCGGCAGAATTTCCAGGCCTATTTTCCGAAATCGCCTTCTCGCGCGGGATGTCCTGCTGTGGCTGCGAAGCGAACGTATTAATATTTTCATTGAAGGATCGGTCAGGATTTATTAGAATATCTCAGCTGTTGCGAAATAAATCGCTATATTCTTCATAATTGTATGGATTCTTCCGCCACCACCCGCCGGGTCTTTCTAAAAAAATCGATCGCCGGTGGTTTGGGCCTGGCGGCCGGCTGGCGGGCGGCGACTCTCGGCGGCACCGCTTTCGCGGACGATGACGTCCATACCGCCGCCGTCGCCATTACCAGGGGACCGGACCGGGCGGACAACGCGTTCCGGGCGATGCAGTTGTTCAAGAATCAGATCGCCGCGGCGATCGGGAACAAGCGCGTGGTCATCAAGATCAATTTTGTCTCGACCACCAACGCATGGGCCTACACCCGGGTGGAGCACGTTAACGGGATTCTGGAGTTCTTGAAGTCCATCGGCAAGACCGACGTGGTCATAGCGGAATCACCCGCCGGCGGCAACACGATCGCCGGCTATGACTCCCTCGGTTATTTGAGCCTCGCCAGGAAGTATCCTGTCAAGCTCATGGACCTGAATCAGGAAGGATTTGCCAACGCCAATATTTGGCAATATGGGAATTCAACGGATCCTAATTATACCGTGCAGAAGACGATTCGCATCTGCAAAATGTATTTGAACTCCAACAACTTCATTATTTCCGCGACGCCGCTCAAGACGCACAACACGGTCCTCGTGACGCTGGCCGGGAAGAATATCGGCATGAGCGTGCCCTTCATTGACTACGGCTTCAATTGGTCGCAACCCAACTCGCTGAAAGCAAAGCAGTGGATGCACGGCCACACGAATTCTCCGCCCGGAGACTATCAGTGCCTGAACGACAACGTGTATCGGATGTTGGCGATCTTTAATATCCGCCCGCACCTGGCCGTCCTCGATGCCTACCAGGGAACGCAGGGAAATGGTCCGGTCAGCGGCACCGGTATCACCACGCCCCAGCAACTTGCTGTGGTTTCCCGGGATTGGCTGGCGGCGGACCGTGTTGGGCTGACATTGATGGGCACGAATGTGTATCAGGTGCTGAACCATACGACGGATGGTCACGAAATGCCCTATCCGGCCGTCTTGAACTACTGCTGGCAGGCCGGCCTGGGTGAATGGGACGATAGAAAAATCCAGGTCATCGGCGACATCGGCTCCATGACAGCTTACGCGCTCAAGACGAGCCCGAGCGTATACAACTACCAGGCCAGCCCCACTCAAAGCAGTCAACTCGGAATGCGCACGACTCCGCGAGAAGGAATTCTGGTTAACCAGATTACCTGATTAATCGGCCGACCGCGCGATCGGTTCGGCCGGCTCAATTCCAACCAATTATGAAACTGGACCCCTTTCTTTTGAGCCGGGTGCTCAAGACCCTGTTTGCGGCCGGCGTGGCTCTGGCGATTCTTCTCACCGGTGTACCAGCGTTCCCGGCATCACCATGGATGCAAGGCGGACACGCGGCCAGAATCACCGGCGTGGCTTGCTCGCCCGACGGCACCATGATTGCGTCCTCAAGCGAGGACGGCACCGTCAAGCTGTGGTCCACGAACGGGCCCCTGCTAAGGACGCTGACCGCACAATCCTGTCCTTTTACTGCGCTTGCCTGGTCGTCGGATGGCACGAAGATTGCCGTCGGGACTTACTACGGCGGTTACTATAACTACGCCGCAGGTATGGGTCTGACCTGGCTCTGGCAGGCGCCGGGCGGCTCGCAGAGCGCGTGGACCGGCGCCAGCGTCAGCCTGGTGCGCACCACTACCAACCTCTGGGGCAAAGTCACCACCCTGGCTTTCTCGGCCGACAGCCTCCGGCTCGCTTGCGGTAATGAAACGGGCAGCAATATTGTCTCGCTGGTCGCCAACGGATCCGTGGTGACCAACCGGCCGGCTTTCAACACTTGGGTGGAACCTTCGGCGGTGACGAGTGTGGCCTTCTCCTCTGGCGGCCTGATGGCGTCTGGATGCGAAGACGGCACGGTTCGCGTCTATAATGCCAACAATTGGAACCTGTTGTGGACAACCACCAACGTGGTCAATGCGCAAACGAGCAATGTCACGGCGGTGGCCTTCTCGCCGGACGGCACATTGCTGGCCACGGCGAGCCTGGATCAAACCATCAAGACCTGGTCCACTGGTGATGGGTCCCTCCAGCAAACATTTACCGGACACACCGACGGCGTTAACTCGTTGGCTTTCAGTCCTGACGGACAGAAGATTGTCTCGGGCTGCATGGATGGGACGGTCACGGTGTGGAATGTGTCCAGCGGCAATTGCCTGATGACGATTGCCGCGCACGCGCTCCCCGTAACGGCAACCGTTTTCTCGATCGACGGCTCGCTGGTGATTTCCGGGAGTGACGACCACACGATCTGTCTCTGGTCGGCTGCCGACGGGTCCGCCGTTCTCACCCTGGGCGGCCACACGGATTACATCAACGCCGCGGCCATTTCTCCCGACGGCACGCTTTGCGCCAGCGCCGGCAACGATTCCTCCATCCAGATCCGCCGCACCATCGACGGCCTGCTGCTGCAGACACTTGCGGGCACGACCGGGTTTGTCAGTTCCGTTTCGTTCGCGCCGGACAGCGCCGTGTTGGCATCCAGCGGCGGCCCGCTGGATCCCGCCATCAAATTATGGCGGTTGAGTGATGGAACGGTACTGAACACCATCGCTGCAAACACGAACGGATCAATGGCGCTCGCCATTTCACCCGACGGCTCGATCCTGGCTTCCGGCGGAGATTGTAGTGAGCAGGCGATTCAGCTGTGGAAACTGAGTGACGGGTCGCTGCTGGGAACGCTGGCCGGCCATTCCAATGGCGTCACCGCCCTGGCGTTTTCGCCGCATGGCGATTACCTGGCTTCGAGCGGTCGGCGATTTGACCATGCGATAAAAATCTGGTCGCTGACCAACTTCAGCCTGGTCCAGTCGTTCTACGGTCATTCCAACAATGTGGAGTCGGTCGCTTTTTCACCCGACGGAAATACGGTCGCTTCCGGGAGCAGTGGAACGAATTCGCTGATCGTCTGGCGGATTTCGGACGGCTCGTCGCGGAAATTTGGCACGGGCGCCAACCCCGTTTTCTTTGTCGCCTTTTCACCCGATGGCAGCACGCTGGCCTCCGCCGACCAGGACACCATCAAACTCTGGAACGTCGACACCGGTTCGTTGACAACCACCATCGCCCAGGAAACGTTCAAGGCATCGTGTTTTTCGTATTCGCCGAATGGGAATGTGCTGCTTTGTGGCCGAGCCGACGGCACGCTGGTGTTGGCGACCAACGCCCTCGGCGCCCTCGGTCAGCCGCCACTCGTCTTTAATTCGATGACTGCCAGCCCGGGTTCGCCCGTTCTGCTGAATGCCGCCGTGCAACCCCGGACACATTATGTCATCCAGTCTTCCGCTAATCTCGCGAATTGGAGCTTCCTGACGATTGGTATGAGCGATACCAGTCTGTTGTCCATTGCCGATACTGCCCCCAATGGCACGCCGTTCCGGTTCTACCGGGCGCTGACGCCGCCTTAAGCGCCAGTTTATAGTCCAGTAGTATTATTCATTAAAGGCAGTTCCAGTCGTGCCCGCTTGCGTTCTTTTACCGCTGTGCGCCGTCCGGCTGGTCGAAGTATCGTGCCCGGATGGGTTTAAGGTAGTGGTCACTCAACGTGTTCAACACCCCGCGCGCCAGCGTGAATTTTTCCGCCAATTTCTCAAAAACGGATGCCGGCCCCGGCGGATCGGTATCCTGCGCCGCCAGCGTGTAGAAGCGCCGGCCTTCCCGCTCGTAATCGGGTACCCTGCGCCAGTCCTGGCTCCGGGGCTGCCGCACAAAAAACGAGGCATGATCGGGATAGACGCCTGTGAGGAACAGCGCGATGTCGGCGATGCGTTTGTAAAGGCGCGGTTTTAGCTCCGACTCCACCAGTTGGCACAATGCCATCATGTCGTCCATGTCCATGTCGCTAAATTTGCGCTTTTGCCAGCCGCGGCCTTCCTGCCGGTAGAGTACGGCAACATTCGTGCGAACAAATGAACAGAGCATGTCGGTGAGATACTCACGCAGGGTCGAGTCGCCGAGCAACTGTCCGGCTTGGGCCGCCTCGAAAATGGGGATGCGTTTGCCCTGCGCGTCCCGTTCGAGCACGAAGGACTGGTGGTCGAGGTCGTGCCGGACACGGCGCAGCAGCACGCTGAACATCAGGTAGGGCGAGACGCGAACGAGAACTTCCAGTTCGCCGAGAAGGCGTTCCGTCAATTTCGGGTCTTCCAGCATCGGTTCCAGGAGATCGTCCTTGTCCCGGATCAGGTTGATGATGTGGTCATGGTCCCGCCGCCGGGTGGCGACGGTTTCCACCACGAATTTCAGGTCTGATTCAGTCAAGCGCATGTTTAAACAAAAGGCGTACAGGTTCGCCGCCTCACGCCACCGCCAATATAGCCTGTTTGCCGGGTTGGCGCAAAAGTCCGGTTCCGGGTCAGTTGCGGGAAGCCGCCAATGGAGGAAAATTTTCGAGCGAATGTCCTGAACGCTTCTGCCCGTTCGTCGTCTTATTGAAAAGGACGAAAACAATTCAACAAGAAAGGCAAATATGAGCGCCGCAACGAAAAAGACTGCCGCCAGCATTATCTGGTTTGAGATCCCGACCGACGACTTGGATCGTGCCAGGACGTTTTATAGCAAGCTGTTCGGCTGGAAAATCGCGCCGTTTCCCGGCATGCCCGGCCCGGACGCCCAGAACTACCTGCACATTGACACCGGTGGCGAAGATGCCTCGCCGGACGGCGGCATGATGAAACGCATGCACCCGCAACAACCGATTACCAATTACGTCCGTGTACCCTCCGTTCTCGAATATATGGCCAAAGTCGAGAAACTCGGTGGCAAGATTATCGTTCCCAAAACGGCCGTGATGGAAATGGGCTTCTTTGCCGTCTGCCAGGACACCGAGAGCAATGTCTTCGCCCTGTGGGAGATGAATGACAAGGCAAAATAGGTTCCCTTTTTGCCCGTTTAAGCGAGGAATGAGCGTAAACGGATGCAAAAAGGCTTGTCCTGATTGCAATTCCTCATTCGTCGTATTAAGGAATGACCAAGATTATCAACTGACAACCGACAGGAAAAGAAAGGAAGAATATGGATGCAAAAAACGAATATCTGCTGCTGTTCCGGGGCAAAGACTGGTGGAATGGCCTCTCGCCCGAGGAGCTGCGAAACACAATGGAACAGGTCCAGGGCTGGTTCAACCAGCTGACCGAATCGGGCAGGCTCAAGGCGGCGCAGCCGCTGGCGCGCGAGGGCGCCGTGGTTTCGGGGAAGAACGGAACCATCGTTGCCGATGGGCCGTTCGCCGAGTCCAAGGAAGTCATCGGCGGTTACGTGCTGCTGCAGGCGAACAGCATCGATGAAGCCATCGGGGTTGCCCAAAGCTGTCCGACCTTGAAATTTGGCATGCAGGTCGAAGTCCGGCTCGCGGCCGAGGAATGTCCTTCTATGGCTTATGCGCGACGGATCCTATCGGAGGAACAGTTCGCTGCCGCCGCCGCTTGACGAAAATTATCACCCAACAACAACAATCAAAAACCAGAACTTAGTTATGAGCACACAAACAAAAAATGGATACATGCTGATCTTCCGCGGGACTGACTGGCACAACGGCCTGTCGCCGGAACAAATGCAACAGGTGGCCAGTCAGTGGATGGCATGGTTCAAGCGGCTGACCGCAGAAGGCAAGGTTGTGGCGGGAAACCCGCTGGAACGCGAAGGAAAAATCGTTTCCGGCAAGAATGGAAAGATAGTGGCCGACGGGCCGTTCGCTGAATCCAAGGAGGCCATTGGCGGGTATTTTTTGCTGAAAGTGGACAGCCTCGACGAAGCCGTGGCCATCGCCCAGGAATGTCCCGGCCTGCCGTACGGCGCCAGGGTTGAAGTCCGGCCGGTCATGGACCAATGCGCCCTTTCCGGCGAAGCCCTGCCCGAGACCCAACTCGCAGAAGCAACGGCGTAAACTCACAGTCGGCCCTCCCGACCCAGCCGGCGGGAGGGCCAACCCGAAATCATCCAACGAAAATTATGAGCACGACAAACAGTAAATCCGAGGTGGGACCATATTTATTCTTCGACGGGCGCTGTGAGGAAGCGATTGAATTTTACCGCAAGGCGCTCGGAGCCGAAGTGGACATGCTGATGCGATACAAGGACAACCCGGAGCCGCAGCAGCCTGGAATGATCCCGCCCGGCTCGGAAAACAAGGTGATGCACGCGAACTTGCGAATCGGGGATAACGCCGTGATGGCATCCGACGGCCGTTGCGGGGGAAAACCGCATTTCGACGGCTTTGCGTTATCGCTCGGGCTGTCTACCGAGGCCGAGGCAGACCGGCGATTCACGGCCCTGGCAGACGGAGGACAGGTGCAAATGCCGCTGACCAGGACGTTCTTCTCGCCGCGCTTCGGCATGGTGACCGACCGTTTCGGCGTGATGTGGATGGTCATTGTGCAGCCACCGGGTTCATGAAAGCTCCGAGCGACCAACACGGAGAAATTCAAACATTCCAAAACCTATGGATACCTTCCTTCCTCCCATTGAACATCCCCACGGATTGATCAAGAAGCTGGCGTATTACTTTACACAAAAGGAATTCGGCAAAGTGCTGACGCCGTTAAAGGTGCATTCCGCACGATTGCCGTCCGCTTTCGGTTTGTTCTATGCCAGGATTGGCAAACTCGACAAAAAGCTGACCTTGCCGCAGGAGTTCATCCTGCTAATCCGTGAACAGGTGGCGCGGATGAACGTCTGCCTTTTCTGCATCGACATCGGCCGCGCGTTTACCATCAAATCGTCAATGAATCAGGCCAAATTTGATGCGCTGGAGGATTACCGCACCAGCAGCCTGTTTACCGAGCCCGAACGCGCCGCTCTGGATTATGTGACGGAATTGACCCGGGTCAAAAAAGTCGGTCCGGACACTTTTGCCCGCATGGCCCGCCATTATTCCGAACGCGAGATTTGCGAGATCGTCTGGCTGGTGGCCACCGAGCATGTTTACAACATGACCAACATCGGCCTGAACATCCATTCGGACATGCTCTGTGACATCAGCCGGAAGCAGAGAGGTCCAACCGGGCTTGCAGCGAAGGCGTAAAAAGGGTCATGCAAAAAATCACCCCATTCCTGTGGTTCAATAACCAGGCCGAGGCGGCGGCGAAGTGTTATACCTCCATTTTCAGGAATTCGAGAATCACGAAAATCACCCGTTACGGCGAAAGTGGTGCGAAGGTGAGCGGGCGGCAGAAAGGCTCGGTCATGACTGTGGCCTTTCGATTGAATGGTCAGGAGTTCGTGGCCTTGAACGGCGGCCCGCATTTCAAATTCACCGAGGCCATCTCTTTCGTCGTGAACTGCCGGACGCAGGCCGAACTGGATTATTTCTGGAAGAAGCTTTCCGCCGGTGGCAAGGAGGTACAATGCGGCTGGCTCAAAGACAAATACGGAGTTTCCTGGCAAATTGTCCCGACTGTCATTGGCAAGTTGTTGGGAGACAAGGACCCTGAAAAATCGCAGCGCGTCATGGAGGCTGTGCTCAAAATGATTAAACTCGACATTAAAAAATTGAAGCAGGCTTATCGTTCTGCCGGTCGAAGGCCCGGCCAGGGCCGCGGTGGTTGAATCCGCCGCCGGGCGGCCAACCCGATTCGGACAATACTTGACTGATTTGCCAAAGACCTGAAACAATCAACCCGACAAATCAAACAGGAGGAGATGATGTTAATGCCCATACTGATCGGCCTGGCTGTCCTGATTGCGCTGCTCATCGTTATCGTGGCCATGCGGCCGTCCGATTTTCGCGTGACGCGGTCCGCGGCGATCGCGGCGCCCCCGGAACAGATCTTCCCGCACGTCAACCAGCTTCGCAACTGGGAAGCCTGGAATCCCTGGGGAAAACTGGATCCGAACTGCAAGCTGACCTATGAAGGTCCACCCGCCGGCGTTGGCGCAAGCTATGCCTGGGCCGGTAACCTCAAAGTGGGAGAAGGGCGGAACACCATAACGGAGAGCCAGCCGAACCAGCTGGTGCGGTTCCGGCTCGAATTCAAAAAGCCGATGAAAGCGACCAACACCGCCGAGTTTACGTTCCAGCCCGATGGTGATCAAACCGTGGTGACCTGGACCATGGCCGGCAAAAATAATTTTGTCGGCAAGGTGTTCGGATTGGTCGTCGACTGCGACAAAATGATAGGCGGCCAGTTTGAACAGGGGCTGGCGCAGATGAAATCATTGGTGGAAGTTGCGGCCGGAAAAATTCCCGTTCATTCATAACTCATAACTCAACTGGAGGAAACCATGAGCAAAATACGAGTCCTGGTCGGTACCAAAAAAGGCGCGTTCATCCTGAGCTCGGATGGCAAACGCAAAACCTGGAAAGTCAACGGCCCGCACTTTGCGGGGTGGGAAATTTATCACATCAAAGGGTCACCGGCGGACCCGAAACGGCTGTATGCGTCACAGACCAGCGGCTGGTTCGGTCAAATCATCCAGCGGTCCGATGACGGCGGCAAAACCTGGAACACGCCCGGCAGCAGCCCGGAGGAGTTGAAAAGCCCGGAGGGTATTCCTAAAGGCGAAAGCAACAAGTTCGTGTATGCCGGCAAGGCCGGCACGCACAAATGGTATGATGGCACACAGCATCCCTGGGAATTCAAACGGGTCTGGCACATCGAACCGTCGCTCACGGAGCCGGACACGGCCTATGCCGGTGTGGAAGACGCGGCCATTTTCAAGACCACCGATGGTGGCAAAACCTGGCAGGAACTGCCCGGCTTGCGCCATACCAAGGGCGATCTCTGGCAGCCGGGCGCCGGCGGCATGGCCGTGCACACCATCCTGCTTGACCCGAAAAATGTGAAACGGATTTATGTCGCCATCTCCGCCGGCGGCTGCTTTCGCACGGATGATGGCGGTAAGTCCTGGAAGCCAATCACCCGTGGCTTGAAGTCTCTCTATGAGCTTCCCGATCCCGATGCGGAAGTTGGCCACTGTGTTCATCGGATTGCCCTGCATCCGTCCCGGCCGGACGTGTTGTTCATGCAGAAACATTGGGACGTGTTGCGCACCGACAATGCCGGCGAACAGTGGCGCGAAGTCAGCGGCAATTTGCCGACGGACTTCGGGTTCCCGATCGATGTCCACGCGCATGAGCCGGAAACCATTTTCGTCGTGCCCATCAAGAGCGATTCCGAACATTACCCGCCGGACGGCAAGCTGCGGGTATATCGCAGCAAGACCGGCGGCAACGAATGGGAACCGCTCACCAAAGGCCTGCCGCAAAAGGATTGCTACGTGAACGTGCTGCGCGATGCGATGGCTGTGGATTCGCTAGAGCCTTGCGGTGTCTATTTCGGGACAACGGGCGGGCAGGTTTATGCCTCGGCCAACGGCGGGAATTCGTGGAACCCCATCGTGCGCGACCTGCCGGCGGTTTATTCGGTCGAAGTCCAGGTCCTACGATGATCCGGGTAGTATTGCCCCATCACCTGCGCAACCTGGCACGCGTCAGCAGCGAAGTGCAGCTGGAGGTTGCCCAACCGGTAACGCTCGGCGCTGTCCTGGACGCGCTCGAGGCGCGTTATCCCGTGTTATGCGGGACGCTTCGCGACCACGACACCTTGAAAAGACGCCCTTTCATAAGATTTTTTGCATGCAAAGAGGATATGTCCCTCGAACCGCCGGGAACGAGGTTGCCGGACGCCGTGACCAACGGCGAGGAACCGTTTCTGATTGTCGGTGCCATGGCGGGAGGTTGAATGGAAGCCGCAGCCCAGGTTGTTGCCGAAACGCCGCCGGAAATTTCCCAGGTGGTGGAACACTTTTTCCGTCATGAAGCGGGAAAAATGGTGGCTACCCTGACGGGAATTTTTGGTATCGAACACCTTACCCTGGCCGAAGATGTCGTGCAGGAAGCGCTGGTACGGGCGTTGCAGACCTGGCCGTTCTATGGGGTACCGAAGAACCCGGCCGCGTGGATCATGCGGACGTCCCGCAACCTCGCCGTGGATGTCGTCCGACGCCAGACGGTTTTCCGCGAAAAGGAGGCGGAAATCATCCATTTGATGGATCGGGAAGGTCTCACGCCCGATACGGCGATTTTTTCCGAATCGGACATGACCGACGACACGTTGCGGCTGATGTTTGTTTGCTGTCATCCCAGCATTCCGGCGGAAGTTCAAGTGGCGCTGGCGTTGAAAACCTTGTGTGGTTTCAGTGTGACGGAAATTGCCCGGGCCTTTCTGACGACCGATGCGGCGGTGGCCAAACGGTTGACGCGCGCCCGGCAGAAAATCCAGGAAACGCGTATTCCATTTGAAATCCCCGTCGGGGAGGAAATGGCACGGCGCCTCGATGGTGTGCTGCAATCGCTTTATCTGCTGTTCAACGAAGGCTACAAGGCCTCAGGCGGTGACAAACTGGTGCGGGAGGAGATCTGCCAGGAAGCGATCCGGCTTACCGGTTTGCTGGTGGAGCATCCGGCCGGCAATCGGCCGAAAACCCACGCCTTGCTGGCATTGATGCTGTTGGACACCGCCCGCATCCCGGCCCGGGTGGACAGAGAAGGCAATCTGCTGCTGCTTCACGAACAGGACCGCTCGTGCTGGAGTCAACCCATGATTGCCCGGGGCATGTTTCACCTGGCGCAATCCGCCGCCGGCGGGGAAATCAGCGCGTACCATTTGCAGGCCGGCATTGCCGCCTGTCATTGCGCGGCGCCGGATTACGCGTCCACGGACTGGCGGCAGATTTTGTCGCTGTATGACCGGCTGGTGGAACTGGATAATTCGCCGGTGGTCGCGCTCAATCGGGCCATTGTGATTGCCAACCTGCACGGACCCCGGGCAGGACTCGACGCCCTCGCGGCGATCGGGGATCTGGAGACGTTGAACACCTATTATCTGCTCCACGCCGTGCTGGGCGAATTCGAGTCGCAATTGAACAACGCGAAAGTCGCCGCCGGCCATTTCCGCAAATCCCTGGAACTGGCCGAAATCAAAACCGAGCAGGTGTTCCTGGCGAAACGGCTCCGGGCTTGCGAGGAAAAAGTGCTTCGCCCATAGGCCGAAGCCCCGAAGGCTTTCGGGGTTGAGGTCCGCCTCCCGCCACGCTAATCTCCCGGGTGTTGGGCCCAATTCAGGTTACAAGGATGAAAGGATAAAACTATGAAACGCAAGGCATCGGCAGTCTGGCGTGGCGGGTTAAAGGACGGCAAGGGGAGCATCGCCACCGAGAGTGGTGTGCTCCGGGACACGCAATACTCGTTCAGTACGCGCTTTGAACACGGTGTCGGTACAAACCCGGAGGAACTCATCGCCGCGGCGCACTCGGGCTGCTTTGCGATGGCCTTTTCGGCGGAACTCGGCAAGGTCGGCATCATACCTGATGCCATCTCTGCTACTGCGACGGTAACGCTCGACAAGACCGATGCGGGTTGGACGGTCACAGCATCGCATCTGGACGTGACTGCGAAAGTTCCCGGGGCGGACAAGGCGCAGGTGCTGGGCATCGCCAATGTCGCCAAGCTGGGTTGCCCCATCTCGCGCCTGCTGCGGGCAAACGTCACCATGGACGCAAGAGTGGAAGGTTGAGATGGCCTCCCCAGGCGATGGCACAGCGATCAGAGACCGGCCGGTTTCCGGCAAGTCTCAATCCGCCGTCAAAGGCAGGGACGGCAAACGCGCATTGGTCAGGATCCACGTACGTTCCGGAGCGGCGATTGTGCTGATGCTGTTGTCGGCCATGGCCTGCTGCATCGCCGGAATTTTCCTGCCCTTCACTTCCGTGACGAAGCTGTGGCTGTTTCAAAATCAAATTTCAGTGTATCACGGGTTGATCATTCTCTGGCAGGCAGGTGAACTGTTTCTTTTTCTCATCCTGTTCGTATTTACGATTTGTTTTCCCTTCGTGAAGCTCACGGCGATGCTGACACTGTGGCTTTATCCGCGAGTCGGCGCCGAGCACGCCCGGACCATGTTCCATTTTGTGTCGAACATGGGCAAATGGTCCATGCTGGATGTGTTTGTGGTAGCCATCCTGGTACTGACCATCAAATCCAGCGGTGTGGCCGACATCCGGGTGGGGGACGGTTTCTTCTTCTTTTTTGTCTCCGTGATGCTCACGCAGTTGGCTTCGCTCTGGACCGGCCGGGTCGTCTCGCACCTGACGACATAATCCTCCGGTCTAGTGCCTGTTTAGTGGCAGCAATTTAATTTCCTCGGCACGGTTTCTGATTCACAATGAATTCCATGAAAATCCTGTGTCTCGGCACCACACCCGCCGTGCAACGCGTCATGATTTTCCACAAATTATCACTGGACGCCGTCAACCGCGCCGCGACAACCCTGGATGGCGCAGCCGGTAAGTCGGTCAATGTGGCCAAGGTGCTGAAAGCGCTTGGTGAACAGCCAGTGGCCACCGGGTTTCTAGGCGGCGACCGCGGGAAATTTCTGCATCAGGCGCTGGAAGCGAACGGCATCGAATCTGATTTCGTGACCGTGTCAACGCCGACACGACAGTGCATCACGGCGATTGACGAATCGGCCGGCACACACACCGAACTGGTCGAAGAAAGTCGTCCGGTTGGGACGGAGGATTTCGACAAACTCATGGCGGTCATGCGCCGGCGAATACCCGAATGTCGGGCGATAGTGATGTCGGGAACCGTTGTCACGGGTGGTCCAACGAATGTGTATTTTGAGTGCACGCGAATGGCGGTAAACGCCGGTCTCTTGTCCGTGGTGGACGGGCAGGGGACCGCTCTGCTCGAGGCGTTGCCGGCGAAACCGGCGCTGGTCAAACCGAACCGTACCGAGCTGGCAGCGACGTTTGGAAATAAACTTGAGGACGATGCCGTAGTCAGGAAAGCGATGCAGGAGTTGCGGGAACGCGGCGCAACGCAGGTAGTGGTGACGGCGGGAAAAGAGGCGACCCTGGCGTTTGACGGAATAAGTTTCTGGCGTGTCATACCCCCTCGTATCAGGGCGGTGAACCCGATTGGGTCGGGCGATGCCTTCACTGCCGGACTGGTATCCCGTCTGGTACGTGGCGATGATTTGGGCGAGGCCTGTCGCTGGGGCACTGCCGCCGGGGCAGCCAACGCGCTGACCCCCATGCCGGGCGAGGTGAACAAGCAGGACGTCGAGCGGCTGGCACGGGAAATTCAAGCCCAAAAGGCCTGAAGTTGCGCTGTCAAAGCGAGTGTTCGACAAATCCGGGTTCATGAGTATCTTATAAGCCGTGATAAGACCTTGGAGTGAAAATCTTCGGCCAGCGGTATTTCTTTTTTTACTCTTTTTGTATCTGTCCTCCCTGACCGGGCGTGCCCAGGTGTCCGTTCAAATTGGGCAGAATTTTGTCGGCAGTGACAATTCCCAGACATACATCACGCCGGCGGATGGCAACGGCGCAATCGGGCTAAACTATTTCGTCGAATTCATCAATAGCTCGTTCGCCGTCTATAATAAATCCGATGGCTCCGGAGTGGTAAGGATCTCCGACACACAATTCTGGAGCAATGCGGGACCCGGGGGTGGCAGCACGAACGGGATCAACTTTGGCCCGAACGACGCGGTGAGCGATCCGCGCGTGATTTATGATCCGGCTTCGGACCGCTGGTTCGCCTCGCAGGTGAGGTTCGATGGCGCTGCGTCCGACCCAACCAGGGAGTCCGACTATTTTCTGCTCGGGGTTTCCGACAGCGACGATCCGAGCGGGTCCTGGCATGTGTTTACGTTTCTGGCCGCTCCGGGAGCGATCCGGTTCGCGGATTTCCCAACGTTGGGTGTGGATTCCAATGCCGTTTATCTGTCGGGTGACATGTATTCCGCCGGCACCAATTCCTTGGGTTCCTCGCTGACGATGATACCCAAGGCGGATCTGCTGGCCAATCCACCGACCGTCGACAATCGGGTCTTTTTCGGGGTTACCAATTACGCGACTCGCGGCGCCGTGCTGCAACCCGTGACCTGCCTGGACGGCAGCAGCGTGGGAAACATTCTGGCGGTGGGTTCGCTCGCTGACGATTTTCTCTTCCACTCCAATCTCGTGGCCACTACCGTGCTCAATTCCGGCGCTACCAACGCCACGCTTTCACCGTCAACGAATATTTTGGTTGAGGCTTACACCACACCCGTGGACGCGGCGCAGCCCGACGGCACGTCCACGCTCGCCGACAACGATGCCCGGTTCAGCGCCCGGGTTTACACTGTTGGTGGCGTTATCTACGCCGTTCACAACACCGAACTGAACGGGCGCGCGGCCATCCGTTGGTATCGACTGAGCGCGGCCAATTATGCGTTGCTGGAATCCGGCACCATCGCCGACGCTGATCTGGATTTGATTTTTCCATCCATCGCGGCCAACGCCAACGGTGTCGTGGTCATCGCCTGTAACGGAAGCAGCGCGGCGCCGAACGCGTTCATCAGTTCCTACGCCTATGTGGGCCAGACCGTCAATGGCGTCACCACCTTCGGCAATTCCACTTTGCTCGCCGCCGGCAGCGTCAATTACCACGATATTTACGAGCAGTTGGAATTCACCGTTGACAGTCGTTGGGGTGATTACAGCACGGTCTCGGTGGACCCGTCCGATCCAAATCGTTTCTGGACCATCCAAATGATTCCGATCTATGACAGCCTGACGGACAGCGGCGACATTTGGCAGATGCAAATCACCGAAATCATCACGAGCCTGCCCTCGGTGCGGTTGAGCATCGCGCTGGTTGGTACCAATGCCATAGTTTCCTGGCTAGGAACCGCCACCGGTTATCAACTTCAATCAGCGACCAACCTGACCGCCTCCACCATTTGGACAAATGTGACTCAGATGCCTTCCACGAACGGCGGCACGATTTCCGTACTGCTACCGGCCTCTCACGGCAGGCAATTCTTCCGTCTGCAAAACTGAGCGTTGTTTTTTTAAATGCGTAGCCGCCGACGTCAGTCGGCGCAAATCAAATCAAGGAGAATAACATGGCGCGAACTTACGTTCGCGGCTACAAGATGAATCGAATCGGTCCAGGTGTTGCCCAACACGTCGAATGTTACAGGCATAGAGATGCGGCCTCAATTCGCCCCAAAATCCCGGGCAAATTCCATCAATTCCTTTTCGTTAAGGTCAGACACAGCCCAAAACGTCATTCCACCGTGAGACCAATGAATCAAATTGTAACCATTGATGGGTGCGCGCGCCGTTGGTTCCGAATCAGCGTCCTTCGTCGGCCAGATAAAAAGATTGATGACGTGTTTGTGGCGTTGAAAAACCAGCGCGGCCACGCTGCGTCCACCGAGATAATCGAGCCGGCCGCCGACGAGCGGGAATTCGTGCGTGGCCAAATCCTTCACCGGCGGTGAGAAGTCGAGTCTGCCGTTGAACCACGGCTTGACGGTGTGCTGGTCGGTGGACACGACATCCAGTTCATGATTCGCCATCAATGAACGGACGTGGCTGGAGACAATTTCCTGCGCGAGGCGTCCCTGCGCCGATGGACGGGTGAGCGTCACGGTCAAGAGCAGTGCCAGGCACGCGGCTGCAACACCGGTCGTTGTCGTGGACAGCCAGTTCCAATTCCAAAAATCCCAGCGCGACGTTGTTCTCAATTGCGAATGCAATTCCGCCTTGATCGCCTGGCGCAATTCTTTTGGCGCGGCGAAGAAAAGCGCATCCTGCTTCAATGCCTTTTTCAAACTCTGCGCATTGCGCCAGGCGGATGCGCACGCGGGACAATCGTGGAAATGTTTTTCCAGTTCCAAAATTCCGGCGGCATCCAGTTCGCCGTCGGCGTAGAAATCAATGAGCGGCCCGGCCTGCTGGCAATTCATCTGGCACCTCCGCTTCGAAATTCGCCCGCGAGACTTTTCTGCAACAGCTTCCGCGCACGCGCGAGGCGCGACATGACGGTGCCGATGGGCACGTCGGACAGCCCGGCAATTTCTTTGTAACTGAATCCTTCCATCTCGCGTAACACAATCATTTCCCGGAACTCAGCCGGCAGTTCGCCGATGGCGCGGCGGACCGTTTCGGCATCCGCCTGCCGCAAATTCACCGTTTCCGCATTCGCGGAAACATCCTCGACCGCCAGCGCTTCGTCGTCCAGCTCTCCGACCATTTCCGCCGGACGATTTTTTTGCAGCCAGTTGTAAAATGTATTCCGGACAATCGTGAGCAGCCACGCGCGGGCGTTTTCGCCGCGAAAACTTCCGAAAAACTTGAACGCTCGCAGGCAGGCTTCCTGTGCCACGTCCTGCGCGTCGTGGTCGTTGCCGGCCAGCCAGCGGGCGAGATTGTAGGCGGCGTCCAGATGCGGCAGCACCGTCTGCTCGAATGCTTTCAATCGTTCGCGCTCTTCCACTGCACCATGGTTTATTCACGTCGTCATTTGGCAAGACCATTTTTCGCCCATTTTTATTCCCGAAAGATTTCTTAATTGTTAGGGAATAATCACTGGCTGCCGGGAGTCAGGATACATGTCACATGAAAGCGATCATCGAATACGTGAGCTGGACTTCGGAACGATACACGCCGGAAATAATTATTTTGTTTCCGAAAATAACTCCTGTAGTGATACCGGAAAACAAATTTGAAGCTTTCAATAATCAAATCGAACAAAGGCGCGGACGTTTGCCAGTCGTCAACGGCATGCCCATGCGTAAATTGATAACTAATTTATGATGTTCCTCATTCTTTATGCTCTGGTGATTCTTGCCTTTACGTGCTGGGTCCTGGGCTGGTGTTCCTGGCATGCCTATCTGGTGGTCAACCGATTTTTTAAAACCCACCAGCACAAACACACGAACTTAAAATTATAGAGGTCAACAGCAGCAAATTCCTGCTGTGAACACCATGTCTGGCAAGAGCATCCCCAATTTGTATACGGCAAAAATCGACCAAGCCGGTCAATTTCTATAGTGCCGCATCATCAGCGAGGTTGATCTTCCGATGGGCTTTGGACTTCATCGGTTATTCCTTTAGTCGCTTTCTTGAATTCCCGGATACCCGTGCCCACACCTTTGGCCAATTCCGGCAGCTTTTTAGCACCGAAAAGAAGGAGCACCACTGCGAAAATCAAAACGATTTCCATCCCGCCCAGATTTAATATGGCTAACATTGGTTTTAGTTGCATACTTTTTAACTTAATTGACTGTGTTTCGCGCCAGCCCGAAGCCCTTCGGGACTGCGCTTGCCTATACCTACCGGAAATGTCCGTTAATTATTCCCGAAAGATTTTTAATTCTCTGGAATAATTACAGCGCGACTGTGGTCTGGATGTTCGACACATGAAAAAAGGCGTCCAATGCGTGGCTTGGGTATCACAGCGATTCGTTCCTCAAATTATTTTTAATCGCTCGGGAATAAATCCCGAAAGCGCGCGGTCTGGAGCCCTGAACAAGTTAAAATCTTATGGAAAACAAAAAAACAAACAGCAAGCTTATCAAGGAAATTCGTTATCTCGAGGCGGACGGCGACCATATTGACCACGACCCACAGAACGACGGTATTGACCGCCGTGGTTTTCTCAAGTGCATGGCATGGGCCGGCACGGGAATGTTGTGGACTGTAAGCGGCGGTGTGCTCGCTTCGAAAATTTTAAGCCCCATCCACGCGGCAGCGGCCGACGCCATGGGCATGGGCGCGGGTTTCAGCTTCGTGCAAATCAGTGACAGCCACATCGGTTTCAACAAACCCGCCAACACCGACGTCGTTGGCACCCTCAAGCAGGCCATCGCCAAGATAAATGCCCTGCCCGCCGCGCCGGATTTCATTTTGCACACGGGCGACCTCTCGCATCTTTCCGAGCCGGAGGAATTCGACACGCTGGATCAATTGCTTAAAACCACAAAAGCCAGGCAGGTTTTCTATGTGCCCGGCGAACACGATGTCATCAGCGACAACGGCAAGGAATTCCGCGCGCGCTACGGCAAAGGCACCAGGGGCAACGGCTGGTTCAGCTTCGACCAGCGTGGCGTCCATTTCATCGGCCTGGTCAATGTCATGAATATCGCCGAGGGCGGGCTGGGTATCTTGGGCGAGGATCAACTTGCGTGGTTGAAAGATGACGTGAGCAACCTTTCCAGCAGCACGCCGATTGTCGTCTTCGCACACGTCCCGCTTTGGTCCATTTATCCGCAATGGGGTTGGGGCACGCAGGACGCCGAGCGCGCGCTGGGTCTTTTGAAGCGCTTCGGTTCGGTCACGGTGCTGAACGGTCACATTCACCAGACGCTGAAAAAGGTCGAGGGCAATGTGACGTTTCACACCGCCATGTCCACGGCGTTTCCGCAACCCGCGCCCGGCACCGCGCCCAAGCCCGGCCCGATGAAAGTCGCGCCGGAAATTCTTCCCACCGTGCTGGGCATCACCGAGGTGAACTATGTCGAAGGCAGTCACAGTCTTGCGGTGGTGGACTCCAAACTCGGCTGATTCCAAAGATAGAAAATGAACGACGCTTTTTGGGCGCGCATGCGCAGTGGCGCGACATGTTTTCCGATTGCCGTGTTATTGGTGTCCGTTTTGGGACTGGCACCGGCATCCGATGCAAAAGACGTGCTGTTGATTCCACCCACCGGCATGCCGGCGATTCAGGGCTACACATTGTTCATGCTTAATTGCGCCCATTGTCACGGCACCGATGCGCGTGGCGATGAAGGCCCGGATTTGCATGGCGTGCTGAAGTCCGACCAGCGCATCGTCAGCATCATCCAAAATGGCATCAAGGGCGAAATGCCAAAGTTTGGCGCCAAACTGGATGACGCCGACACACGCGCGCTCGTGGCTTTCATAAGAACATTAAAGGAAGAATAAAAAAGCAAAGCCTCTCCTGTGGGTCCGACCAACTTAAACTCCCTCAATCATGACTTATTCGACAACATGATCATCGGCACGACCCACGAAAACCAACAAAGCAATCGCCATTATATGGTTGATGGCACTCGTCTTCACACTGGTGAACCACTCGGCTCGCGCGCTGGAGGCGCAAACTCTTTTCACCTTTCCGCCTGGCGTTCATCCCCAGGCTGGCCTCATTAGTGGACCCGATGGAAATCTTTACGGCACGACTGGGCAGAGCGCATCCGGCGGAGGCGGCACGATCATCTTCCGTATTGTCCTCACACAACGCTTCAAAGGAATTACGAGGTCGGCAAATGGAAATGTGTCGGTCACCGGAACCGGATCGGCGGCCAGTCCCTATCGCCTTTGGGCTTCATGCATTCCCTCGATGCCGGTTGAACTTGGACTCTCTTGACGAATAGCGCCTTCGCAGCAGACGACTCATTCTCTTACACGGACACCGAAACCGCAGTGGCACTGGCACGATTTTACCGGGTGAGCACTCCGTGAGAACGGAAAATCTTGTGGAGCCAAGGTGTAATGTTTCCTCTCCCACCTCGACCAACTCGCGTCATGAACAAACATTTCGACTTCATCATCATCGGCACGGGTGCTGTAAACCTCGGGACGTGACGAGCCCTCGCCTTTCTACATGACGAAACCATGAGTGGTGGATATGTGGTGCGAACGAGCTGGTCAGTTTTAGTGTCGAGCCTGCGGCTCGAACAAATTGGAACACAGCGCCGACATTTCACCTCAATACGCCGACACAGCCGCTCTTGCAGAATCTGATGCTTGTGCATTCGTGTTAATCCGTGAAATCCGTGTCAGAAAGCGGTTTTACTTTATGTCTCAGTTTGGGCATTGCATCGGGATGGGTTGTTGGTCATGCTTTTCAGAACCGTCTACGAACATGAAAAGAATTCTTGTTTTTCTCTGCCTGGTTTCGGTCAGTGCCTGCGCCCAGAAATTTCCTGATCTGGCCTTGACGCCGCCGATGGGCTGGAACAGTTGGAACAAATTCGGCAGCGCCGTGAACGAGGACCTGATCCGGCAAACCGCCGACGCGATGGTTTCCTCCGGCATGAAGGAGGCCGGGTACGAATATATCAACATTGACGACACGTGGGAGGGCGAGCGTGACAGTCAGGGTTTCATTCAGGTGGATCCGCACAAGTTTCCGTCGGGCTTGAAAGCGCTGGCGGATTACGTTCATTCCAAAGGGCTCAAGCTCGGGGTTTATTCTGATGCCGGCTACAAAACGTGCGGTGGCAAACCCGCCAGCCGGGGACACGAATTTCAGGACGCCCTGACTTACGCGCAATGGGGGATTGATTACCTGAAATATGACTGGTGCGGTTGCGAAGATTTGAATGCCAAAGGCGCTTACACAACGATGCGGGACGCACTGCATAAGGCCGGCCGGCCGACGGTTTTCAGCATCTGCGAATGGGGCAGCAACAAACCCTGGGAATGGGCGGGGAACGTGGGCAATTTGTGGCGCACGACGGGTGATATTTCCTCCTGCTTCGATTGCAAAGTGGACCACGGTACCTGGTATCAGTGGGGGGTTTTGCAAATTATCGACCAGCAGGAGGGCCTGCGACGGTATGCCGGCCCCGGGCATTGGAATGATCCGGACATGCTGGAAGTCGGCAATGGCATGATCGCGAACGAAGACCGCGCGCACTTTTCGATGTGGTGCATGCTGGCCGCGCCGCTCATCTCCGGGAACGATTTACGTAATATGTCCAGGGGAACGGCGGAAATCCTGACGAATAAAGACGCCATTGCCGTTGACCAGGACAAACTGGGCATCGAAGGATTCCGTTACTCTTCGAACCAGATACTGGAGTTCTGGTTTAAGCCGCTCGAGAATGGGGATTGGGCGATGTGCGTGCTTAACCGGACGACCCGGCCGCAGAAGGTGTTTTTCAACTGGAAAAGCGAAAAGGTCAGTGATGATTTGTCGAAACGGGACGCCGCATTTGACACAACCGTTTACGGTATTCGCGATCTGTGGACGAAAAAGGATTTGGGGACCACGGAAAAGCCCTTGAACGCCGAGTTGCCAGGACACGATGTCCTGATGCTGCGGCTCCATAAACAATAGGTCGCTCAGGCGCCGCCTGGTACCGACCACAACTCCCTCTCCCTGCGCGGGGAGAGGATGTCGCGTAGCGACTGGAGAGGGGAGAATCCTGGGTAAAGTCGTCAGATTTTTTTCGATTGGCAGAATCAGCGCCAACCCGATGAGTGGCCTCATTACGGCTCGCTACGCTCGCCTTCATGAGGCAACTCCCGTTTCAAAAGTGTCACCTATGTGGTGGAACATTCCGTACGCTCGCCCCACCGAGAGTGGCAAGTGTATCAGTCCATCTTTTTCACTTGTCGCTGGACAACTGGCATTGCAGGATGGCGGAAACCAGTCATTACCCCCCCCCAAAAAAAAATCAAATCGAAAATATATGAATCAAGCCAAACGTTTAACCTTCTGGTCATGCGGGTCGCTGATGTCGGCGCTCGCGGTGTTGTTAGTCGTCG
>JBGPDH010000012.1:0-25533 GCA_041482195.1 Verrucomicrobiia bacterium
ACTCGGTTTCGGTCTATCATCGTTTCTTTCATATCGTCCCTAAAACAAGATAGGATGGCGCAGGACACCACTAGAGCCAGCAACGGGAAAATCTTCACGGTCAGGGTGAGCCTGCCGATGGGTGGCAACATTGTAACGGTCGCGGCCACGAATTTCGATGGGGGATCGGGACCGAGCAACAAAACGTAAAAGCTCCAAAAGACTGCACCCCCCCGCGAAACGGGTCATTCCTTGATATCGACATATTGAGGGAGACAGGATAGTGGTTGGAAATGACGTGGAAACTCAGAGTGGAATATCCCGGAGCGATTTATCATGTCATGAGTCGTGGGGACCAGCGAGAGGCGATCGTTAAGGATGACAAAGACCCGCAATGACTCGTATCCGGCAGGACCTGCGAATTGACAGTTTCATTCCTGATTTTCTATCCAGCATTCATGCGCCGTTCCCAAATTACCTGAACTCTGGCAATGTCTCGTCCGACAATCCGCCAATTTACGGCATGAAAACGGAGCGATAGAAACACTGCAGGAAAATAGGCGCATTCGTGTCCAGAAAGGTGAAGGGTGAAAAGCTCTTTTTTATCCTCACGATCGCCTGGTGCAATCCAACCGTAAGGTCCTGAGGGAATGGGAATTCTGAAATAATTTGCCAAAAAAACGATGTCCCACGCGCGTCGTAAAAGTCTCAGTTCGGCTTGCAATAGTTCTTGACATAATCACGTAAATGTCATAAAAAAGATGCTGTTCCGAATTCAGCTGAACAAATCATATGAAACAGACCTTATTGGCATCTCTCGGCATCGTTCGTTCTATTCCTACGGTGAGGAATCAAGCAATCCGCTCCTCGATGAAGCTCGTCGTATTGGCAGGAGCAATTCTGCTATCGATGCAGGTATCCCGGGCGCAATCTCCAATCTATCGCGAGGTCTTTGGTAACAATTCTACCGGCTCCAATTCAGCTCCCAGCAGTGTCGGATGGGCTGGAAATTGGGGAGCGACCGCCTCTGACGCGTCCGTCGGGGACGCTCCCGCCGGTAGCTTTAACAATTTCGGTGTCTCCACCGCACTCGGCAGCCCCAACAACTTGGGCAACATCAATGCCGGGCTCGAGCTCTCTCAAGCCAATGGCTTGCTGTTCGTCAGCCAGGCTGGCCAAAACTTTATTGCCTATACGACTGGTTACACCGTGAACCAAACCCTTACGCCGATCCAAGACATCTCCTTCTATGCCGGAAGTACTTTTGACACCGCCGGTGGCATCCCTGGGTTTCGCATTGCCGTCCAGCAGGACGGTAATTGGTATGCCTCCACTGCGGTACTTGCCAACAGTCTCAACGTCACGAGTGCCGGCAATTTCCACAACGCACCCGGCAGCGGCGGCGCACAACAGGTTACCTTCAACTGGACAACGGCCGCCAGTGCCTGGAACAATCTGACCTTCGTCGCTGGCACCTCTCTGGTGCTCGGCGGCATTTCGGGAGGCCTTAACGCGGATCCCATCACCGCCTTCGGGCTGTATAGTGACGCTACCGACTCCTTGGGCAATACGGAAAACGCGATCCGCCGCTTTGATACGTATCAAATCGACAGCACCGTTCCGGAGCCAGGCAGCATCGTGTTGGCACTGTTCGGGGTCGGCACGCTGATCGGCCTCCGCGGTTTTCGCAAAGTCTGACTTCATCAGATCCCAATCACATACCCGGTGATTGCCGGAGGCGAACTGGTGCCGGTTCGTCGGCTAGGGATTTTATTTATGAACCACAACTTAACATCCAGCCGTGCCGCCTTTGGCAGGGGTATTCTGTTTATCCAGAGTTTAGTGTTGAGCGGCTGGCTTGGTTTTGGTTTTCCGGTGACCGGGTCAGCCCAGACTTATACGCCTCCAGCCAACCATCGCGTGGACATCAGTCTGGATCCGGGCTGGCGGTTCATCCAGCAGGATGTTGCCGGAGCGCAAGCCACCAATTTTGACGATTCCTCGTGGTCCAGTGTGAACGTGCCGCACACATGGGACATCTCCGACGGCCAGTCCTATCCGGCAGCCAATTACTACCAGGGCGTTGCCTGGTATCGGACTCATTTCACGCCGGATGGCAGCTACACCAACCGCCACTACTTTCTGAAGTTTGATGGCGCCTTCCGGGTCGCAGACGTGTATCTCAACGGGAATTACCTGGGCGAACACCAGGGCGGGTTTGCCGAGTTTGTCTTTGACGCGACCCCATACCTCAATGTCGGCGGCGACAATGTCCTGGCCGTCAAGGTCAACAACGCGAGCAATGTCAATATTCCGCCGTTGGCCGCGGACTTCACATTTTGGGGCGGCATCTATCGCGACGTACATTTGCTGGTGACGGATCCGGTGCACATTTCGCCATTGGATTACGGTTCGCCCGGCGTTTATCTTACTGCCACCAGTGTCAGTTCCAACGCCGCTAATCTCCAGGTCACCACGGTGGTCTCCAACTCGACGGTCTCAGCGCAGACGGTGACCGTTCGCGCAGTGGTTATTGATGCGACGACGAACATTGTGGCGACGTTGAGCAATGTCGTCACGCTGCCGGCGGGCTCAATCTCCAATGTGGTGGTGAGCACCGTCATCGCCAATCCGCACTTGTGGGATGGTTTGTCTGATCCATATCTGTACCAAACATTCGTTGAGTTGTGGAACGACACCAACGTGGTGGACGTGGTCGCGCAGCCGCTGGGTTTTCGGTATTTCAGCGTGGACCCGACCAACGGCTTTTTCCTCAACGGCCGGCATTATGATCTGCACGGCGTCAACATGCATCAAGACTGGCTCAACTGCGGCTGGGCGTTGACCAATGCGCAGCGGGACACGAATTTCCAGTTTATCAAGGAGATTGGCGCAACTTTCCTCCGGCTTTCGCACTACGAACACAACGATTACACCTACCAGCTGGCGGACCAAGACGGCCTTTGCGTTTGGAGCGAAATCCCGTTGATTAATTACATTACAGCCTCCGCCGCTTTTACCAGCAACACGCTCCAGCAATTGCATGAAATGATCCGCCAGAGATACAACCATCCTTCGGTGATATGCTGGAGCATCTATAACGAGATCACGCTCAATTCCGGGCCGTCACCGACCACTCTGATCAGCCAGGAAGTTCAACTGGTGAACCAGGAGGATTCCAACCGGGTCTGCACCGCCGCAGCCAATACCAGCGACAACGATCCTTCCACGCTTTTCACCCCGGTCATCGCCTTCAATAAATACTACGGATGGTACTCCACTCCGCTCAACGGCATCGGTGCCTGGGCTGATAATTTTCACGCCACGTATCCCAACCGCTGCGTCGGCGTTACCGAGTATGGCGCGGGCGCCAGCGCCTACCAGCATACGGAAAATCCGACCTTCCCGGCTAATACCGGCAGCAATTTCCATCCCGAGGAATGGCAGGACATCGTTCACGAAACCAACTGGCAACTGATGGCGGCGCGCCCGTTCCTCTGGTGCAAACTGGTTTGGAACGGATTTGACTTCGCCGCGGATGGCCGCAACGAAGGCGACACACCCGGGCGTAACGACAAGGGGTTGGTTACCTACGACCGAGGGGTACGCAAGGACGCGTTTTATTATTACAAAGCCAACTGGACGACCAACCCGATGGTTTATATCACCGGCCACACGTTCACGAACCGGCTTACCAACGCCATTACGGCCAAGGTTTATGCCAATTGCGATTCGGTCGAACTCTTATTAAACGGAGTGTCGCAAGGAGTTACCACGAGCTCAAATTGCATCTACACCTGGCCGTTGGTGTTGCAGTCCGGCAGCAACACGGTGCAGGCGGTTGGCACCAAAGGCGGCACCAACGTGATTGATTCCCTGATCTGGATGGTTCCGTCGCTGCCCCCGCAGCCGCCTACGGCGACGATTACCAACCCGCCGTTTCCGACGATCTTTCTGAGCAGCACCAATGTAACTTTGCAACTGTCCGCCACGGCCAGGGACAATCAACCGGGGTCACCGCCTCCGATGACGACGGCCTGGGTTCAAATCTCCGGCCCGGGCACGGTCGCCTTCGGCAACACCAACACGCTCAACACGACCGCAACTTTCAACGCCAATGGGGTTTACCTGATCAACTTTCAAGCCATCAAAGGAGCCCTGGTGACGAGCGTGCCGTTGACCGTAGTCGTCGGCAACGTGCCGTATGGCCCAACCCTCAAGTTGCGCTATCCTTTTGATGATGCCGGCTCCGGCACGACGACACCCAGCGACACCAGTCTTGGTTCAGAATTGAATGTGACGCTGCAAATGATCAGCGCCAGCGGCACGAGCACCGATCTTCACGGGGCGGCGGGTTCCGGTGTGGCCGGGCTGACCAATCCCAACCGCGCCTTAAATCTTTCCATGAACCCCAACCAGGGGAGCCTGGGAGGCGCCAGCGGGAGTTTTGCTGCGGTCACCAACTCGGCCCTCGGTCTGGGAAGCGTCAACAGTTTCGTGGTGACGTGGTGGATGAAACAGTTGTACTACCTGCCGGCGAACTTTGGTCCGCGCATGTTTATCCTGGGGAGCAGCGCGAACGACGCGGACAGTGGAAAGGCCAACAGCATTTCAATGAAGTGGCAGGATGCCTCCGATTGGTATTTTTATGTCAACACAGTGCAAGCGACGGCAACTTTTGGCTCGCGACCGCCCACGAACAGCTGGCTGTATGTCGCGATGGCTTATGACGGGACGAACGTGACGCTTTACGAAGGCAGCGACCAGAATTCAGCGACCTTGATCAGCACCACGGCGGCGGCGGGTCAGACGGTGACACTCGACAGCACCGCTGCTTTGTTTGTGGGCAATCGCCCGGCCCGCGACCGTTGCTTCGCCGGATGGATCGACGAGTTCCGCGTTTACACCGGCTGGGGCGACGCAAGTTTCGTGGAAAGCGTCCGGCAAACGGCGGCGGGTCCGGCGGGGTTGACGGCGCTTCCGGGCAATAATCAGGTCACCTTGACCTGGAACTCCTTGTTGGGTGCGACAAGCTACAACGTCAGACGTTCGACTGCCAGTGGGGGGCCTTATTCGACAATTTCAACGCCCGGAACCGTGACGGGGACATCTTACCTGGATTCCACGGCCGTTAGCGGGACCACTTACTATTACACCGTTTCGGCGGCGACCACACTAAGCGAAGCGAGTGAAACTGCCAATTCAGCCACCGAAGCCAGTGCCACCCCGGCCTGCACGCCGCCACCTGCGCCGACTGCCGGTTACAATAATCCCATTTATGCGGGGATGACATTGAATCTCACAGCCTCGACCGTGGCAGGTGCGACGTATAGTTGGACGGGGCCAGATGGGTTCACCTCGACGGACCAGAATCTTTCGATCACCAATGTGACCGCAGCGGCTGCTGGAGTTTATAACGTCACCGCGACTGTCGCCGGTTGCACTTCGACACCAGGAACCGTGATGGTGACAATAAATCCGCCGGCCAGCATGTCAATCCAGGCATCGGTTGGCGCTCTGATTCTGGACTGGCCATTCGGCACATTAGAGTCCGCCACAAACCTGACCGGGCCCTGGAGTAACATTCTTGACGCACTACCGCCGTACACGAATGCTGCAACCGAACCTCAGCAGTTCTTCCGAGTCAGGCTGCAGTAATATTACGCGGATGATAAAACATTTGCCGGCGCGGCTGGAGATAGCGTTGACGGCGAAGGAGTAAACTGCGTCAGCTTCTTTACTGCATAAAAACGGAGCGATAGAAACGCTGTGGGAAAAGTGGCGCGTTCGTGTCCAGGAAGGTGAAAGGCGAAACGTTGGTTCCCAAAGGCACCCAATCAATCAAGTTGGTGGAAGCCTGAATAGAGTAGTTCAAGCCGGTGACGCCCAGAATATCAAATTGGAACTGGCCGTTGGTGGAACCGGAATCAATGGTCAAGGTAGGGGTAGCGTTGGAGTAAACAATCAGGCTGGCCGGCGCGCTGGTGACGGAGCCGTACAAGTTCGTCACAATCACAGAATAATATCCGGCATCGGAGAATTGAACGTTGGTCAACGAGAGGGCAAAGAGGTTAATGTCAGCGGCAACCGGGTTGGTTTGCTCGAGGAACCATTGATAGTACAGAGGAGAATCTCCGCCAGTGAAAACCCCGAGCGTGGCGTTGGATCCCAATTGAATGATTTGATTTGATGGCGACGAGAAAATCCAGGGCGGAGTTGGAACATTCGTGCGGAGAACCTGGTCTAAATGAAAATTCAAATGGCCTTTGAGCGTTATTGTGTGAACTGTAAACGCGCCGGCAACATCGAAAGGGGCTGAGCCGCCGCCGTTGAAGGTGACATCCGCCTCCGGTGCATATATCCATGCGGTCAAAGTGGCATTAGCGGGAAAGACGATACTGGTGCAGGAGGGAAGCCCGTAAATTTTGAACATGGGAGCGTATTGATATAAATTGTTAACGGAGCCATTGCCGGTATCAAAGGTCGCGCCGGTAAAGATTTCAACGTTCGCATTGTGGGCTACATCAACGGTCAGATTATCGCCGCTTTTCATGCTGATGCCGTTGGTCATTAAAAGAACACAATTGGAGGCGCTGATAAAAATACTCGCCTTGTTGTAAATGATGCTCCCAATAGCATAGAAGACCTTGTTTGAGGGGCTGGTTTTCAGACCGACTACGTTTGTGACCAGATAATAATACGTGCTTCCACCAATATTGGTGCCAGAAGAAAAATAACCGACGTCCAACCATCGGCCGTTTGGGAAACCGGTGCCTGCGTTGTACAGAGAATTTGACGGTATTGGTCCGATCACGTCACTGAAAACCACGTGCAAATCAGACCGGGCGTGGCCGAGCTCAATACCGGTATTGAGCGGGCTCTGCGGGTTGGAACCAATCCAGGCAAGATCGCCGACCGAATTGCCGTTCCCTTTGAGCGGGACCGCACCTCCGGGGCCGGTATTCACATATCCATAAATTCCAACGCCACCATTTAAGGTGATAATATTTAAATCCGTCCCGACCATGACCTGGTCGGTTCGACGGGTATTAGTGTAGGTGCCAAAGTTATGGCCCTGGAACCACCAGTTGGTGCGCCAAAAACTGTAATTGGGATTTGATGAATCGAAGCTATCAACCGTGTTGTTACCTGGGAAAACGATATTGCCTTCAGCAACAATTCCCCCACTCGGCAAGCCATTCGCGGACAACGCGGGGAACACCAGACCGCAGCAAAGCTGGCACAAACCGGTGAGGAACCGAATGCTGCTCTTGGTTGTGCTATTTTTGTCTGCCTTCCGAACTTGCACAGCTTGAATTAGAGCAGGAATTATTCCGAAGAAATCGTCGGACAGGCGGTTCGGACCTGGATATGGATTGGAGATTACATTACTCAGCACTCAATATCCATTGAGATTTGGATTGAGCGATGAGATTGGGGAGACCAAATTGCCGTGGGTGTCTGGCTGTCATTAGCCGGGCACTGTTATAGTCATTAACACCGATCCGATATGAAGATAATACTCAGTTCTTCCATTCCCGGGGAGATTCCGCGCTTGCGGAGCATGTTGGAGAGTGCGGGTATTGCGTGCTTTGTCCGTAATGAGTTTACGGCCGGTCTTTCGCCGGAGATCCCGATCTCTGAGAGCACACCCGAATTGTGGATTGAAGACGATCAGCGTCTGGCGGAGGCACTGGAGATAAAGCGAGCCTGGAAAACACCGGTGCCGGTTGCAGGCAGCGAGTGGGTGTGTAAAAACTGTGGAGAGACGTCAGAGCCCCAGTTCACGTCATGTTGGAAATGTGGTGGGGGCAGACCATAGGATATGAGTGCATTTTCTATAAAGCTGAAGTCGCCGACGTCAGGAGGCGGACCCGATCTATCGGCCAAATAATGAATTCGCCTCGTCACCCCGGCGGCTACGACAATACTTGAACCGCTTCAGCCTTCGATGAGGTTGAGTCATAAGCTTCGGGCGTACAGATTGCAGAGGCACAAACGGGACGAAACCTGCAATCGCGCATGCTTGCGCGTAAACCGAAGGAGCTGCACCCCGCACGGGCCGGACCAGGAACCGCGGGGAACACAGGTCGCCAGCTATCCGTGCAGCTTTTGCCGGAGGGATGGCGGTGGAGGAGGAATGAAACGAATTTTCTGATTGCGGCCGGAGAGGCGGTGTTGTCGGATCTCTCCGGGTTCAGCCAGCAATTCCTGGATGGTTTTCAAAAGTTGTGCGACGTCCAGGGGTTTTTCCATCAGCGCACCGACACCAGCCGTTAACGCTGTGTCATATTGATTTTCTTTCCTGGTAACAACGATGATGGGAAACGCAGGGGCCTGACTGGTAATACTCTCAAAAATCTCCCAGCCGTTCCGGATGGGGAGTCCCATGTCCAGCAGCAACAGATCCACCTGCCCGGTTTTAAATTGCTCGACCGTCTGAGCACCATCCGAGGCTTCCATCACATCGTAACCTGCATCCTTTAGAACTTTGCCCAAAGCTTTACGAACACTGAGGTCATCGTCTGCAATCAAGAGAGTTTTCTTCATCAACCCGCACTTTCATTCACCCCATTTTCAGCGGAAGCCAAAAATAGTAAATCCCCCCCGCGGGAGTATAAACGGCCACACCAAACAAGTAATTCTGATTGAACAGCCGGCCTGGCACTCATTTTTCCGGCTCTTAGTTAAAATTGGTTTAAATTTGATTACGTTCGCACGCGTCGTCGGGCTGGATTTTAATGAATCACCAAAGCCCGTTTTGACGCCAGCCAGTCTTCCAAAGAAGACGGCAACCTGGAATCGTTGAAGCGGGCCGAATCCCAACCCGTAGGAACAGGCATTGGTCGTGAAGGCAGGCGGGGAGTCGGCGAGAGATTCCGGTTGCCGTGGTCGTTGTTGTTTTCCTCCTTAATGCGATCCGCTGAGGGATGCGCAAAAAAGGAGAAAGCGCGGAAGAAATTGACTGCTAATTGGCTTTTCATTGTTCGGCGACTAGGTTATTTGTTGGTTTTCAACCTGTTTGACCGTACACTCAGGAATGGACTAGCGGTTGCTGTGCCAGAATGGGCGGAAGTCGGTTTCCACCGGAAACCCTGATTTTGAAGGCAATCTGAGGAAAAATGAAACACACGGTTGAAACAATTCCTGCCACAGGTGGCTCCCCGGATGCCACTTTGACCTCCCCGGCAGCGAAATTGCGCATCGTCGGCCTTGTGCTGACGGCGTTGCTGGGGTCCATCCTGGTGATTTGGGTCAGCCGCACGACCTGGGAACGGATGAATCATCTGCAAGCGGAGTTTAACGGCTTGAAAGCCAAGGACTTCTATCTGGCCGTTCATATGAAGGGAGAGATCCAGCGGTTAAACGATACCCTGCTGCGATATCGTCTGCGGGGTGATGCCGCGGATTATACCCAGTTTTATCAGGATTCGCAGGATCTGACGCAATGGTTCAATGCGAACCAGAAAGAGGCCGTCACCCCTTTGGAACGGGAATTCTTCAAGCGGATGGGGGGTGCCTACAATCATTATTTGACTGACAGCACGAATTTGCTCGCCGCAAAACTTGGCTTTCTTCAAACCAAAGCCGTGGCCTTTCCAACCAGTTACGAGAAGGTGCAACAGCAATCCGAACGTTTGCTGAAGTTGTGTGACGTGTTTATTAGCGATCAGAGTGCGGCTTTTGACAACTTTCTGGATGAGTCAAACAACACCCTGGACACCTTTCAGCGGTTGCTCAAGCTCTCGCTGGGGCTGCTGCTGTCGCTGATTGTCGCATTGGCGATATTGGTCTATCGCGGCATGATCGCGCCGCTGCGCTTTCGGTTGACCGAGAGCCGGGCCATCATCGCACGGCAGGAGAAGCTCGCTTCCCTCGGCGTACTGGCGGCCGGCGTAGCACATGAAATCCGCAATCCGCTGACGGCCATCAAATTCCGACTTTACAGCCTCAAGAAATCCCTGCCCATCGGCCTGGCGGACAGTGAAGACGCGATCGTCATCGGCGATGAAATCAGCCGCCTCGAACGGATTGTCAGGGATTTCCTGCAGTTCGCGCGCCCCTCCGAACCCGAACTCATCTCGATTCCGACCCAGCGAATCCTGGAGGAGGTGTACGAGTTGTTGAAGCCCCAGCTGAAGAAATCCGCGATTGAGCTGAAGCTGGAACGCTCCGAACCGGTCTGGGTGCGCGCGGACACCCATCAAATCAAGCAGGTCCTGATCAATCTCATCCAGAATTCGGCGGACAGCATCGGACGCGAGGGTGTCATCACACTTCGCGCGCGCAACGGTGCGGGAGGACAGGCGATCATGGACGTGATTGACAACGGCAAGGGAATTCCTCCCGAAGTACAACAGCGGTTGTTTGATCCCTTCTTCACCACCAAGGATGGTGGCACCGGGCTGGGCCTGCCCATTGCTTCGCGCATAGTGGAGAAACATGGCGGAGAACTCCGCTACCAAACCCAACTCAATCGTGGTACCATTTTCTCCGTTGTTCTGCCACGGGTCAGCGAAAATGAAACCTAAAATCCTGTTAATCGAGGACAGCAGCAGTACGGCCGCTTCGCTGCAAAAAGTATTGCGCGATGAAGACTATGAGGTGGACATCGCCAGCCGGGGCGATGTCGGCCTCGAACAGGCCTGCCGCGAACAGTACAGTGTTGTCATCACCGACTTGCGTTTGCCCGGCCTGGGCGGCCTGGAACTGGTCGCGCAACTTCACACGGCCAAACCAAAACAGCCGATCATTTTGATAACCGCCCATGGCACGACGGACACGGCCATTGAAGCCACCAAATTTGGCGCGTGCGATTATCTACTGAAACCATTCGAGGCCGACGAATTGCTGGATTTGGTTGCCTCCGCAGTGGCCAGCAGCCGATTGATGTCGGAACCGGTGGCCATGGGTGAAGCCCGGATGAACCGCTCGGCCATCATCGGTCAAAGCCGCGCCATGCAGGCGATTTACAAGGAGATTGGCCGGGTGGCCGCGACGCCGGCTACCGTGTTAATCCGGGGTGCCACGGGAACCGGCAAGGAACTGATTGCACGCGCCATCTATCAGTACAGCAATCGCGCAGACAAACCCTTCATTGCCGTCAATTGCGCAGCCATCCCCGATACACTGCTGGAGAGCGAATTATTTGGTTACGAACGCGGTGCTTTCACCGGGGCACAGGGACGGCGTATTGGACGGTTTGAGCAGGCGCAGGGCGGCACCATTTTTCTCGATGAAATCGGCGACTTGAACTCCAACACGCAGGGCAAGTTGCTGCGTGTGCTGCAGGAACACACCATTCAAAGACTCGGGAGCGAAGCCGACATTCCTGTGGATGTCAGAGTGATGGCGGCTACCCACCGCGATCTGGAAACGGCCATCAAGGAGAGGGAATTTCGCGAGGACCTGTTTTACCGCTTGAGCGTTGTCACCATCACCCTGCCCCCGTTGAGTCAGCGCACGGAAGATATTCCCGATCTGACCAAATATTTCATTCATCGCTATGGAATGGAACTCGGTCTGGATTCACCATCCATTCAGCCCGAGGCCATTTCCTTCCTGCAAAACCAGCCATGGCCCGGCAACGTGCGTGAGCTGGAAAATGTTATTCGCCAGGGATTGCTTCAGGCGCGGCCGTTCAGCATCAGTCTGGAGCACGTGCAACGGGTGCTGGCCAAAACCCGGAAGCCGGTGGAATCAAGCCAGCAAACCCATGCCGTGTACGTTGCCGAGTTGCTCAATCGTGCGCAAAACGGCGATGTGACTGATGCTTATTCACGGATGATCACGGATTTGGAACCCGAGCTCTTCAAACAAGCCATTCAACTGGCGCAGGGAAATCAGTCCAGGATCGCCCGCTGGCTGGGTATCAGCCGGATGAAAGTTCGGGAAAAAATAATTCATTTTGGATTAGATCCCCGACGCGAGGAACGGAACCGGTAGTGTTGTAGTGTTTTAGCTTACGTGCCGATTGGCAGGCTTTATTCCATCAGTGGTTGCAATCGTTCCATTCACAGTACCCCGCTGTGAATAATCTTCGTTGGAAACCAACCGTTTAACCCAATTATCGCGCGAGGCACGGAACTTGCCAAAGGGAGAACAGGCTTGCAACGGGCAGTCTTCGCAACAATGCGCGGCGGTTGCCAGCCGATATGGTTCAACGCAGAAAACACGAACTATTGAAAACGCAGGATGCAGAGTAATGAGAACAGGGTGGGCACGTAGGATGATGGTTAAAAGGGCGCGGGGACTCACAACCCGGCTTAAGCCCATCAACCGGCCGATGCTCCAGGGGGGCTCGAAGGCCTGATGTAACCAAGCAAAAAGACCAAAAGCCATGAAAAAAATAATTCCACTGATCGCACTACTGTTTCTTGCCGGTTGCGGAAACAATTCCACAAACACAGAGAATCAGTCGGCTCCGGCAAATCCAGCGACGAGCGAGCAACCGTCCAATCCAGGGACGTCTGAGGCGACCAACAGTAACCCGGCCACAGAGACGGCCACCAACAGTCCCAATAGTCCCGCTACCAATTCCGGGACCGCGAACACGAACGGGTCTGTAAGCGCAAATTAGGGATTTTGAACAAGGTGCAAAGCTTGAGCTTGTGAAATTTTCGAGGCCACGGGAACGCAGGGAAAGTGTGGTTGATGAACCCTGCGGTCAAAACCGAGACGGCAGATCATTAAGAGCCGGTAAATAACTCGAACGCTTTTGAATTATGAAAACAGTTGCAATAGTTACGCTGACGGCAACGCTGTTCAGTCTGGCTGTACAGGCACAGGATGGCAGCAGTACCAACACCAATACAAACGCCGTTGCCGGAACAACGCTGGCGACCAGTAACAACAGCTACAGCGACCATGCCGGCAAATTCGGCGCGGGCGCAATTTTTGGCGAACCGACCGGTGCAGACGTGAAGTATTGGTTCAACGAAAAAATGGCCATTGATGGAGCCATTGGTTATTCGTGGCATGAAGACGCAGTTTTAGACCTGCAAAGCGACATTCTGTGGCATGCCTTTCACCTGTTTCCGCTCTCACACGGCCAGTTGCCGCTCTATTTCGGTGTTGGGGGCCTGGCGAGAATCAAGAACGATGACAATCCCAACGAATTTGGAATCCGGGTTCCGGTGGGAATTTCGTATATGTTCGAAAATGCTCCGGTAGACATTTTCATGGAAGTTGCGCCGACTCTCGACATCGCGCCGGGGGTGCGCGGCGAGGTCACCGGCGGTATTGGCGTTCGCTATTGGTTTTAAGGCATTCCCCAGGACACCAAGGAGGTGGGGTGGGACTCGCCGGCGCCTTTTTGAGTGATTTCACAAATCATTCAAGACTGGCGCTGGCGATGGTGAAGGAACGACACCAGAACCGGATATACGACCCAGACTGGAGAATTTGAATTTTGCATAAACATTTGCCTGTTTACTCAATGCTGGAAATTCCGACACTGAAAAACGCGGATGCCAAATCGCATCTGTCGGGCGCCCTGATCTCAGCACGAGGACGTGCTGTTTTGTGTTTGTTTCTGCTAAGTGGATTGATGCTCACGACCCCTTCATCTGTTTCAGGCACACAGAGTGTCGCGCTGGCTTGGAATCCCGTCACCAACGCCAATGTCGCCAGCTACAAGGTCTACTATGGCTCGGCCAGTCACAATTATACCAACGTTAACTCCGTAGGTAACGTGACCAACGCGACGATTTCAGGTTTGACGGACGGTGCGACCTATTACTTTGCCATCACGATCTTGTGCACTTCCGGTTTGGAAAGCGGTTATTCAAGCGAGATATCTTATACACCCCCATCGGGCAAGATTATCAGCAAAAAAGTAACAGCCAGCATAACCAACCCGATCACGCTGCAAATCTGCACCAATCTGTCATCCCCAACCTGGTGGCCGGCCGGTACCTTTGCGGGATCAACAAATCTCTCCTTCACCAACATGCCCGTGGTCCTCATCCGCGGCGTTTGCAGCAATCTTACCGGGTCAGTCACATTGAACTGGCCCGCAAGCACAGATCCACTGACCAGTGGTTACAAGGTTTATTATGGCACGGCCAGCGGCGTCTATCCTTACGTACTCAATGTTGGCAAGGTGAGAACCGTAACCATTTCAAACCTGAGCCAGGGCAAGGTCTATTACTTTTTGGTCGATACCTACAATATCGCGGGCGTGATCAGTCTCTACTTGAATGAAATTAGCGCTACCGTCCCGGTAACCAGTTTTTCACTGAGCATCGGCTATTAGTGCATTTTCTATAAAGCTGCAGCCGCCGGCGCCAGGAGGCGAACCCGATTTACCGGCCAAATACTGAATCCGCCTCGTCACCCCGGCGGCTACGACATGATTTGAACCGCTCCAAAAGCCCGGCTTTGGCTATCGGCGTCAACCGATTCAAAACCCGGGTGTCGCCAGTGGGGACGAAATTTGCAGGAGGGGCGGAATGAGGTTTGAGGCAGTTCGCCGGTAGTTCCTGGGCGTCGTTCCGTAGACCAATTTGAACTGGCGGGAAAAAAAGAACGGATCCTTGTATCCCAATGTCCGGGCTATTTCTGTGATGCTCAGGTGGTCAGCCTGGAGTAATTGGCAGGCCTGATGAATGCGCATGCGGATGAGAAAACGGACAGGCGAGCTGCCGGTTTTTTGTTTGAATAACGCTGTAAAATGGGCCGGAGCCAGACCGGCGAGTCGGGCCAGTTCCGCCACCGTCACCCGTTCATTGAGGTGGTTTAACATATGAGCAATGCACCGCTCAATTTTTTGCCGTGCGTTCTCCATCTCCGGAGCATTTATTAATAGCCCACGGCAGCGTATTGCATAAGAACACCCAACTGGAAATAGCCCCCACCTTCATTGTCCGGCAACGAATAATCCAGGTAAATATTTCCAGAAGCCGCAATTGCATTGATCCCGTCTGTGCCGGGATCGACGGCGGACAGAAACGCCGGATTCCCGCCCTGGCTGGGGGCAATGGCGATCGTATTGAAATTACCTACCGAGGCGGCCCAGATAATTGATAGCGAGCCGGACGTGCCGCTGCCACCGGGGGAACCGAGATTGCCAATACCGTTGATGGTGCTGGCATCTGTGCTAAAAGCATTGTCAGCCACCACTGTGGAACCGCCATTCGGCGTAAACGCTGAAAAATCGTTGTAAGTGGCTAAGAGAGAGGCTTGAGCGTTTGCGGGTTGTAAAGCCCACGCCAGCATTCCAATGGATAACAAAAGTTTTTTCATACGCACGATACTTACGTTCCTTTGTTTTAGTCTGATTGCTTTCGGTAAATGGATAATACGCCGGTTGGCGTATTCGGTCGTGTCGTGAAAAGTAATGGCAGCCGCTCAGAAATCGCGTTTTCCAGGGTTAAAACGCACGGTGCCGGCACCCGTAGCACCCGGAACATGGGTAAATTTTGCCACCGCTTGCGAACGAGAGCGGACATGCAGTTTCTCGTAAATGCGCCGGATGTAAGTGTTCACGGTCGGACCGCCGATCTGAAGCGATTCGGCAATTTCCTTGTACAGGTAGCCCCGGGCCAGCAATTCCAAAACCTCCCGTTCGCGCGGAGAGAGTTCCACGGCTCCCGTTGAAGTCAGGGCCGGTCGTTGAAAGGATTGTACGACCTTGCGCGCGATGTTGCTGCTCATCGGTGAACCGCCGGCATGAACGTCCTGGAGCGCCGCCAACAATTCCCCGCGCGAGACTCGCTTCAGTAAATAACCGCTGGCGCCGGCTGCCAACGCATTGAAGATGTGGTCGGGATCTTCATAAACGGTCAACATCACAAATTGAGTACCCGGCAACAGCGGCTTGATTCGGCGCACACATTCGATTCCGCTCATGCCCGGCAAATTGATATCCATTAAAACCACGGTGGGCTTTTCGGCCGGCAAGGCGGCCAGCGCGGCTTCCGCGTTGCCATACTGACTGGCACAGTGAAAGCCCGGTGCCCGCTGAATCCAGTCAGCGAGAATGCTCCGCGCCGGGGCGTCGTCCTCAACAATGGAGACCACAATGCTCACTTCATCTGCCTTATTTTGTTCTTCTAACATAACAGTGATTCTACGGCGCGGCAATCCGCCTTTGGTGTGAACAGCATATTGATGAAACATCGCTCGACTCTTTTCAGGGCTGTTGGGAAGCTGCGGTTTTGAATTGATGACATCATATAAAAGATACACCAATGCCCGTCGTATTGAATGTCGTCAATAATCACGACACAGGTGCTGCAACCGTGCAAGTAACAGTCTTCTGCACCGCAAAAGTTTTGGGCGGCACGGTAAAGATTACGTTATGCCCGTCCCCGGCACCGACCGGATGTCACAACGACTGTGGGTTCAGTCCATGCCCGTGCGGTCATAAATCACGCCGGGAGGTTTTCCGGCTCGCGTGATTTCTGCATACGCACAATCTCAAGGCGAAACAATCCGGTAAAACCGACCAGGGAAAGTTGAACTGTCTGTGAAAATCACCGGGTCTGATCCGAACGTCCCGCTTGCTGTCACCGTCCACTGATTCAGTGGCAATGTCAGATCATCCGTCGCGAGCACTCTGTATTTTTGGCCAAGTTGACCACTGAATTCAATTTGCACGGTCCCCGACCCACTCGATATCGTGTTTAAGACCGGCGCCACCAATGGCAAAATGTCCGCGGTTAATCCTGTGGGCGGGACAACCGTGTAATTACCTGCCGCAGTACCAGTCAGACTCAAGTTACTGACTGTCACCGCAATATTTGTCCCGGCATTCGCAGCTGCAAAAGAGGCTTTGTATCCATTGGTCGACAATGCAACGTTGTTGGCGTCCCCGCCCAGCATGCCACTCAGGATCACATTATTGCTGTTGATCGTTGCCTCTGTCGTACCGTCATACACTTTGTGCTCAGCCATAATTCCTGAAACAATCGTCACCGGCGCGGGATTGATTGTTCCGTTCGCGCTGGCAATGAACGAGTAGTTGTAGTTGTTTCCGCTGCTGCCGTCGGTCACGGTGCCAGAGGGAGTGAGGGTCTTTCCGGTGCCGGCGTTTGGATTGCTGTAGCTCTCCACGAAGCTGGCCGTGTCGCCGGGCTGCACTCCGCCCAAGGTAACGATGGGCGTAGCGACGGCACCGACTGTTGCATCATAGAACCTGGTGTTGGCCGACGCCGTCACCGTAATGTTGGTCTTGTTGATCGTGCCGACCGCCGCCGCAACGGTGGTGTTCTCCAGGTTATAGTTCGCCGCCGAGGATCCTGAAATCGCCAGACCCGTCACGGTCACTGTTTTGCCGGTGCCCTGGTTCCGGGTATCGTAAGTTCCGGTCGTATTGTTCACCGTCACGGCATCGCCGCTAAACACGCCTGACAGGGTATAGTTGCCCGCCGCCAGCATGGCCGTTGTCGTGCCGTTGTAGTTCTTGCTCACGGTTCCCGTTAATCCTGCGGTCAGTGTCGCTTGATTGACCACCTGTGACAAAGCGGGCGAGTTGGTGCTGGGACTGTAAACCAGGTCCCCATCATAAACGGCCGTAATGGAGTCGGCGCCAGCCGGGAGCTGGGTGGCACTCGTGATAAAGACAGCCTGGCCGCTGGCGTTTACTGTGACTGTGCCCAATAGAACCGTCCCATTCAGGAACGTCACCCTTTCTCCGGCAATTCCCCCCAATGCCACGCCATTTGTCTGGACAGTCGCGGTAAAGGTCACGGGGCTGCCATAGGTCGAAGGATTGATGCTGGAACTCAAACCGACTACGGACGTCGGGGTATTGCCAACGATTGGGATGGTGAGAACGGCCATCGTGTAGGCCGGCAACGTGATACTGAACGAATTACCCAGTCCAAAAACCAAGTTAGAAGATGGCGCGGAGGCAGGGATTTCCGCAGTCCCGGTGAAATTATTTGTGCCAAATTGGTACTGGATGCCGAGCGGGGACAGGGCCGCGTTCGAAATTGATACGTTCACCGTCTGCGCCGTCGTGCGGTTTTCGTTGAGGAGCATCAATCCCACCTGACCGCTCTGTTGCAGCGCTGCGTGAGCCCGCATCGTGCCCGTATCCGAGGTCGCCTGGACATAGGTGTCGCCGGGAACGGCCATCGTATGCAACAACTTGATGGCGTAAAACGTTTCGCCGCGGGTCAAAGAACCGGAGTCGCCCAAAAATGGGGTCTTGTTCATCTCCAGAAAGCAGATGTTGGAAACGCCATAGCTCATCCAGGTGGAGTAGCAATCGGCATCGAAAAGCGCGGTGACGGGCCCGATAATCGGCGCGCCGCTGATAGAATTGGTCACGCTGCCCGTATAACCGAATTCAGTGATAAAAATCGAAACGTTGGTGGGATCGTTCGGCCGGTATTGGTTGATCCAATCCTTCAAGCCCGAGCTGGTGCCGGTATGCGACCCGGTCCCGTTGATCATCGAGGGAATATTCGCCGCGACCGATGGTAACAGGCTGCTGCCGTTGTCGTTGTTGCCGTTATAATAGTACCAATGGGCGATGATGAAATCAATATTAGTGGCGCACTGCGCCAACACTTGTGGCGTCCAGTGCTGGCCGCCGTACACGTCCCAACTATAGTCGCCCAGCGGCGTGGAGACCACGGCACCGATTTTGATGGTCGGATCAACTGCTTTCATCGCCAATGAGAACGCTTTGACCTGTTGACCGTAGTTGGCAGGTGACAGGGCCGGGTTGCCCAAACGGGTATGGCTGGTGTACGGATAAGGAACTGCATAATTCACTGAATAACCGTTTCCACTACCGTTGCCGGAATAATAACCAGTACCAAAGGTTTCGTTGCCGATTTCCCAATATTTGATGCCGGCCGGGTTGGGGTGATTGATGGCGAGGAAATTGAAAGTCGCGTCATAAACACCGTCGGCAGTGGCCCACGACTGATAGACAGATTGTGATGAAGATCGCAATTTGGCCCAGAATCCGACCGTCCTCCAGTTGTTGCCCTGAGAGTCGATGCCGAGGGTTATGTCATTCGGGGTACCATAAAGTGATGCATCGCCGTTCGCGTAGGCGACCCAGGCGGCGGCTTCCGGCGGTTCGGCATTGGTCGAAGGGGCCACCAGTTGCGTGTGACCGGGATTCCACAACTGTCCGGAACCGAAATTGACGGTAATGACTGCCTGGGCATGGGCGCTGTCGAGCAGTCCCACAAAGTGTCCGAAGTCGGTGTTTGGGCCCTGATAGCCGTAGCTCCCATCCTGCCACGGACTTAATTTGTTGACTGACCAGTGAAAGACATCGGCATATCCGCCGCCGGAATAACGCAGGGTGTTCACCCCCGATTCGATGAGGCGCGAGGGCAGATTAGCGTTTCCGTTCTGGTTGTCATACACGGACGTATGTATTCCATAGGCGGTACTCGCCACCGGAAACAGGTTGCTGGCGACGTTGACGGTGACATTGGCAGCCAAAGCCGACCCAACTGAAATTGCCACCAGGATAACAATCCCGGCCACGTGCAAACCAAGCCTCCATTTCTTACCGAAGAAGACCAAGAGGCCGTGGTTTCGTTGTGATGACATCGTACATTTATACATGAATTCCAATCTTATGAATGTCATCAATAATCACGACATCCGCGCTGCAACCTTTCAATTGACAGCCTCCTACGCCGCAAAATCTTTGATCGGTACCGTGAAGATGACCTTGGTCCCCTGCCCCGCCACCGATTGGATTTGGCACTGTCCACGAATTTCCGCCAGTCGACGCGCCATGTTTTCCAGACCGTTTCCTGGTAACAGGCGATCAGAATCTTCCGAGGCGGTTTTTCCCCCGCCCCCGGCTGTAAAACCACGGCCGTTATCCTCAACGACCAGTTCAAACGAGGTGGCCCCGACGGCCAGCCGGATGGATGTTTCCGAGGCAGAGGAATGTTTGACGACGTTATGCATGGCTTCTTTGAAGGCGAGAAATAAATTGTGTCGCACATCCGCCGTCAACCGCCAGGTCGGAAATTCCATCGGCAGGTCCAGCCGACAGCGAATCTCCGCCGCCGCCAGCAAATCCTGCGCAAATTTTTCCAGATAACCCGCCAGGCCTTCCAAAGTGTCGTACCGGGGATTCACGGCCCAGACGATTTCATCCATGGCCCGGGTCAGGTCACGGGCCGTGTCGTAAATCTGGTTCAGGCCGGCAGCGGCCCGTTCCGGGTTTTCCAGTTCGGCCCGGGCTGACTCGCTCAACATGCTGATGCGCGTCAGATGGGCGCCCAGGTCGTCGTGAATATCATGGGCGATGCGTGCCCGCTCGTGTTCCACCGCCCGTTGCCATTCGAGGCGTTCAAGCTTCTGTCGCATCCGGCGTCGCGTCTCAAACCACACCAGGCCGCCGCTGGCAACAATCATCAGGATCCAGGCCAGGACCCAAAACCATAACGTCTGCCAGAAGTACGGCAACACGCTGAAGGCGATGCTGGCCCCGGTCTCGTTCCAGACGCCGTCGTTGTTGCAGGCGATGACCTGAAAGGCATAATCACCCGGCGGGATGTAATTGTAATTGGCCGTGCGCTCGGCGCCGACATCGACCCAGTCGGTTTCAAACCCATGCAGACGGCATTTGAACTGCACTTTCTCCGGGTCCACAAAGCTCAAACCCGTGTACTGAAACTCAAACCGGTGCCGCCCGGGGGATACCTTGACCGGTCCGCCATCCATTCCATGGGTGACCGGGTGATCATCCACGCGCATGGCTTCGATCTGGACCGGCGGCGGTAAGGGATTGATCTTCACTTCCAGCGGGTTCACCACCACCAGCCCCTTGCTGGTGGGGAACCAGAGACGGCCATCCGGTGTTTTGCATCCCGCCGGTTGTAACCCTTCTGAACATTCGATGGTCGGCATCCCGTCGTGGATACCGTACGTCTGGCAATGTATCTCATTGGTCCTTCCGTCGGCACAGCGGTTCAGTTCCACCTCACTGACCCGGATGATGCCGTTGTGCGAACTCATCCAACCGAAACCATGGTCATCTTCTTCGATGTCACCGATGACGTTGTTGGGCAACCCTTGGTTGCGGTTGATCACGGCAAAACGGCCGTCTTTGATCCGAACCAATCCGCCGCCAAAGGTCCCGATCCACAACGCACCCGCCCGGTCGAAATGAAGGCATTCAATGAAATCACTGGAAAGTCCGTCCTGCGTCCGGAACCGCCAGATGCGATGATCTTTTAAACAGGCCAGGCCGTCTCCCGCCGTACCGAACCAGACGGTACCCCGCTTGTCTTCCGCGATCGTACGCACATCGCGCAACGCTTCCCCGTTGCTTTCCTTAAACCAGGTTTGCTGTTCCGCCTGATACCTCAGCAATCCCACAGCGGTACCAATCCACAGACCGCCGTCGCGGGCCGTCAAGAGAGCGGGCATCGGCATGTTAACATTAGTCATGCCCGGCGCGTATTCGAAACGATCCCCGCTCTGCACAAACAGACCTCAGCCCCATGTCCCTGCCCATAAGCGTCCCTGTGGGTCCTCGGCCAACGACCAGACGTAGTTGTTGCGAATTCCCTGGTCCCCCTGAAAATTGGTCCAGGCATCATTTTGATAGCGATACAAACCGGCGCCTTCGGTTCCGACCCATAACGCGCCATCCTGACCGGGACAAACCGACAATACCGCCCGGCCCTGCCATTGATCCGGCGGCGAGACCGTTTCAATGTTGCTCGGACGCAGCATGACCAACCCCCCGCCGCCCGTACCTGCCCAAAGATTTCCTTCCCGATCTTCGCAAAGGGAAATCACCCAGTCGGAAGGAAAGCCGCTGGTATGGTCAAAGTGCAACGGTTTTTGGTTTAGACCCGGAAAGACCAGGTAAAGACCACTCTCGGCCGTACCCGCCGCCAAAACTCCGCTCCGGGTTTCCACCAACCGGGTGACCGGAATACCACCCCAAGGAGCGTCCCCGAGGTCTTCCACCCATTTACCATTCCGCCACTTCCGGATGCGCCCGTCACTGGCAATCCAAAGTCCGCCGTCGCGGCTGGCGCCAATCCCCTGAATGTAAGGGTAAGCAACATTGGTGTCCGCTTCGAATTGCAGTGGCTGTATCCGGGCCCGCTCCAGCACGGAAACCCGGCCCTCACGCGCAATCCAAATCGTTCCCGCTTCGGATCGGGTCATATCCACCAGCTTGGCCACCGGACCGGCTTCGGGAACCACGACCCGTCCGTCCCGTGCTCGTGCCAACTGGCCCGATTCGTTCAATAACCAAACGTCAGCCGATGCATCGGACGCAATGTCGTAAATCTTGCCGCCGTTCCAGGCCGGACGAAATTCCACCGCTTTGAACTGTCCGTTCTGGTATTGGCAGACCTGACCGCCTTCAAATCCAATCCAAAGCACGCCGTCCGCCGCTTCAAACAGACTGGTAACCCGACTGCTGTGCAGGGCCGGCGTGTTGTTTTCATCAAAAACCTCGAAGCGCACTCCGTCAAACCGCGCGAGACCGCTGTAGGTGCCCACCCATAAATATCCGTCCTGGCTCTGCACCACGGCGGTAACCTTGTTTTGCGGCAAACCCTGTTCTGCCTGCCAGGCGCGGACAAAATAGTTGGGCGCGGCGGAAACGGGCGTGGAAAAATTTATGCCGGCCAATAACCAAACGACCGCCAGAATGACAAAAGCAGGGGTACAGACGAAAGCATTCCGGGACGGCATGAGCAAATGTTGTCTGCCGCGCCGGATGACGTGCAAGGACAATTTATCCGTGTAAAAGCGCAAAAACGGGTTTGAAACGGCCATCCAAGGCGAGATTACCGCAAAATCTAAGGGTTTTCGACTCGTTGATTTTGATGACAAGACAGGTCCCGGCGAAAGAAGCAGAATTAATGAAAAATCAGCAATATTTCGAAATTGTGACGCACAAGTATCCACTGGGTTTGCCCTGTAAGGCGGTGTCGCGTGGCCATCGTTCAGGTCCGTTCCGCGCCGCGCTGACAGACCCGACATCACAATTGTGAAATCGAAGTCCCTAATTCATGAAAAGTAAACAATACTTCCTCCCGTTGCTTGCCTGCCTTGGTGCCGGTTTTGGAATCAGTCAACCTCTCGAATCCACTGCGGCCAACCCGCCACGCTTGCTCAACGATCCGGTCGATGTCAGCGGCGATTTCCACAACTTTGCCAATCTTTACTATCTGGCTGACAAACTGGCTGGTTTTGATCCGGCCACGGGCAAGGGAACCATTACCTACCAACGTTCCCAATATTTCACCCGACAGGCTTTCGACAACATGCTGGCGGTTGTCAAACCGGTGACACCAAATGAATTTCCCGAAAATGAATACGCGGCCAACCCCACCCTGCCCTTTGCCATCGAATTCGTCTCGCCACGGACGTTGCGCATTCGCGTTCAGACCGGGCCGGAGGTCGCCCCACCGCAACCGGAATTGATGCTGGCCGGGCCCGTGTCCCAGGACCATTCCTGGCAATACGAAAAAATCGAAGGCGGTTATCGTTATGCCAGTCAGTTCGGGTCCATCATCCTCCGGGAAAATCCCTGGCGCATTGAACTCCGCGACGCCCAGGGCGGGCTGCTTACGGAAACCGACTGCGCCTCGGACAACACCACCACCTTCACACCGATCATGCCGTTTTCCTTTGTGCGGCGGGCAGCGGATTATTCACGTAGCGTGGACGCGGCGTTTACGCTCTCGCCCGGTGAAAAGATCTTCGGCTGCGGCGAATCGTTCACGGGCTTGAACAAACGCGGCCAAAAAGTCGTCCTGTGGGCAGATGACGCCAACGGTATACAGAATCAAGGCATGTACAAACCCATCCCCTTTTTCATGAGCAGCCGCGGCTACGGCATGTTCCTGCATACCAGCACGCCGATCACCTGCGATTTCGGACACGATTTCAGCGGCGTGAATTCCCTGATGATCGGCGATGACGAACTCGACCTGTTTGTTTTTTTGGGGTCACCGAAGGAAATCCTGGATGAATACACCCGGTTGACCGGCAAATCGCCCATGCCACCGCTCTGGTCGTTCGGCCTGTGGATGAGCCGTTGCACCTATAACGCCGAAACCCAGGTCCGTGATATCGCCGCGAAACTGCGTGAGAATAAAATTCCCTGCGACGTGCTGCATCTCGACACCGGCTGGTTCGAAACCGACTGGCGCTGCGATTACCAGTTTTCCACCTCGCGCTTCCATGATCCGCAGAAAATGATTGATGATCTGAAACAGGAAGGATTTCACATCTCACTCTGGCAACTGCCGTATTTTGTCCCCAACAACAAATTATTTCCGGAATTGTTGGAAAAAAATCTCGTTGTCCGCGATGCCAAGGGCAACCTGCCTTACGAAGACGCCGTGCTGGATTTCTCCAATCCCCAAACCGTCGAATGGTACCAGGGAAAGCTGGGCAATCTCCTGCAGATGGGCGTCGGCGCCATCAAGGTCGATTTCGGTGAAGCCGCGCCCGAGGACGGCCTTTATGCTGATCGCCGGACCGGGTTTTACGAGCACAACCTCTATCCGTTGCGTTACAACAAGGCGGTGGCGGACATCACCCTCAAAACGACCGGCGCGCACATCATCTGGGCGCGCAGCGCCTGGGCGGGCAGCCAGCGTTATCCGGTCCATTGGGGCGGCGACGCCGAAAGCACCGATGACGGCATGGCGGCTGAATTGCGCGGCGGCCTCTCGTTCGGTCTTTCCGGATTTTCTTTCTGGAGCCATGACGTCGGCGGGTTTACGGCGAACTCCGTGGAAAACATGGACAAGAACCTGTTCGCCCGCTGGCTGGCGTTCGGCATGTTGAGTTCGCACAGCCGGTGCCACGGCATCGCACCCAAGGAACCGTGGAACTATGGCCAGGCGTTCATGGATGAATTCCGGCAGATCGATGCTCTCAAATATGAGTTGATGCCTTATGTTTACGCGCAGGCGAAAGATTGCTCGGAACACGGCCTGCCCATGGTCCGGGCCTTGTTCATCGAATATCCGGATGACCCCGGCTCCTGGCTGGTGGACGATGAATATCTATTCGGCTCCAGCATCCTGGTGGCGCCACTGCTGCATGAGAACGCGACCGGACGCGATGTTTATTTGCCACCGGGAACCTGGATTGATTACCAGGGCGGCAAATCCTACGACAGCGGCTGGCATCATATCGAGGCCGGGCAACTTCCCGTCGTCATGCTCGTGCGGAATGGCACGGCCATACCGAAAATTGCCCTGGCCCAATCCACCCTGCAAATGGATTGGTCGAAACTTCAACTCATGGTGTTTGCCAAAGATCTGAAAACAGCCAAAGGTCTGGTCTGTCTGCCCTCAGATAATGAATTGCATGAACTGTCCCTCACGAGAACAGGCAATGTCTTTAAATTGAAAAACGACCCCCTGGCGGGGAAAGCGACCTGGAAAATTACCGGGGCCGAAAGCGCTCAATAATTTAATGAAAGAACTTCGAATGCGCATTGAAAATCAATTGATGGCGGGGACGATCGCCACCCTGTTGTTGTGCTGTCTGACGACAGTTGAAGCGCAACCGCCGCCGACCGAACCTTATTCCTGGCAGAACGTCGTCATCGGCGGCGGCGGGTTTGTC
>JBGPDH010000013.1:0-25343 GCA_041482195.1 Verrucomicrobiia bacterium
ACAGTGCCGGAGGACAACTGGCTACTAAAGGAATAGCCGGTTTCCGATGGTCTGTTTCCCAACCCCACAGTGTTTTGACGCTAATGCCTAATTCCAACGCCATTTGCTTCCGCGTTTTCCGCAATTTTAGCCGGTATTGCTTGATCTTTTGACCAAGGGCGACAGGGGCATCTTGTGATAAAATGGCAACGCACGACGTTTCGTTGCCTTTGGGGCGTCCGAGCGTCGGGTCGTTGAATGGGTCATAGCCTAGATAGGTGGTCAATCGGGGCTGGAAAGCCCAGGCCGGATACACGCGGTCTGTTTCCCAAAGGCTAAGGGTTACGTTGCTAACCCCCAATTTAAGAGCAGCTTCCGATTGTCGGATGCCAGCTAAGAATCGTTTCTTCTTCAGGTGTTCGCCAAGGGTCGTAGGCTCTTTAGCGATTGGAAAACTGCGAGTCCATACAGGCGCAACGTCTTTGCGGGCCACGGTTACAACGCGGTCGGAAAAAGGCAACATCGCGCACGCCGGACGGCAAAATGCCCGGTGAATCACGCTGTTCACCGAGGGAAATCCAAAATTATCTCGGCCGCATTTCCGGACCGTTGCTCGACCGCATTGATTTGCACGTTGAAGTACCGCCGGTGAAATTCCGGGAGATTGCCGGGGACCACAATGGTGAAGCTTCGGTGCGAATCCGTGAGCGGGTCGTGGCCGCCCGGCTCCGGCAACACGACCGCCTCCGGCACAAGCCCAAAATCACCTGCAACGCGCGGCTCGGCACGCGAGAATTGAAACAATTCTGCGAGCTCGACGAGGCCACGAAGGAATTGCTCAAGAACGCAATGGCCGATTTGAACCTGAGCGCCCGGGCCTACGACCGGATTTTGAAAGTGGCACGGACCATCGCAGATCTCGCCGGGTCGGGAAAAATTCTCAGTGACCATGTTTCCGAAGCGATCCAATATCGCTCACTGGACCGGCAATTGTGGGCGTAAAGCTATCAATAATGATGGCTCCTTCAGATATAGACACACTGGCTGGAACTTCAGTGTTTTGCACTTCGGGCGAGGAGTGGAGAATTACGCCTTCGATTTGCCGGGTGCAGCAATTTCTGGCCGCGCGGGAAGCCGATTCACCAGCGTGAGCATGGTCACCGACGAAGCGGCCTGACGCTCGGCTTCCTCAATGCGCGCGAATTCGCCGTAAACTTCGGCGCGTACAGGGCCATCACGCGCCGACAATTCCTGTCCGCCGCCCGCGCGCATGGCGTGCAGAATGTGAAAAGCAGTGATGTTCTCCAGCGGCCGGGCGGGGGTGTACGAGGACTCGGTGCCGGCAATCTCGCTGACCAGGCGCGCCGCAAGGAGGGTCTGAAGAACCTGCTGCGTCAGACGGCTGGGGATGTCTAGCTCAAGCGAAATTTCCTGGAGCGTGACGGGCGGTTGCCCGCGTTGGAAACGTTGGCCGATGCACGTCATCAATCGCAAGGCGATGAATTCCCGTCCACGTTGGTTCACATTCTCGACCAGTTTGTCTTGCAAATACGCCCGGCGGTTTTGGAAGGCGTAGGCGACCTGCGCGCCAAACAGCAGAATCAGCCAGGAAAGGTATAGGCCAGCCATGAACACCGGTATCAGGCCGAGGCTGCCGTAAATTTTGCTGTTGGTGACGACGCGCGAGACGTAGAGAAAGCCGAAAATATTATTCAGGTGCCAGAGTGAGCCGCCGACGATGCCGCCGACCAGTGCGGCGCTGAAACGGACTTTGGTGTTGGGCACCAGCAAATACACCAGGGTGAACGCCAGCCACAGGACGATGAGCGGCAACAGGTCAAAAACAAAGCTGCCGACGAGTGGCATGTCGTTGACGATTTTTTTGGCAGCCAGCCAATGGGGTCCACCCGCCAGTCCCAGCGCGGCAACCAGGAGCAGCGGACCGAGGGTAATGGTCGCCCAGTAAAGCACGGTTCGCCAGACCCAATTGCGCCCCTGCGTCACACCCCAGATGTCATTGAAGGTCGACTCGATGCTGGTCAGCATCTGGATGGCGATAAACACCAGCACTATCATGCCGGTCACGCCCAGCGTGCCGCTGCGCGTGTTCTGTACAAAATCGTGAATATATTTCGCTGCCTCTTTTTGAGCGGTCACGATGCGGGGATTGCCGCCGGCAGTCGCCGGAATTCCGTTCGTCGTGATAGCAGGAGAGTTGGTCGTTGTCACGACAGCTTGAGAATTGGTTTGTACCAGCGCGATGGACAGGCCTGGGCCGATGGTCAGTGCGGCGCCGGAGCTACTGGTATCGAGCCTGGCCGGTGGCATGACATCGGATACGAACCTGTCTATGGCTTCGTAAATTTTTTGCTCACCCTCGCTCTTGAGGAGGCTGCTGGTGACACTGATCGCCACGGCCAACAAGGGGATCAGCGCCAGCAAAGCGGTGTAGGAGAGTGCTGCGGCGCGGACCGGGCAGCGGTTACGCACAAAACTGGTCCACAGGAGGACACAGAAATGTGTAAACCGTTCCAGCCGGCTGAATTCACTTTCGGCGCGATGCCAGTTCCCCACTGTGCCGGCGCGGATGTCGGACAGGATTTTGGCCAGACGCGAGAACGGCTGGTTCGCCATGACGATTCGCACGCTAGCGGGACTGGTGCGGCAAGTCAACCGGCACGCGAATCCGCTTTATCGCCGGCGGAAAACGGGCAGACTGGGGGTTGAGCGTCCGTAGCTCAATTGGATAGAGCTTCTGACTTCGGATCAGAAGGTTGCAGGTTCAAGTCCTGCCGGACGCGCCATTTATTTATAGTGCCTGCGAAAGCACCAGCCATCGTCAAAAAAATGCCCTGCACTCCACATAGAGTGAGAGGTCCTGCCCTGTGACAGGCTTTTCCTAAGGTTGCCAAACCGCCCGGAAGAATTGCTCGGAGGCACCTGGCGGCACGGGCACGGAAATGCTCATGCTGCTGGCGGTAAGCGGGTAAGTGGCTACCGAGGTCCAACTAGACAAATCGGACGAACTTTGGACGACGTAAGCCGTGCCGGGCTGTCCCTGCAACAGCAGTTGCACTTGACCCGGCTGGACTGCCTGTACCGAAAGCACGGCCGGGCTTGGCGCAAAGGTGAAGAGTGTTAACGACAGCGGAGGGAAGGTGTAATTGAAATTCACTGCCGCGGAAGGATAGGCATTCGTCGAAATGTCCTGGGCTGTAGCTGGCCCGCCACTTTCCGTTGCCTGATCCTGTGGAATGCCGTAGGACCGAATCGTGGCTGTTGACCAAGGCACAAAATTCGTAAGCGTGATCTGCCCCACCTGATTCGTGACCATGTTTTTGTTGATGACGAGCATCGTGAGCGCACCGTTGGTGCGACGGACGGCGTAGGCCGAGAGCAACAGGTTGTCGCTCGAGGCGGCGAGCACGGTGTCGCCCGGCCGGGCAAACGATTGCAGCAGTTTCTCCGCATAAAAAGTCGGGTACGGCGCGTTGGATCCGGTCAGGATCCCATAATCTCCATACGACCGCCAACCGTAGATCGTCGGGTCAAAATTACCATCGGTTTCACCGCTATTATTACGTAAATCCCACCAAATGTAGGTGCGGAACCCGGTTTCCATAAGCTGGCAGGTGCTGTCGGCCAGGAAGAGGGCGTTGACCAGGCTGGTGGACTGTCGGCCCATGGCACCGGCGTCACTGTTGTTTTCGGTGACGCAGAGCTCCACGTTACTGCCGGTAGGGCCCAGATAATCGGAGATTTGCTGCCGCAAGCTGGCAGCCGCGCTGGCCCAGTCACTCCAGTTCAAGGGTGAAGGGTTGCCAGCGACCTGCAATAACAAAGGATCACTGTCGGGCGAACCCACGTAATAACCCTGGCCAGAGGGGGTGTATTGTGCGTAAGAATGGTAGATGGCAAAATCGGGTGTGACCCCGAGGTTATGCAGCACGGACAACACGACAGGCGTCCATCCGTAATTCGTGGTCCCGGTGCGCGGATTGATTGCGAAGTGTGTAGCGTTGTTGGAGTAGCTGCCCTCGCCCGGCACGACCACGATGCCCACCTTGATAGGCACGGTTGGATATGCTGCTTTCATTTGCTGGATGCAGACCGCAGCGTTGGTCGCATAAGTGTAGGGATCGTGGGGAATGAGGTGAGTATCGGTTTCCCAGGAACCGTAACATTCGTTGCCAAGTTCCCAATACTTAAAAGCGCAGTTGTTGGTCATGTTGGCCGAGAGCACCCAGGCGACCGCTTCGGCGGGCGTGCCCGTTCCGTAATTGACGGTGGTGAACACTTGTGCGCCGAGATTGGTAGCGAGGGCCTGGAAAGTGGCGTTGCCGGACGGATCGCTCGCCCAGTGATAAGTGTCCGATGTCGAACCGCCCGGCCAGCGCAATGTCATACAGCCAATCTGTTGGAGCAGCGGCAAGGTTTGTGAATTGCCCAGGCTGCCGTCCCACGTCGCGGTATTGATCCCAAACTGTCGAGCGTCCACGGTTTGCAACGGCTGTCCGGCATCTGCCTTAAGATGGACCACGGCTGGCGGAGGTGTGGCCAGAAGTTGCACGTCATCCACATAAAACGTGGGCTGGCTGCCGCCGGTTCGCCCCTGAATCCAGAATCCGGTCAGGTTGGGTTTGTTGGCCACACCGAGTGAGGTCAGCGGAATGTTCACCTGCTGCCAGGTGTTGTTGGGGGGCAAGGCAGAGGCGATGGGATACGCCACCTGGTTGGTATAGTCCAGCAACCCCCATACTTGCAGTAACTGGCCACCCGTGCTGCCACCGTTCACCCAGAAGCTCAAGCTGGTGTAAGGACTGTCATTGAACTCCGGCCGGACAAAAGCCAGCGATTGATAGCCCCCGTCATTGACCGCAATGGAATAACTACCCGAATGTGCCGGCAAATAATTCTGCAGATTAACCGTTGCCCAGCTCCAGTTCTGAAAGCCGTTCACCAGATTGTCCGTGTAGATGGGAAGGTTGGCCTGTGCCATGCCCGGTCCCGTTGGCGGATTGACCATCTGCGTGAACGTGTTGGTTCCCGCCGGGTAATTTCCCCCCGAATAGACCGCCGTGATCAGGTCCGAGCCCACTGGCAGATTAGTAACTGTGGCGCTCACGGCGCTTCCGCTGCTCACTGGGTTGGTGCTGAACGCGTAGCCACCGAAGGACAACACCACGGTGCCCGTGGCGTTGCCAGCCACGACCCCGTTGGTGATAACCGTGGCCGTGAAGGTCACCCCGGCATTGTAGGCCGCGGGATTTGCTGAGGAGGTGATCTGGGGTGAATTAACCAAGTGCTTTAGCACGATGTTGTCAACCGTCAACGTATCAGTGAGCCCCGCGCCACCCCACTGACTCGCGACCATTTCGAAGTTCAATTGCCAGGTGGCGGCAGCGGCGCTGGCCGTGGTCACGCTGCTCAGGTTGATGTTGAACGTCTGCCAGGTGTTGGTGGCGGCAAGCTGGTTGTTGACCACGGCGTTAATGGCCGGCCCCGACCCGCTAAAATGTGCGCCCGGCCAGGTCTGGATGCCCAGTTGAATGTTGGCCGCCCGGCTGCCTTTGGCGTCGAACGACAGCGTGTAGTTTCCCGGGTTGGTATCGGTGTTCCCCGTGACCGTCGTCAGTTGAACCTGACCGGCGTAATAGTCCCCGCTGGTGGTCGTGGTCATCGTCTCCTGCCAGCAGCCGTTCGGGTTGCCGCCACTGGCCAGCACCAAATTTGTGGTGCCGGTTGGACTGCCGCCCGAATAGTGCGACAGACTAAAACCGCCGGTGTAGCCGCCGTCGAAATCTTCGTTGAAAATATTTGTTTGCGCCGCGGCGGTGCCGGCCAAAAGCCCGAAGACCACCATGACCAGGCGAATCGAGAACTCGCCAATTTGAATGGCTTTGGTGCAACCAAGAGACGGGTGATTTTGCATCGATGTAACGCTGCCAGAAGAAATACCTCGACAAAAGGACATTCTCATTTCACCGGGTTACCAGAACCGTTCCACAGATTTCCAAATTATCAAACGAATTCGAGAGCGAGTCCGTTACGAAGACCGGAACACAGAGGGCTTCGCGATTTATTCGTTGCAACGGCTCCCGACGGTGTTGCTGAAAAAAGTGTCGGCCATTTACCCGACCGGCATTTGTTCATTCAGCAGCAGGGCTTCCTTCAGGGGGGTAAGATGCTTTTCGTAATGCCGCCAGCGTTCCAGGGCGTGGCGGTAGACTGGCTGCCGCACCTGCCACTGGCTGGCCGTTTCCACGGCACACGGGTTGGTATGGGGAGAAAGACAGCGTTCGTCCCATTCCAATCCCAGAAACCCCAGCGCCCGGCGCGCCGTTGGCTCCAGGTTCAGGACCATTTCTTCATAGCTGATTTCGATCATCTTCAGGGGTAGAACGTTTCGCCAGTGCTCCATGAGTCTGGCGTATTCCCGGTAAAAATGACCGATGTTTCGCAGATCAAACGAATAATCCAGGTTCAGCGGAAACCGTACGAAATAATTGGAAAGCCCCGTATCCAGGGGATGGCGCGTGCAATGGATAATCCGCGATTGCGGAAACAACAGCGAGATGAAGCCCAGGTGCCGGAAATTGAGCGGATTCTTGTCAATCATGTAAACAGGAGCATCTGAACCGGTATCGCGTGTCAAACGCTGCTCATAATTATTTGCCAGACGGGTCACGGCGGCTGGGGTGAGATGTTTTACCGCCTGTGGATAGGGAAATCCCTTTTTTGCCAACTCCACGAAGTCAGGTGCAAATTCGATGATGGCCGGCAGCTCACCGGCCGTGCCGATGGCATGATGATGGGACAAAATATTCGCCAAAAGCGTCGTACCCGATCGGGGCATGCCGACGATAAATAAAGGTGACCGGTTGATCGATACCGGCGCGAACGGCTGCGCCAGAAAATCCCGGTTAAAGACGTCCATGATGGCATCGGTCATTCTGACGACGGCTTCAGGCTGGTAAGCGACACTCGCGTTGCGGATCTGGTTTGCCTGCTGGAAACATTCGAATGCTTCATCGTAACGACCGCAATCCTCATAGATTTTCCCCAGGGCGAAATTAAGAATTTCTTTGGCGTTCGTGGGAGTGCCAGGCATTTCCAGCAATCGACGGATGTTTCCTGCCTCCGCGCTTTCCAGGTCCTGATATTTGCGAATATTAACCAGATTGAACAAGGGGTCCGGGAAATCCGGTTTGAGCGCACTCGCCTTGAGAAACATCTTCTCCGCCTCCGGCATGTTACCGAGGGTTACAAAGATAAGGCCGGAGTTATTGCAGGCTTCGGCATGGTCAGGTTTCAGCGCCAGGGCTTTGTCAAAGCTGGCGAGGGCATCGCCGTACCGGTTCATTCTTTTCAGCACGGTACCCTCGTTGTAGTGGGCGTTGGCGTAGCCGGGCTTGAGCTTTATGGCCTGGGCATAACAGGCTAGCGCCTCATCATACCGATGCATTTGTTGCAACAGCGCGCCCCGGTTGTTATGAACTTCGGCACTCTCAGGAGCCCGGGCGAGAACGAGTTCGTAAATATCTGCGGCCGCCTGCAAGTTTCCAATGCTTTGCTCCTGGAAAGCCAGTACGCAGGCTTCTCCGATTGAATACGATCGGCCACGCCAGTGGATCGCCATCTTATCCCTGGCTTGTGACTGAAAGCCACGTCGTTGCCTGTTGCTCATGGTGCAGACCCGTCCGATGGTATGCTGATGGCCAATACTTAACCGTCATCCGCCGTTTGGCAATCTTTGTGGCGGTTTTCCAGGTCAATTTGATTCAGTTCACCACGTTGAGTTCGTTCATATTTGAATTAATACTTCGCGTTTGACCTGAAGCAAGGCCTTCAAGGAATTGCCGACGGTGGTTGTACTGACGCAGAAAGCAAGGAAGATAATTTCTCAGGTTTGAGGACCCGGTTGTTTGACTGATTCAAAACCTGAAGGTCAGATCCACTTGATAGATGTTATAATTATCGATGGGATTGATTTGAGGGATGTCCTGGCCGCTGCCCCCGGTGCCCAGCAGGTCGTTAATTCGGCCGGCATGACCGTAACGGAAGGTGCCGATGAAATTGTCGGTGAAACCATAGGCCAGGGCCGCGTACACGCCCTGGAGGTTTTCCTGGCCTTCAAAGAAATCCGTGTCCAACAAATTTGGATCCAGCGCATATTGTTCAATGTGCTGCCAGTAGGTCCGGATCTCCCACGCATTCTTTTTCGAAGTCGCGCCATAAACCAGGCCCCGGCCGCCCTGGCTCGCCAAATCAAAGCCGACTTGATAGGCTTTGACATCCTGCGTTTGGGCCGGGAAGGCATGGGGAACGGACGGAGGATTGATTTGGGCGTTCAAAACCGTCTGATAGCCGGCGGCGGCAGCTTCGGCGCGTTGTTCACCATCCAGGTTGTAGGCCGCATCGCCGAACACTTGTGCATCCAACTGGCTGATTTTGAAATCGAATTCAAAGGGGATCTCCAGCACCAGCAGGTTATTGAGGCCGACTTGATTCAACGGGTAACTCGTGCTGGCATTACCCGGCAAACTGTTAAACTGCTGGCCGGGGCTGTAGCCGCTGCTGCCGACGGCCGGGTTCGGAGGGTTGCCATTGTTCAAGCCGCCGCCCAAATAGGAAGAACCTTCACCGATATAAGGGTCGCCGAAGTAGGGTGACAAAGCACCGACCGTGTTGACGGAACTCTGCTGGAGCCCGGTGTAATTGTACACCGTGGCTGCAATCTTGGCCAAAGTATTGGTGGTGACGTGATAGTCAAACCCGGCCTGCCAGGCGAACATGAAAATATTGTCGGTATTTTGTCCGAGTCCCGAGTTAATGCCTAATCCCGGAGAAGCGGAATTGGGATTGAGGTCCGCATAGAGAAATTGTCCGAACGTGGCAAAAAATTCAGCCGGGCCGACGTCATACTTGAAACGTTCTGCGGCGCCTTCAGGGTTGATGTTGCCGCTCCAGACCATGGGCGTGGTATAGAGGGGATTGGGCATCTTGCCCACGGTCACGTCCACCCAGTCCCAGGGTCGCCAGCCCAGATAAGCCTGGCCAATATTAATGCCGGCATTCGATTTGCCGAATGGCCCCTGGTAGACACCACTGCTGGCGGACGTGCCCAGGGTGACGAAGGATGAACGCGGATTAGCGCCGGTTTCCAGCCTTACCCCGTAGTAAAAGTTGTCGAACGCTTCGCCGCGCAATCCAATCCTTACCGAATAACGAAACCGTTGCAGATCAATACTATTGCCAGCGGGGTCGGCGGCATAACGGTCCTCATAACGCAGGCGAATGTCGCCGAACAACTCCACCTTTTGGATGCCCTTGGTGATCTTCCATCGGGACGGTGGAGGAGCAACATGAGCGAACTGATTGGTCCGGTTGGATTCTGCCTCGGCCTCAACCTGTTCTGCCTCCTGTTGCGTGACAAAGCCTTTTTTGATGAACAAATCCAGCAAGGGGTCGGCGGTGTTGGTGGAATCGGAGCACTGTCCCCAGGTCGCCGTGCTCACGATCGCCATCGTGATGATCCCTGATAGCCCAAGCACCCGGGACCTTGCTTTGGTTATTCGCATGCGGCCGGAATGCTGCCGGTTTAATGCGGCAAATGCGTGGCACGACGGTTACAACTCGGTTACAAACGACAGGCGACGGGATTCACCAACGCAGAACCCGGTAAAATCGCTGAGAGACAATCGAGGGGTCGGTGAATTGCTGCAAACCGCCAGTGCCGGCGCGCAAAGGCAGAGATTGCCAGAGGCTGTCCGTGAGGGAATTTTTGTATTGTAACTGATAAACCCTGCCGTTCTGCGTCGGCAATGACATGCTGAAACCGAACGCACCACGATTGGGCTGGACCGGCATAGCCCGTGTCACCGGCGGGCCGCTTCCCAGCACCGCCAGGCTGTGCACCTTTCCTGCGCCGATCTGCACCACGTTGACCAAATTGGTCGGCGCAAGGTTTTGTCCACAGTCTATAAAACTATTGGTTCCGGTTCCGGCGCCCCACGCCTTCACCGTTCCATCGCTCTTTAACGCAAGGCAATGCCAGCCGCCAGCCGCGATGGCCACGGCATTGCTCAATCCGGCAGGTACATTGGTTTCGCCGTAGGTGTTCAGTCCCCAAGCCACCACGTTGCCATTGGCTTCAAGAACCAGGTTGTGGGCGGCGCCCGCCGCGATGGCGACTACATTGCTCAATCCTGCGGGAATATTGGTCTGACCGCTGTCATCCCGTCCCCAGGCAAACAGGGTACCGTCCGATTTAAGTACCAGGTTATGCCAGCCGCCGCCGGCAATCGCCACCACGTTGGATAAACCATTCGGCACTGTGCCCTGCCCATAATTGGCAGAGCCCGTTCCACCCCAGGCAGCGACTGTACCGTCGGATCTCAGGGCCAGGGAATGGTCAAAGCCACAGGCGACGGCCACCACATTGCCGAGACTGTTCGGAACATCCGTCTGCCCGTAAAGATTGCCGAGAGCAAACCCTGCCGCTGCCACCGTGCCATCCGTTTTGAGTGCCAGACTGTGATACCATCCACAGGCGATCGCCACGTAATTGTTGGCGCCGGCCGGGAAAAAACTCGTTTGTCCCTGGGAGTCATCACCCCAGCCTTCCAGCGTACCGTCGGCTTTCAAGGCCAGACTGTGCCACCAGCCGCCGGCAACCATAACGGCATTGGTCAGGTCGGCCGGGATGATGGATTGGCCGTAATCATTAGTATCCGCCGGTTTATAAATCATGCCGGCTCCCCAAGCGACTGCGTTGGTACCGGCATGGAGGTTGTGCAGGCAACCAAACAGGACCAACAAGACCAGCACCAGGACCGGTTGAATCAAAAACAATCTCCCGTTACTTCCCCCTGGACCCCGAAAGTAATTCATGATGACCACGGCTCATATCTATAGTTGCCGTATCGGGACTCTGTCAAATGACTCGGGTGGTATTGTTTGTTACAAGTGGGTGACGGAATTGGCGGTCAGGACCCGTCTAAAGTTAACTTTCGGCGACAAAGCCCTACAAATTTCAATCTTTCGGGACACCTTTAAATTAAGTGGCTTCACCACAACAGAATACGACTTAGCAGTCCAGGTCTTAAAAGAGTCGCGTTATGTCCTCTGACATGAAGCGGTGCCGGGATGGCGCATGATAGAGTCAGCCCGATAAGTCACTTGGATCATCAGGCGAGGGCCAATTTTTGGAGAACAAATCAAAAGCGTTAACAAACAAAGAAAGCTATATGAAAAAATTAACAAGGGCGGCATTACTGTTTTGCGGGGCAGCGTTGGTTTCCCCATCTGCGTTCGGGCAGTTCATAGCCAACGACCTTTATATGGGGTTCCAAAACAAGGCGGGTAACGGAACTGCGGATTACATGATCAATTTTGGCGCCGCATCCGGCATCGTGGGAAGTTCTTCCGTAGTCGATTTGAGCAGTGATTTCTCGTTGGCCAACTTTAACGCCGTTCTGGGTGCTTCATCGAGCATGTTTGGGGGTGTGGTTGGTGGCTCCAATGGCAACCCGCCGAATCTATATGCCACCCAATTGCGCATCGGCGGCGCGGGAACTCCGTCCTTGCCCGGTTCCGCTTCTCCCGCATCGTTCTACAAAGGCGACCTCCTGCTTGGCTACAGTGATCTCTCGCAACTCGCATTGACTGCTCCTGCGGCGGGCACCGGCGTTCTGGATACCTCCAGGTCATGGGAAAGTTTTGTTGAGCCGAATTACGCCCCGGGCACGTTTTATGATGACACCGGCATCAATCCGGACTCGGCTATTGGCAGCGGCGGTGTCCTTTACGAGGATCTCTGGTATGACAGCAACAGTTCAACCTCTGTTAAAAAACCGTTCACCTATGCCGGGTTCTTTACGTTGGACCTTACCGGCAGCAGCCCGAGCCTGACCTTTACTCCCGCGGCGGTGCCGGAGCCTTCTACGCTTGGGTTGCTCGGTGGCGCCGGTCTTTTGTTCCTCTCGTTGCGCCGCCGGATGAGTGGCGGAAAGGGCTGACCCGGTTTCGAGTTACCAAACCAAAGAATAAACAAACACAAAAACAAAAACAACCAGACCAACAAGAATATGAAAAAGATCACCCAATTCAGTGCCGTATTGCTCGCCTTGGGCCTTGTCTCCCAGGCCGGCGCGGATCCGGTCGTCTATCTTACCGGTTCGACGGCCTTCCGTTCGACGATCATGACGGCCCTTTTGAATAATACCGGCACCAACAGCGGTGGCGTGTTCGACAGCGGCTCGGTTACCTATGTCACGTATGGCAATGCTTCTGCCACCGGTGCCAACTACGCAGCGGTCCATGGCAACATCAACGGCAGCCCGGTGTATATTGATTGCGCCTGGAGCGGTTCCGAAGCGGGTATTGCCTCGGCGTGCAACGTTTCGCTGCAGAATCAGGATCGCAACGGCAATTCCATTCCCCTGGCCGGTTCGCCGGAAACCTGGCTTAACGTCAGCAATGTCACGTTGAATAACACCGCTATCTCCACCAATCCACCTGCCAGTGTCCTGGAAGGCAATTCCCACGGAGCGGACCTGGCCCAGGCGGACACGTCCCAGGCCATTTCTTGGACCCCGTTTGTGGCGAACACCTCGACGGCCTTGAAAGACTTCGGCGTGCAAGGCATTGTTACCTTCACCATCACTCGAAATAACCAAAGTGGTAACAGCGGTTCGGGCATACCGACCGGTGCGTCGAATGAGTGGGTGAATTGCGGAAATATTACCCTGCCTCAGTTTAATACGTTGCTTTCCCAAGGCGCGCTGCCGGCCGGTTTTATCAGCGGCAACCCCAACGACAATGACTTTACCGTTTATCTGGTGGGCCGCAACCTGGGTTCCGGCACGCGCATGAACGCGCTGGGTGATAGTGCCTATGGCGCCCATCGGGCCGTGCAACAATACTCTATTGGCTACGGCATTGAAGAAACACCGCATCAAAATGCGCTGATCCTTACCAACGAAGGCAACAATGGTTATGAAAGCGGCGGTGACGTGGCCAAGGCACTGGGCATCCTGGGCAGTTGCCAGCAGCCGGACCCGTTCAACGGGGGCAACGGCTGGTTCGCGGTCGGCTATGTTGGACCTTCTGACGCGCTCAACGCCTCCGGAAATTTTGGTGGTGCACCGACCAATTGCTGGATAACGGTCGATGGCATACCTTCGAATAATGGGACGATTGAAAATGGCCAGTGGTGGTATTGGGGCCATGAACATCTTTTGGGCAAATTTCAGATTACTGGTACAGCCCTCACGGTGGGCAATGTCCTCTTCAACGCGGCTGTGAAGACTGTACAACTTCAAAATTTCGGAGCCAGTCCCGGCGGGCACGACCCCGCGATTCAGAACTCGCTCATGAATGTTCATAAGAACGGCGATACGGGTTTTCCGCTGCCGGGTCAATGATCGTGGATAGCCAAGCAGTTTAAAAGCACGGCCAGCCCCGAAAGCTTTCGGGGCTGGCCTTTGGGTTTAGTAGCCACTTGGAAAAGTAGCCGCCGAGGTAACGAGGCGGACAGAGCGCCCCGACTCTCAAAGGAATTCCGCCTCCTCACGTCGGCGGCTACGAGCGAATCGGATTTTTTTGACGGGCGCTAACTGAAATTGAAATGAAGATGAAAACAGCGTTATGGATTACCATTTTACTGAATCTGACTTTGCTCGGGTGTTTAGTCCTGGTTCTGACGAACCAGCATCAGAAAGAAACCGTCCGCCCGCCGATTATTTCTGAAGTCAGACCGCTGGAGCAGACGGTGACCGTTTCCGTCGTTCCGCCACCATCGGACCTGGAACCGGCGTCGTTTCGTTGGAGTCAGCTCACGTCAGCGAAGGATTACCGGCTCTATATCGCGAATCTGCGGGCCATTGGCTGCCCGGAAGTTACGATCGGGGATATTGTCCGGGGCGACACCGGACGGGTGTTCGCGCGGGAGCGCAGCGAATTGGCACTGGACGAATCCGGCACCGGTCCGTGGTCGCCGCAGGCGGAGAAACAATTGGTTGCCGATTTGTTGGAGCAACCTGAATCCGACGCCGAGTCATCCAGTGCAGAGAATCCAAAGTACACGAACGATGGTGATAGAGCGGCCGGAGCTCCCGTGCTGTCGCAGAGCGCGCAGTCGGCTGCAGTTCATTACCCGTTGTTTTTGCAGAATGTGAACTGGAGCGCATTGGGGTTCACGGCAGATCAGCAAGCGGCCATTGCCCAGTCACGCCAGCAGTTCCAGACCGAAATCAACGGTCCGAATTCACCGCTCGGTGGCACCGCAAACCCGAATGGCAGCACGGCAGGCCCGGCTGGCAGCTCATCGAATCCCGAACCCAACGATGCGACAACACCGGCGCATGGGCAAACGGCCTTGCAGAATGCCGATGACCAGTTAAGGGCATTGCTCGGCGCCCAGGGTTACGCGGCGTATCAGCAACAGCAATATAATGCGTGGTACCAGCCTAAAGTGATGGCCAATGCGGATGGCGTTAATCTGACCATCAATCCAGGAGCATTGCCATCGAGGTGAACAAAGCTTCCGGACTGAAAGATGCAGGGCACGACGATTTCAGCCCGGAAAAGTTACCTTTCAGTGACAAAGTCCGACAGCCTCAGGACCTAATGGGGACGGTTCAGCTAAAATGGTTTTTGACAACGAGTTACGAGATAAAATTCAAGGTCTTGAAACAGACAATTCATGTCCTCTATCTGGCAGCGAGGCGGCAATGGCCCGTGTTAAAGTTTAGCACTTCAACTGCGGAGTGAGACAAAAGCGCAAGAAAGCAGCGGTGTAAAACGGGGTATATCCACGGTCGGTGTTATTGCGCAACCATTTTGAAGAAGAACGACGACCAAAGAACAGTTACAACACAATACGAAATTATGAAAAAAGACATGAAAAATTTGGTATCGGCAGCAATCCTTGTTGGCGGAGTCTTCGCGGCTTCCCCATCTGCCTTCGCGCAGGTGTCGTTAATTTCGAACGACCTGTATCTGGGCTTCGAAAATCAAGCGGGCGGCGGGACCTCAGATTACGTCATCAACCTCGGGCCGGCCTCCGGTATTGTTGGCAGTTCCACGGTGGTCAATCTCAGCAGTTACGTCTCATTGAGCAATTTTAAAACTGTTTTCGGCACTTCCTCGAGCATGTTTGGCGGTGTCATAGCCGCCTCCAATGGTAACCCGCCGGATCTGTATGCCACCCAATTGCGCAGCGGCGGCGCCGGACTCCCGTCGGTGCCGGGTTCCACTTCGCCGGGAACTTTTTATAAGGGCGACATTCTGCTTGGCTACAGCGATCTATCCCAACTGGCCAATTTGCCAGCCGCAGGCAACGGGTCGCTGGATAGCTCCAAGTCGTGGGAAACCTATGTTGAGCCGAACATAGGCCCCGGTACTTTCTATGGGGACACCGCTATTAATCCCGATTCGGCTGTGGGCACGAACACCGTCCTCTACGAGGATCTCTGGTATGTGAACAACAATTCAAACTCGACAAAGACGCCTTTTACCTACGTCGGCTACTTCACGTTGAACTTTACTGGCGCCAACCCCAGCCTGACCTTTACGCCAACCAACGCTCCCGCGCCGCTCACCAATCCCATCATCGTATCGATCAGCAAGGTGGGTAGCACGGTTACCGTGATTTCGAGCAACGCGGCACCCACCCACATGTACCAATTGCAGTACACATCCAGTTTGTCGCCGACCAACTGGGCCAATGTGGGCAGCTCGCAGATGGCCGGCGGCACGTTGGTAACAAATTCCGATGCCACTGCGACCACCTCGCCGCGATACTACCGTGTCCAAGGGCAGTAGGTTTCATGGTCATATCTGACCGGGACAAACGGGGCGGGCAGGAGACACTGCTCGCCCTCGGATGTTTCCCTGGATTACGGATTTGCTGAAAACCGGTTAATGCCCGTCCGCGTCTGAAATTCGGCTGCCATGCGTTTTGCTTCGGCGATCTGTTCGGAGGTGAGTGCACGGTTTAACTCAATTTCCATGGCATCATGCCGCCCTCCAGCGTCTCCCTGCTGGGCGCTCAGCCAAAACCATTTGTAAGCCGGAACCAAATCGCGGGGAAGTCCGGCGTTTCCATTCTCGTACATCTGGCCCAGGTTGTCCTGACCGGCAGCATCGCCTTTTTCCGCCGCCTGGCGGTTCCATAACAGTGCTTGCTTCCAATCGTGACCCACTCCCACGTCGTATTGGTACATATATCCCAATCTGCCCATGGCCGGCGCATAACCCTGCTCGGCCGCCCGGCGGAACCACTTGGCTGCCTCGGCGTAATTTATATGATTTGTGTCACCGGGATATTCACCACGCAAATAATACTGGCCTAACGCATTTTGCGCATAGACCTGACCCTGTTCCGCGGATTTTTTCCACCACGCAACGGCGGCATCAAAATTTATTGCCGTGCCTGTTCCATGGGTGTAGGCGTACCCCAAGGAGTATTGGGCCAACGAATCTCCCTGGACGGCCGCTTTGTGATACCACTGGAGCGCTTCCGAATAATCCTGTGGAACACCCAGGCCACGTGCGTAATAGGCCCCGAGACCGGTCTGGGCGGGAGCGTATCCCTGTTCGGCGGATTTGCGGAAGTATTCGGCTGCTTTGGCGTAGTCCTGCGGGACTCCATTTCCGTGTGCATAGCATTGCGCCAGCTCATACTCTGCCCGGGCGTCCCCATTGTCCGCTGCCGATTGGACGGATTGAAGATGGGCTTGAGGCGAAGAAACACAGCCTCCGACAACCAAAATCTGAAGTACCATTACCAGCCGACTGATTGAAAAGCTGCGAACGTTCATTCCCATTTTATAGCCGGATTGAGATTGTTTGGTGTGATTGGAACGGGTACTGACCAGCGGGCAAACATTTTCTCAGATTAGCTTAACTTGCCCTGGGCAAGATGACCGTCACCCGCCCGACGCTGCGGCTTAGACCGGTCTTCTTCTTTTTGTTTTCGTCATCGTTCCCGCTGTCATCGCTGGCGACCTGTTGCTGGGCCTCGGTGCTGGCCTGGCCGGCGGCACTTTGGCTGGCGGCCGTGGCCGCGGCGGTGGTTCCCATGGTGGAAGTGCCCGCGCCGCCATTGACGGAAACGTTCTGGCCAAGCAACGTGGCTCCGGCTCCGATACCATTGGCGTTCACCCCGGCGCCACCGATAATGGTGATACCGCTGCCGCTGCCTGAGTTTTGAGCGGTGACATTGGCCGTACCGCCGGCCAGTACTGTCAGGCTGCTGACGGATTGGCTGGTAATGCTGGTATTGTGTTTGGAAACGGCCAGACCCTTAATGGTCCCAGTGGCCTGGGCAATCACTGTTTCTCCAATAACGCCGACCGTGCCCAGGTCAATGTTGCCTACAAAAATCGGAGGCCCGGCCTGGTTCAGATAATCACCCGGCACCCTGGGGGTACCGGCGGTCAGCGTCACTGTGGGGCTGGTCGGAGTGGTTCCGTTAAGCGCTTCCTGTCGGATGCCGCCTTCACTGGCATTAATATCTCCCTGAGGAGTGAATATGGTTATGTTACCAGGGGAGGTCGCGCCATGGGGAATGGCCGCGGGATTTCTCAAAGTTTCGGCTACGATACCATTGGCATAAACCTGCTCGCCGAAGTCAGGGGCGCCGGGGGAAAAAACGGTAATGGGGATAAGAAAGGCAGAACCCCCACTGCCGGCATCCACATCGCCGGTGTAAGATTCGACAAAGATGTTTCCACCGTTGAAACTGCCAATCCGGGACGTATCGACATTGATGCTGCTTAGAGCGGTCACATTCACATTTCCGCCACCCGTGGTATAAATGCCCAAAGCGATTCCCCCATTGTGGTGCATAATGGCAGCCAGGAAAGGCGACAATTCCTGGGAACCTAAATCCATGGAAACGCCAACGCCATTATGATTCAGAGGGCTGTCCGGAATCTCGCCGGTACAGGTCACGTTGACGTCGCCGCCACCTAAAGCTGCGATAACGGAGCTGGGGATTTCCAAATAGTCGGCCGTAACATTGATGTTTGCTCCGGACGTGATGGAGGAGCCCAGAAAGGAATAATCCCTGCCTTGAATGGAACCGCTACCCAGGGAAAGAATTCCGTCCGAGTTACCGAGTGAGATGGAACTGGCAGTGACATCAAAGGAGCCTGTGCCGCCTACGATTAACCCACCTCGGTTGCTCGCCAACGAAGTCGCACCGAGGCTTTCCGTGTTGAGTTTGGTGATTTTGGCGTAATTCGCACTGTTGGCCGGTGTCCAGGTGATGGTATCTGTTACTAGATGGCCATAGTTGGGATTCGGTTGGCCGTTGGGAAGCGTTTGATTCAAGTCCAGCAATGGCCTGCCATTAGGACCATATCGAATTACCGTCAGAGTCGGAGTTTGCAAAGCGGTCAAGAAATCCGTCCCCACCAGGGAGCCAATGGCGGTCAGCGTTTTGGTATTGGGATCATAAACCAGGTTTCCGCCAATGAGGCCGATGTCGGTGAATAAACGGGCATTGTTAATATCCGAAGTCAACTGGGCTGCTGAGACGCCAATCAGTGACCCGGTGGGTAATTTGCTTGGGTCGATGGCTGCTGCCAGAGGCAAGTACCAACCGCCTGACGAAATGCCTGGGGGAAGAGCGCCCAAAGGCTGGAAATCCACCGCTGGCAGGGTGGGAAACGCCTCGTCCAGGGTGACGAAATTAAACGAACCCGCATTGAATATCTGGCCGCCCACGTGGATGGTCGTGGCCTGGTTAACCTGCAAATTCTCTCCAAAAAAAGTAGTCTCGATCAGGTCACCGGTGACGTTGATTTGCGCAAACTTGGACATCTGCAGGATGACGTTTTGCACACTGCCGGAGATGTTAAGCATGGCCGGATCAGGGTTATTCATCTCAGCCGGGTTGGGATTGTGATCCGTTTCGCTGAAGGGTTGTGTGCCGGAACTGGAGTTAAACCAGTGCGTTTGGCCGCTGTCCGACATGAGCAAACTGGCATCGGTACTGGTGGCGAAGGTGTTATGAGCCGGGTCGGTGCTGGTCATCCAATTCCCACTGCTCAACCAGCCCCCGTCCGTGGTCGTGATCGCCAGATCTCCGTAAGCCGAAGGAAACAGCGTGATGTCAGAGTCCGAAAGGGTGATGTCGTTAGGTTGTCCCCCGTCCGTCGCCGTTGGAGTTTCCAGGGTGACTCCGCCTTGGGCAGCGTTAATAATCACGATGGGAGGCAGAAGCATGGGCACCCCGTCGTTGGGCCGCGGAAGGTTATAGCCTGTCAGATAAACGCCGTTGCCGGCGGTCAGAGTAACCGTAGCCTGCGAATCGTAATCAAACAGATGATTTCCCGGGGTGACCTTGCCAGAAATGAACCGCTTGTTATCGAAAACACCATTGGGATTCCGTACTTCCTGTAAGAAGATGTCACCCTGAGCTTGCAGATTCCAACTGCCTTTGGCCAGGCTCAATGCCACATTCTGTTCGGGCGCGGATAAATTGTTTGGGGATCGACCAATGCCGATGTTTTTGCCGGCATTGATGGTGCCCGTCCCGTTCATCACTACGTAGTTTCCGTAAACACTGCCGCCGGCGTTGATGGTTACATTACCGGGCTTCGGCCCAAAGGCTCCTGTCCCTGGGTCGCCGGCTGCCACCGTGGTGGTGGGAAAACTGACAACATCATTGCCCGCATTGATCGTTACGTCCCCTCCGGCCGCGGTACTGATGCCGCCAAGGGACGAAGCGGGCGAATACCAGGGTGCCACGGTCAAATAACTAAACCCGCTGGCACTCGTCCCGCTATTCACGTTGCCAGAGCGTGCCGTCACAGCAATATTGCCGCCACCCACCGTTCGGATGGCGCCATTGCCCACCATGACTTCATTGGCGGCATCCAGCGTGATGTCACCGTTAATGGCCTGAAGGGCGGCGCTGCCATTCAGATAAATCCCATCATTGTTGGGCATCGGCGTTGGCTGGCTCGACGTGGGGACAAAGGCCGTGCCGGCGGTCAGGTTGACATTCCAATTGTCCCCGGCATTAAGTGAACCCTCCAAGGCGAGGTTGTTACCGGCGGACAAACTCAAAGTGCTGCGTGCCGCCGGGGTGGCTGGGACTGTTTGGCTGCCCAAGTTCCATGATGAGCTCAAGGTGATATTGTCCAATGCCTGCAAATCAATCTGTGAGTACGCGGACAAATCGCTCACACTGAAGTTGGCCCACAGTTGAGGGGTCAAACTGTCAGGATCGGTACTGGTGGGTTGACTGTTCGGGCTGGTGGAGCTGGAAGAGAGATAGACATCGCCGGGATTGACCAGGTACGCGAGATAGTTACCGATAGCGGATTGAATGGTACCGGCGGTCACTCCGTTGCCAAAAATTTCAATGACCCCGTTTTGCCCGCCTGCGATGCCGGACACGGAAATAGTCGAGCCGGCCGCATCGTTAAATGTGCCATTGCCTGCATGCAAAACCACAAATCCACCCGGGCTGGCGCTCGTTGCGGCGGGATCACCGTTGGCGGAAATAACGGAACCGGCACCCAGGTTCAAGTTGGCGCCTGCGTTAATTTCAACCGCACCGTTGGCGTTCCCCACCGAGTCAGCCTGGAGGGTGCCATTTTGATTTACTGTTGGTGCACGCAAAACAATCTTTCCGGCGTCCGCCTCGATTTTGGCACCTGGATCCACGGTGATGGCACTTCCGGCCGACAATGAGACGATGCCGGCATTGCCAAGGATCCATGGTGCACTCAGTTCAATGTTGTTAACGGCCAGAAGCTTGATCTGCGAATAGCCGGAGGACCAGGAATTGACGTTGAGCGAGAGTGCACCCGCTACCGGACTGCCGTCGGCGTTCAGGGAAATATCTGCTGTGCTAATGGAAAGGCGGCTGTCGGTATATCCGGCACTGGCCAAACCAGCGATGCTTGAATTTACGGCAGCCATTTGCGGCGCCGAAATCGTTACCTGCCCGCCATCGCCACCGGGCGCTGCACCCGAGACGTTAATCATTGAGCCGGACTGGTCGGAAAAACTGTCGTCGGATTGGATGGTCACCACACCGCCGGCGCTGGGCGTGGCCGGAGTTGCCGCCGAATCGCCAACGGCCGAAATGATTGAACCGGCGCCCAGGTTGACGGCGCTGCTCGCGACCAGCTCAATGGTGCCATTGACGTTCTGAGCGGAATTGGCCTGAACCAATCCACTTTGGTTCACGAACCGGGCCTGGGCGATAATGCTGCCCCCATCGGCGATCAAATTGCCTTTATTGTCCACCGAACCCTGGGGAAGAGTAACTTGTGCGCTTAACCCGCGCCCGTCGGGCGACGTGGAAACCAGTACCGTTTGACCGGCGTAAAAGCCGATTTTGCCGCCCGGCGCCGAAATCGTACCGTCGTTTTCAATATCACTGGCGATGAGAAAGGCCGAGCCGCCGCCAGTAATATTAATCTGACCGTAGTTGATGATTTGCTTTAAGGGCGGCGGCGCATTAAAGGACCAGGGGCCGCCGATGGAAAGGTTAAGCGCAGGCGTGGAAGCCGTGGTCATAATCAGGCCATGGGCCGTGATGGTCGCCTGGCCGCCCACATTGATGCCGTTGGGATTTTGCAGGATCACATAGCCGTTGGCATTTATCGCCCCGTTGATGCTGGAGGAGGCGGGGTCGTTTATGTAATTCCAGGTCACCGAGGACGACGACGGCTGGACGAAGGTTGTGGTTTCCCCGGGGACCAGGTTGAAACCCGACCAATTGATGAAGGCATTGGCGGAACTCTGGTTGATGGTTACTTGCGAGGTGCCCAAACCGTTGATGGTGGCCGCGCCTTGAGTTATCGTGCCACCGGTCGGATTGGCATCGACGCGGATTGGACTCCCCGCCCAGGCGAGCAGGAAAATGCCGATGCCAAAATAACCGCGGTAATGAAACAAAACGTTCTTCATGGCAGCGCGTTCCTCATCCGTTAATATATTGCCGTGGCTTAATGAATAAATTCGTTTTATGTGACATTCAGGTGACAAATCAGAACTGTCCGGTTATCGAGAAATTGAAGCGCGGTTGATAGGCCGTCGTGGTACCGGCGCTCAACAGCGGCCAGGAGAAAAGCAGTTGTGCCTGCCAATGCGACCCGACCCCCGCGGCGACCCCAAAACCGGTGCCCCAAAGCGGAGTACTCTGCTGACGTCCCTGGGGATCAATCAGGTAAACACAGGCATAGTCCATATAGACCGAGCCACGAACGGTCAGCGGCGCTCCCTCATAAACGGTACCGACCACATGAGTCGGAGTCTGTTGTTCCAGAGAGACGTGCCAGCCGGTGTCACCGAAAACTTCGCCCTCATGATAACCCCGGACGCTGTTCACACCGCCGGCGCCAAACTGTTCCGGGCTGATCAACGGTTCGCTGGCCCATTGGCCGTCAGCGCGGAGGTTCGTGATCCAATTGGTGTAAAACGAAACGTTCTGGGAAAAGCTGGGGCGCAGGATCACCCAATTTCCGGTGGATTCACGCGAGAGGGTCATGGCTTGCAGACCTTTGACGCCGTTGAGCGTGGGAAAATTGGTGGCGGCCGTGGCCGTCGAATACGAACTGGAATACCACAGGTTGGCGATGAGACCCAGTCCCCACGTGGCCGGCCCGAAGGCATCCTGCAGGTTCGCGTTGTAGTCGAGTTCCATCGGCAAATAATTAAGGGTCGAGAGGGTCGTTATCGGGGAAGGCACCGTGGTGATTAACGGCGGGAGGGGATTACCGTTTTGGTCGAACGTCACTTCGCTGGTGATGAAGGAGTTGGTTTTATAACTATCCTCGGAATACACTTTGTAATCCAGGCCGCCCGCGAGCAGAGAACGGACGCCGTCGATTTCCCTGAGCGGTCTGGTTAAACGGAATCCAGCGTCTTCGTTAATCGTAATGTCCTGCTGTACGTCCTCCTGGCTGATGGTAAAAATGTTGTTGGGGGCGGCGAAGATGATTGAATTACCGAGGTTTTCCAGACCGGTGTCGATCGTGGCGCGGCTGGCGTACAAGGTCAGTTCCGATTGTCCGGTCGACGGCGGCAGGTTGAATTGACGCGTGGCTTCATCGTAACCGAAACTACCGGGGTTGTTTGCCACCGTGTTCTCGACCCGCTCCGGATTGCCCACGGGCAGACGATAGAAAGCGCTGTAATAGGCGACCGCCGGCAGGTCGTAAAAATTCCATTGATCGCCCTGCTTATATTGACCCGGAGAGAAGCCATACTGCACACCCAATGAATGCTCCGCCTGCCAGAGATTGTCATACACCGCCGAGGTGTTTACCCGCAGGTTCGGGGTACCGGGAGAATTCTGGTTATCGAACTCCGCCTTGGCGTGAAGCGGCAGGCGGTCCTTGACATTCAGAGTCAGTTCACTGGTGCCCGGCTTGGGGCCGGGACCGATAACCGGATAGATTTGCCGGTTTTGGTTCGCGTTGGCCCGGTTCAGTTCGTCATTAAAAATCGGACCGTTGAGCACCAGGTTCGTGTGCAAGCTGGGCAACGCGCGCATCACGTTGTTGGAACTATAGTAGCGGTTACCGGTGACTTTGATGTCCGCCAACCGGCCTTCCAACACCTGCAGTTTCACAGTTGCGTTGGTCAGTTTCTGCTGGGGTACATTCACCGCCACCGTTACATACCCGCGTTCGTGATACGCCTTGCCCAGTTCGGTCACCACCGTTTCAATTCCATCAAAGCCGACGTTGGTGCCGAACGCGCCGTCAATGTTGGTGATCGACTGGCCGAGGGCGGCCAGCGGGAGGACGGTGTTCCCGTCGACCAGATATTTCTGCACCTCAAACCGGGGCCCCGCGTTGGTGGAGACTACGTGGACCCGCGTGTCTTTGGCCTGCATTTCCAGTTCATTCATTTTCGACTGCAGGGCAGCCCTCGCCGCGACCAACTCTTCATATGTCGCTGGTTTCGGCGGAATCCTGTTGGTGCGCGGAAGGGCACTGGCTGTTGTCGGGGCGACGGCCGCCGGGGCATGCACACCCGTCTGTGGGGGGCCGACGGCCGGCCGTTGCGATACAATTTCCAGGCCATTGCTGAAACTGAGGCAGCGCTCCCCGGCGATGACTATCTGGGGAATGGCGGTCTGGGCGACATTAAAGGTGACTATACCGTCACTGATTTCCCCCGGCACGAAGGCGACACTCATCGCCGGATAACCCTGTTCGCGATACGCTGATTGCAGGTCCGAGGCAGCTTGCACAATCTGCTGCAGGCTGATGTTGGTTCCGGTGTATTTGGAGAACAGTGGGGCCAGAATGTTGGTGGAAAGCAGGACACCCTCGACGGTATAGCCCCGGACATCATAGTGCGAAGTCTTGGAATCAGCCGGAGCCGACGGGGAGACTGTGGATTCCGTGCCCGTCACATTCAATGGAGTTTCACGCCACAAACAGCAAAAAAACAGCGATAACAGAACACTCCGGCAGCGACCGGATTTCATACACAGCAGGGTAAGCCGGCCGGTCATACGCACTCGTTCAGACCGATAAACCCCGATGTCAGGACGAAGACGCGTTTCATTGTCAATGGATGCTGATGGGTGACCGGGCTGGGCTGCAGCGGAATTACAATCGATTCCGCCTGCCGGGACGTCGTGCCGGGTTGACCGCGAACAGGACGATCAGTTTCATGGTTTGCAATAACACGTTGTCACATGGCTCTCCACACCTTGCCCTGGGTATAACCGGTTTAACGGGATCGGCCCACACGGTAAAATTCATGACCCCAGCCCACCACGGGCACTTAGAAGGCGGGTGTCGGAACATTCATATCACGAAAGGCTGGGCCACTTATATTACAGGTCTTTGTCGGGATTGTGACAATCCGGAAACAAACCAGCGCGGTGGAAAGCAACCGGATTTCAAAATTAGCCGGCCACGGCTTCATTCGACTGCACGCGAACCCAATTCTTCGGTGGCAACTGTTCCGATTGACGCTTGAGGCATCAGTTTTCATCCATTTTTCAGAACCGACACCGTTTCGTAACACTCCTTCTTTAAGGTGATCGTCGTCGCAAGGCGTGTCCGACAGCGCCAAACCACAAACGCGGACAACGGAAATTGGAGTCGAACGTTCGAGAAATGCAATTCAGGCCGGAAAAGAATCCTGGAGACGGTGGAAGTATGAACCGACTGGAGCGAGCGTATCAACCGCATCTGGCCATACGGGAATTTTCCGTACCACCCGGAGGCGAGTGGACGCCACGTTCCACCGGCTCGAAAACCGCAAGGCGTATGCTTGCGCCCATTGCGGCTACAATCTCTATCCCTGCGCCGGGACCATCTTTGAAAAGAGCCGCACACCGCTTCAACTTTGGTTTTACGGCATCT
>JBGPDH010000014.1:0-24565 GCA_041482195.1 Verrucomicrobiia bacterium
AGAGGATCGGTATCCCGCGAATACATACAGAGCCCCGGGTTGCCGTTCGTCTTGACATCTCCTGCCTCGTTGACCAGCCACATAAGAACCGGATTGCCATTCCGGTACATCGTCACCAGTGGTTCAACCGAACCGGAAACCGTCATTTTAATAATGTCATTGGTTTCCCACGTCTCTTGGGTCCCATAAAACTCGGGGTAGTACGTATTATTAATCCAATGGTAAATGCGATAATCATTGGGCGCGAAAACAAAGCCCATGTAAAATTGGGAACCGGAAGGCGGATTGGTCCAAACCGGGTCGTAATCATTGTCCGCCCGCAAAATCACACCGGTGAACGGTCCGATGGAGGAAATTCTTGCCTGCGAGTACTGATCGGAGCTGAAACTATTCGCCGACCAGTAGGCTTCGATATGATTGGTAGGCAAGGTGGCAACCGCTAATCCATTGGTAATACTAAAAGACCCAAATGGCAGGGACGCGATAGTATACGACCAATTAGTCCCGATGGGGCCATCGGGTCGGTTAAAGTCGTCACTGGCTATTTGAGTGGTTTGAGCTTCCAGCCTTGTGACACTGACGCAAATGAGAATGGCGACCATCCATAGGATCGTTGTCCTTAATTTTTTGGACAATCCCGACGCGAGCCTTCGACACAAGGACAACAGCACAGGAACGTGCTCTTCGTATAACATAGTCATTAGTTGATCCGCGGTGATATTCTTATCTCCCCAGCCTGGCGTGCATGAGACAATACGCTAACGGGGTGAAAACAGGTTAAAATCGGGCCGACCAAGTGTTCGCAGCTCAAACAGCCAATATAATTCTACCTTCTTGAAACAAAATGGACCAATCCACATCACCCGAACCATTGGATTCAGGGCATTCGTATTTGCCGATACACGTAGCCATAATTACCCATTATTATACCAAAAAAAGCGATTTTCGCAACCGGATCCAGTTTAAGGAAAAACGCAATTAAAATTCAATATACTTATCAAATATGACCTGACAAGTTGATCGATTAATCCTATAAACCATTCCGTAAAAGTCAATCGGCCGGTTCAACTGCGGCCAGTTTGGCCCCTACAAAGGCCAAGTTCATCTCAAGGGATTCATAGCAGCTGACAATTCACATGGTATCCAAGATGCTTGAATGAATCGCCGGGATTAGAGCGACAATTTCCGCCCATAAAACGCCTCCGCAAAGCCACTGGGAGATGCACATTCAATTCCGCGAAGACGCAGTAATGCCCAGAAAGTATCTGCTGTGAACCAATGTTTGTTCGTCTGACTCCGAAAATGCTGCAAAAGCGCCGATACTTTTCTTTCGCACTGCTCGCGTGCTACGGGAAAGTAAACATTCGGCAGCCCGAGATCCCCGTCATATTTCGGGATTTCATATTCCAACACCAAGTGATTGCGGAACGTATTCCAGGCCAGATCAGACAACACGCGATGGTCCTGGTGACGGTCCTCCCGATATTGAGTTATCACCAGGTCCGGCTCGAACGTACGTTTAACCTGTTCAAACGTGTCCTTAATTCGGGACCATTCGTCCGGAAAGTAACTTTCCCGATAAGTCATCGTGCGTATCCGTCGAGAACGAATACCGCGCAAAAACTCACCGGCACTTGCCTTTGCTTCGCGCGCCCGCATTCCTCGCGCACTGAAGACAAGCCAATAAATCTCGAGGTCCGGCTTTTCCCGGACCAGGCGTAAGATGGTTGCGCCGCAACCGATTTCGATATCGTCGCTGTGCGCCCCCAAACAAAGCAGCCTTTTGACTCCATCCAAACGCAGACTTGCCATTGGCATTCCTTTCAGTCTTTGGAGTTCCAAACTGTCCACGGCGCCTTGCCTCGCGTGAACAGATCCTCCAGCTCCTGTCTTTCCTTGAAAGTATCCATGCACGCCCAAAAACCGCCATGATGATAGGCCATCAATTTTCCTTCAGCAATGAGCCGTTGGAATGGCTGTTCAACCAGTTCTTCTCCGTCATGGATATAATTAAAAATCTCGTGTCGCAGAACCATGAACCCGCCGTTGATACCCGCCCCAGCCTTGCCGATGTGCTCGATGCTTTTGACCACACCGCTGTTATCCGTGTTGACCAGATGGAAGCTGGCGCGGGGCTTTACGCTGATAAAACAGGCGATGCTCGCACTCCGATTGAACGATTCAATGACCGAAGGGAGAGGCACATCAGAAAGACCGTCGGTATAATTCGCCAAAAACAGCTCCTCTCCCTGCAGATGTTTCTGGACGGCTTTCAACCTTTGCCCAATGTTTGACATGAACCCCGTATCTACAAAGGTGATATTCCAGTCATGGATATCGCTGCTCAACAATTCGATATTCTTTCCGCCTTTGGAAAAAACGAAATCGTTCGTGACGCACTCGTTATATCCAAGGAAATAGTTCTTGATGACATCGGCCTTGTACCCCAGACAGAGAATGAAATCCTTATGACCGTAATGGGCATAATATTTCATGACATGCCAAAGGATGGGGCGATAGCCGATGGGCACCATGGGCTTGGGAATGGTTTCGGAGTATTCCCGCATGCGCATCCCCATGCCACCGCAAAATAGAACCACTTTCATAGCAGCCTTTGCTCGCTTTTACGGAATGATTTCGACAGTCGGGATCGGCACGACGAATTTTCCGCCCCACTCACGAATGACCGCCATTTGTTTAATAATTTCGTCTTTAAAATTCCAGGGTAAGATAAGCACATAATCCGGCCTGGCGTCGACCAGTTTGTCCGGAGTCAGAATCGGTATATGCGTGCCCGGCAGGAATTTGCCTTGTTTATATGGATTGCGATCCACCGTGAAATCAAGAAAGTCTGTTCTGATCCCGCAATAATTCAGGAGGGTATTGCCTTTGCCCGGCGCACCGTAGCCGGCGACGCGTTTTCCCGACCGTTTGGCCTGAATAAAAAATTCCAACAGGCTGCGTTTTGACTCTTTTACTTTTTCGCCAAACGTGGAATAGGTTTCCATGCGGTCGAAGCCGGCAGACAACTCACGATCGCGCAATTCAAGGACCCGCTTACCAACCGGTTTGGAGTCGTCTGCCCGGTGGCGCGCGTAAATGCGGATGGAGCCGCCGTGCGTTGGCAGCTCTTCCACGTCGAACAGAATCAAATCATGCGCGGCAAATATTCTTTCCGCGGTGATAAGCGAGAAATAGGAAAAGTGCTCGTGATAAATCGTGTCGTATTGATTCTCCGCCATCATTCTCATCAGGTGCGGGAATTCCAAAGTGGCCACGCCCTGCGGTTTCAATACAATGCGAATGCCGCCGACGAAGTCATTCAAATCTGGTACCTGCGCCAGCACGTTGTTGCCAATGATCAGGTCGGCTCTCTGGCCTGCGGTCACCATCGAATTGGCTGTTTCGCACCCGAAAAATTTCACGAGCGTCGGCACGCCCTTTTCCACCGCCACCTTCGCCACATTGGCGGCAGGTTCAACCCCCAATGCGGGAATGCCTTTCTTAACAAAATTCTGCAAAAGGTAACCGTCGTTGCTGGCCAATTCAACAGCGAGGCTTGCCCTGCCAAGATTGAACCGGCTGACGATCATATCCACGTAATCTGCGGCATGTTTCAGCCAGGTGTCCGAAAACGAGGAAAAATAGGCGTATTCCGTAAAGATGTCGTCCGAGCTGACATAATCCCCCACCTGCACCAGAAAGCACTGCCCACACACCCGAACATGGAGCGGATAAAATGCTTCCACTTTGTTAAGTCCGCTCGCCGTCACATAACTCTCGCACAGAGGCGACATTCCCAAATCCACCAGGGTGTGCCGAAGCGGCGCGTGGCAAAAGCGGCAGAGATGTTGGCTGTCATCGGTCGCAGATTTCGCTTCCGACAATGGAGCGCTCGTGATTCCTGTATCCATATATTAATAAAATGTGCGGCTTAAATCGGAATGTTTACACGGTCGAGAATTTCAATGAAAGATTACCGGACTGAATCGCTTTGGTGTAGGAAAAAATCATTTGATTCCTGACTTTCGCATCGGCACCTGCGGTTTCAGCATCGGCCGTATTCGGATGTCCATGACCTCCGCCTCCCTGCCCAACGCCAGGGCTCCTACGACGCTTTCAGCCACCTGAGACGGTTGAATCAAGCGCTCCGGGCGGTACTCCAACCCTTCTTCAATGCATAACTTCGCCTGCATCGGCGTTGCGGTACGGCCCAGATACACACTCAGGACTCTGACACCCACCACATTCAATTCTTCACGAAAACTGTCAGCCAGCGCTTTGAGAGCGTGCTTGGTGGCTGAATATTGGGAGACGCCCGCCGCTGCCGCCAGGCCCACGGTAGAATTGATGAACACAATCTGACCCTGCCGCTTGCTCAGACTTGAGAGAAAAAGTTGTGTCAAGGCAAATGGTGCGCGGACATTGCAGCGATATTGGCGGTCAAAATCGGACAGCGAAGCAGCAGCGAAATTCGACCGCACGATGATGCCGGCACAATGAACGAGAATATCCACACCTCCGAACTCACGGATGATTTTCTGTGTTAGCCGGCGAACTTTTTTGTCCTGGAGCAGATCAACCGGGTACGGGATGGCCCTGACCCCGGCTGCGGCGCATTCCCCGGCGACAACTCGCAGAATTCCCGCTCTCCGACCCAGTAGCGCCACGCTGACGCCTGCGCGAGCCAGGGCAACCGCGATGCTTCCCCCTACCCCACCGGTGGCTCCGGTAACGACAGCCGTTTTTCCCTGCAATCGCATATTTATTTTGCCTCCCGCAAGAGCCCACTTTTCAGCAATGCCTCAGCGGCCTCATTGACAGTGTCGAAACCCAGCTTCGAGCGTTCTGCAATGTCGAGGAGCGAATGTGTGCCATCCGATTGATTCAACACCCACAGGATACTTTCTTCCAATTCGCTACCGCTGGTGCCGCCCATCAGCCGATAAAGACCGCGGCGGCCCAGTTGCGGCTCGCATTTGGGATTCAGATTCAAGTACACGCGGTTTTTCTCCAACATCTGAATGACGGAAATCAACCGATCCAGCGATCCAGCCAGTGATTCCGGTTTAACGAAACTTAAATCGTCAGCCGAAGTGTGGTATTGAGCATACTTGCCATTCGGTGTCCGCATAAAACACCCCACCGGCAGATTGATTCCGGGTGAGCAGTATTGACGCTCGTCATAGCCGTACGGAGCGAAATCTGACACGGCAAAATCATTTCCCGTTTGCCGGAGGACATGTTCAACAACCCGGTCAACCTCGGCATTTCCCTGACGGCTTCTTTTGTAATTGAAACGACCCGGATCGCCCACGCACGAAAGCACCAGACCGTGTTTGATGCGCTGGAGGAGCGTTTCGTTTAAGGCCAGCCAGGTAACGGCGCCAATGGTACCTGGAATCCACAGAAACCGGTAGGAATAGCGCAACCGCATATCCATTAGCGTCTGTGCCAGTTTCGCGGCCACAACCATCCCTGAAAGGTTGTCATTGCAGAGGGAGGGATGACACGAATGGCACGAAATCAATACCTCTTCTTCGGTGGTTCCTTGAATGCGGAATTCACCATAGGTCAGATGACCCGGCTCAAGAGTTGAGTCAATGGATATTTCATACTCTTCATCTCGAAGCTGCTCCCATTGACGATGACTTAGGCAGAAACCCCAGGTTTCCTTGTAATAGGACGTACGGTAGGGAATCCAATCGGGTTTATCCGGCAAGGTAAAGAGATGTTCCTTTAACTCCCCCAACCGCATTCTCCGATTCACCGGCACACTGTAATTGACCACGTGCAGGTTGGAATGGGAGAAGTCAACGATCTTCTCACCACGGGCATTTTTGATCCAAGCATCGCGAATGTTCCATTCTTTAGGAACCGTCCAATCAAAAACCTGTGTGCCACTGGGAACTTCATGCAGGACCAAAGGAACAACTGCCTGCAACTGCCGCAAACTTTGGCGGAATCCGTCGCCCGTAATACTGCGGCAAATCGGGTAGAGCCCAACCAGGAGCTGATACAACTCCTGTCCATACCGGCCTGAGTCCCGGTTTTTCAAGTTATCATTTGACGAGTTGCCGAACATTCTCTCTATGCCGGTTGCGTTTAACTGGATGGCGCTCGCGCGGTAGTTAAAGTGACGGACGGATTCTGAGGGACAATTTGCCAATGGCACAAGAAGGAAACTTAAATGATCACGGTTTCATTGGCCAAAGGTTAACGTGGCGTTCTCGCGTCGCGGATGAATTGCACGTGACCGTCGAGGAACACGCGGTTGCGCCCTCGCGCATGAACAGTCCGACCGAGTAACGTCGGCGCTACCGTTGGAATGGTCTTTGGGAAATAAGAATCCACGGCCATTTCCACGTCGCTTGGCCCGGCGACAGGGCCGACGTTAGAATCGTGTGCAGCGGCAAGATCAGACACCGCCCGGGAGGCCGTCTTGTTCCAGAAATCCTCCAGCATCGTAGGCGAGCTCAAGTCATTGGTCCGGTCAAAACGCCACAACCAATAGCGGGTGACAGGCGTATTGGTAACACTGGAAACGGACTGCATGGTCTGGACCACGTTGCCAACCGGTGAATTGATTGCTGCCGGACACGACCAGATCCGATAGTCAGCGCCTTCACTCTGCAACACGATAGCGGCCCAACCGCCCCGGGGATCCGATGGTGGCCAACTGGACCACGGATGATAACCGCCCAGCAGGCTGCCTTTCAGTTCGCGCCGATCCGGAAACCGATCGGAATTATCGCCGAGGGACATCGTGAACGCAGAGCCGATTTCCTTCAGATTGGAGAGGCACGCGGTCTTTTGGGCCGATTGTTTGGCGGCCGCAAGCACTGGCAGCAGGAGTGTGGCCAGGATGGCAATGATAGCGATGACGACCAGAAGTTCAATCAAGGTGAACCCTTTCTTACCCTGATTGGCCACGGAATCCGCTCGCCCGCCTGAAGTACGCCACAGAATGCACCCGCAAACAGCGCGCTTATCCTTGCAAAACGCTGTGGCCGACGCACGGGCGGGGTTTAAGTCGGTATGTCGAAAACCAATCATTTGCCGTAACTTTGCAGAGCCACTGTTCTAAGGGACACTCGGATTGGGCAACAACCCATAAGCGGTAAGCTGGCTTACCGAGGTCACAAAGACCTTTCCATTGACCACCAGCGGCACGCTGAACTTGGCCGCAAAATCCAGGGTGTCTCGTGTGCCGGCCTGATTGCTGTCGTAATAAATGTTGGTCAGGTTGGCGGGGTCATAGGCGCGGAGGATTCCCGGCGCAGTTGTTGCGGTTGACGCATCGCTGAACCTTTCTACCACCCACAATATACCATTGGTGCTGCCGTTGGCGGAAATCGCAAGTGGCGCGCCCGGATAATGATAGACCTCTGTCGAGATAGAGGTCGGGGTGGTGGACAGAAGCCCATTGGTCAAGTGGTAAGCCTTAATATTGTCATCGTCAGCACTGAAATAGACATTCCCGTTAAAATAGACCGGGTTAATGCGATTACCGGTTTCAAAATCGTTGGGCGGCGTGCCCAGGACAGCGGGCAATTCCTGCACGATGTTGTCCTTGTTCGCACTGTAACCGCCCATATTGTCGCGGTTGATAAGATGGATCGAGCCGTATTTGCCGGACGCGATCATCAAGTGTGGGTTAGGACCGCTTTGGTCCGGCAGCAGCAAAACACCACCAGGACTTAAATCCAGATCTTGCGAAAACAAAGTCGCCTGGTTGGAAGGTGCGAAGTAATCCAAAACCGTGCCTCCGGGGCTGATTTTAAGGGCGGTATCTCCGTAATCACTGCTGCTGGCTTTAAAATTCCCGTTGCCGGTCGAGAAGTATAGATTTCCGGAGGCATCGGCGGCAATACCACCGCCGCCCTGCCAGACGCCTCCTTTTCCTTCGTTGGGCGTGGTGCAAAAGGCCATCACTTGTTGTAGATTGGTGGCGTTGTATCCCAACACCCATCCGTGGTAGATTACCGAGTCCCCATGATCAGCAAACCCAACATAGACCACGTTGGAAACCAGCAACAGAGCCGGGCGTTGATTATTGGTCAGCGAGCTGAAGAAGACCATACCGCCTCGTGACCCTAAGCCCGTGCCGGGCACACTCGCTTGAATCACGATCGGACCGCCAAACTTCTCGGCCCCGGTCGCGATATCCAGCGCATGGAGGCGGTTTACATAATTATTCGTGCCGTTGGAAACCTCCTTGGTTGCGGCGACCACATACAGTGTGCCATTCGTGGGGTTGATCACCGGGGTCCCGGTGATGCCGACTTCACCGGGGACATCCAATGGCTCGGTAGTCTCGGGTGAAGGTATGGTCGTAATACCCGCACCCGGATTGATGAAGCTGTCATGCCAGACAGGATTGTTCGTCAATCCATCCGCGTCGAATGCATAGACACTGTCATGTTCAGTGACCACAAAGACCAGATTGTGGTAGCCGCTGCCGGGGACATTCACACTGGCCACATAGAGCGGCGAGGCAAAAGAAATCCCATCAATCGGATAGGAGAAAAGCTTTCCGAACGTCGCCGGATTGACGTTGGCTGGAGTCAGCACCGTTTCGTTCAGATTCTGGCCGGTGCGCAGGTTGTCATTGTGGTGGGTAAAGACACCTGGATTGGCGGTGATATACACCGTTGCACTGGCAGTTTGTGACAAATCTAAAGTTGTCGCCGTCACAGCATGGGTGCCGACGTTGTTGGGCGGCGAATAAAGTCCCGCGGCAGAGATGGTGCCCGAAGCGGCGGATCCGCCGACCAGTCCGTCGACTGACCAGGTCATAGTGAGATTGGTGAGGTTGACCCCGAATAGTTGCGTTTCGGTAGGAGTCAGCGCCACCGCCCTTGGTTTGACCGTTAAGGTGGTATAGGCCTGGGCCACACCCGAATAAGGCCCAGCATCTCCGGCGGCATCGATTACGCGGACGCGGTAGCTGAAATTCGTGCCGATGGGCAAACTGGTATCGACGTAGTTCGTTCCTGTCGACCAGCCAATCTGGACAAAATTCAGGTCGTTGATTCCTTGTCGTTCCACGAGATATGCGCCAATTCCCAGCACGGCCGTAGCGGGCGTCCAACTCAAATTGATCTGGCTGCTGCTGACCGTTGTGGCGGCCAGATTGGACGGCGCGGTCGGGGTATTTCCAACCGGCAGGTTCATATCCGCCTGGATCTGCGCTGCTGACAGGGCGAGGTTGTAAACGCGAACTTCGTCAATTGTCCCAAGGAAATATTGGACAAAGGTGGAGTCGCCGCCGATTTGCAGTGCGCTCGCGGAAGTCACGATATTTCCAGTCTGCGCCAGGCTCGAGACTTGTACGCCATTCACAAACAACAGCAGTACCGATCCGTTATAGGTCACCGCCACATGCGACCAATGGCTGTCAGGCAAACCGGAGGGGCCATAGTTTGCTATACCCGTAGCGCCAAAAGTCCCGCCGCCGGCCGGCGCGTAGTTGATTGGCGACGAACCCTCCAGATAATAATTGTCGCCTCCCTTGTAAATGACATCGGCATAATTGCCGCCAGCGTCACTGCCGTTGAAAACAGGATTCACCCAGGCTTCCAGGGTCATTCCGGTAGTCAAATGCAACGACGCGGAATCATTTACAGTCACGAAGGATGTCTCCCCATCAAAGAGCAACGCGTTCCCATACTTGCCATAAGGTGTCCAGGTCGCCGTGCCAATGGTTCCGTTATTGGTATTACCCGACGAATCAATTACATTTGTACCCCCGCCTTCATCAAAGGAAAATGCCGCCACCAGACCGGGTATTTTTGCCGGCAGGGTTGTAGCAACAATCATAAATTCCTGTGAAACCGACGGGTTGATGGGAATGCTGTTGGTGAATTGGCCGTTTCCAGAAAAAATGTTGGTCGCGACTCGCTGTCCCAGCGCCAGCGGTGCCACCAGATCGGTCGAAGCCATCACATAATAGGTAACCCCCGGCAAACCGCCCGAACCGGTTACGACCAGATTCGACCCGGAAGTTCCCACTGACGAAAATCCCAACGTGGTCGCGCGTATCGAGTCTGATCCCGCGAGCCAGAATGCGATCAACAAAAAAATTGTCGCGAACCTGGGCACAGCACGTCTTAACGGATTGAAGCAAGGCTTGGACATAGTACAACTGAGATAATAGGAGCTTTTACTACTGCTTATTCCACGATTTCCTGTCGTTGTCAAATGGTCTCATTGACGGTGTGCCGCATTTTTTGCGTTCGTGCAATTTTCCGAAGGCCGGACGCTAATTAAGCAGCGGCCAATTTCAATCTTTTTCGCCTTGACGCCGCCGGCAAGGGCCTCCGGACAGCAACTTGATATGGAGAGTGATACAAAAGGACGTGCACTAGCAAACGGCAGCTGGTCCAGTGCAACAATCGGTTCACGCAAGTCCTGACCACGTATTTCTGATTGTTTCACGGCAGTAATCCGTAGACCGTTAATTGATTCATTGTCACAACCAATTCATTTTGAGCCGCAACATAGACCTTGCCATTGACGACGAGCGGGATGGCCCACTTGGCATCCGCTCCCGCCGAGTCTCGAGTCCCGGCCTGGTCGCTGTTGTAGAGTTCATTGGCGAGGTTTCCGGCGTCGTATGCGTGGAGGGTGCAGGAAGTCGTCAGCCCGTTTCTCTGCACGGCCCACAAAATCCCATTGGAATTCCCCTTGCTGGACGCAGCCAGCATGGCACCGGGATAAGAGAAGTTGGCGGCAGATTGTGACGTGGGGCTGGTCGACAACAAGCCGTTGCTTAACTGGAAGGCCCTGACGTGGTCGCTGACGGCGCAAAAGTAAACCGATCCGTTGAAATAGACCGGCGAGCCGAAGTTGCCGCTATCGTTGATGGGGTCGCTCGGGAAAATGTTTACCAACGATTGGACAATCTGGTCGGAGTTGGGATGGTAGTGTCCCATGTTGTCGCGGTCCACCAGGTAAATTGTCGCGTTCTTGCTGGCGCTGACCACCTCGTGCGTGTGCGGGCCACTTTGATCCGGCAACAAGAGTACGCCCCCTGCTCCCAGATCAAGATTGCTCGCATACAGGTCGGCTTGCACCATGGGCGTAAAGTAATCCAGGACCGCGCCCGCAGGACTAAGCTTGATAAAAGAGTCGCCGTAATCAGTGCCACCGCTGTTGGCGTCAAACAAACCATCGGCGGTAATGAAGTAGAGGTTGCTGCTGGCATCCACTGCCGGGCCGTCGCCATCCATCCAGATCCCCGACTTGCCGGCGTTGGGGGCGGCATTAAAGACCAGGACCTGGTGCTGCACGTTGGTAACCGTGTACCCCAACAGCCAGCCGTAGTAGGGTTGGACATCCCCGTGACTGCCGAAGGCAAAACACACCATCCCGCCGACCAGGAGCAAGGCCCCGCGTTGGTTTTCGTGGAGCGGATCGAACTGCACCTGGCCACCGGATGAGCCCGGGCCCGTGCCCGCCACTGTCGCCTGAATGACAACCGGAGCGCCAAACTTCTCCGTACCGGTGGCGATGTCGAGCGCGTGCAAGCGCTGCACGTAGGTGTTGGGGCCGGAAACTTCCTTGGTCGCTGCCACAACATACAGCGTTCCGCTCACCGGATCGATCACCGGCGTTCCTGTGATCCCAACTTCGTTAGGAATATCTTCCCCCGGGTCGGAGTCAGCGGAAGGCACCGTGGTTACCCCTGACGTTGGATTGATGAAACTGACCTGCCACAACGGCCCGTTGGTCAGTCCGTCCGCGTCGAAGGCGTAAACACTGTCGTGCTCGGTTGCCACATACACCACGTTGTGAGTGCCTTTGCCCGGGATAGTGACGCCGGCCACATACAAGGGCGAGGCAAAGGTCAGCCCGTCCAGGGTGTAGCTGAAGAGCTTGCCGAATTTGGCGGAGTTCACATTGTTCGGGCTTAACACCGTTTCGTTTGTGTTTTCACCTGTGCGGAAATTGTCATTATGGAAGGTAAAGACACCGGGGTTAGTGGTGGCATACACCGTGGCGCTGGCGGTTGCTGTCGGGTTCGTGGCGGTGGCGGTCACAGTGTGGGTACCCATGCTGTTGGGTGGAGTATAGAGTCCATTGGATGTAATTGTGCCCACAGCCACTGAACCTCCGGGCAGCCCGTCCACCGACCAGGTTACATTCACGTTGGTGAAGTTGGCCTGGAACTGTTGGGTCTGCGTCGGTGTCAGGACCGCCACGCGCGGGCTGATCGAAAGTCCGGTAAAAGCCTGGACCACCTGGGAATAAGGCCCCAAATCACCCAAACTATCCGTGGCACGCACCCGGTAATTGTAATTCGTGCTGGAGAGGAGACCGTTGTCCACATAGTTGGTATTGCTCGTCGCGCCGATCTGCGCAAAATTCGCGCTGCCCGGTCCCAGGCTACGCTCCACGAAATATCCTGCCACCCCAAGGTCCCCGGTCGAAGCCGTCCAACTCAAGTTGACCTGATTGGGACTGAGGACTGTGGCAGATAAATTGCCTGGCGCTGTCGGAATATCGCCGACCGGCGTGTTCATGTCCGCTTGGATCTGCGCCGCCGTAAGAGCCACGTTGTAAACGCGCACCTCGTCAATCGAACCTTGATAAAACTGGTCGTAAATGTTGTCGCCTCCAATCTGTAATGGATTTGTCGAAGTCGCAATGGCACCCGTCTGTGCCCGGCTGGCCACCTGCACGCCATTAACATACAACCGCAAGGTCGTCCCGTCATACGTCGCCGCCAGGTGCGTCCATGTGTTCACCGGCAGCGCCGACGTCCCGTAGAGCGACATGCTGGCGAATGTGCCCCCCACGGCCGGCACACTTCCATTGGCGGAAACCCCCTCCAGGTAATAATTGTCGTTGCCTTTGTAAATCACATCCTGCCACATATTGTTCATCGTACCCGGATTCACCCACGCTTCCAATGTCATTGCCGCGCCCAGTTGCAGCGACGCCGAGTTGTTGATCGTCACCAGCGTGCTCACGCCGTCGAACACCAGCGCGTTGCCATGCTTGCCCGAAGATGTCCAGCTCGCCCCGCCGATCGTTCCGTTGTTCCCGTTGCCTGACGCATCGAAGACCGTCGTTCCCGCGCCTTCGTCGAACGAGTAGGCCGCCACCAGTCCGGGAAACGTTATCGGCGCGTTCGTTGCAATTACGAGAAACTCCTCCCGCACCGATGCGTTGATCGGACAGGAGTTGGTAAACAGGCCATTACCGGAAAACACGTTGGTCGAAATTCGAGTCCACAATGCAACCGGCGACAGCGTCATATTCGTTGCAGCCAGAATGTAGTAAGTCCCACCTGCCGCACCGCCGGAACCGCTGACAACCAGATTCGTTCCGGAAATTCTCACCGACGAAAACGCCAGACCTGTCGCTGCTGCCCGGGTTAGGCCCAGGACCATACACAACACCGACAGAACAACGGCTCCGCCCCAGGACGGCATTACACTTTGGAATTTGCTAAGAGCGGATTTGCACATAGTTCATGCGGAAGCAGATTCAGGGCCGATAATTCTTATCTCACAATTTCCTGAATTTGCAAATGCTCCTCGTTGATGGCGATATATCTGCCATCTGGTTCGTGGCGAATTTTAGACTTTGTTCAATAACGGCCAGTTTCGATCTTTTTCTGCAATTGCCGACACCGGCAAGGGCCAATCGATCCGCAGTTTGGGGTCGTCGTACCGGATTCCGGCAGCCTTGTCCGGCGCATGGAACACACTGATCTGGTAGAGGACTTCGGTCTCATCTTCCAGGGTCTGCAACCCATGGGCGAACATCTCGGGTATATACAAGGCCCGCCGATTCCGCGCGGTTAATTCCACGCCCAAATGCTGCAGGTAGGTTGGCGACCCGGGCCGAAGATCCACAATTACGTCGTAGAGCGCGCCAGCCGTGCAACGGACCAGTTTGACTTCGCAGGCCGGCGGCAATTGGTAATGCAGCCCGCGCAACGTGCCGCGCTTGCGGTTAAAGGAAATGCTGGATTGAACAAAACTGGAGGCCAGCCCCTGTTCCGAGAATTCGCGCGTACAAAAGGTTCGGGCGAAGCATCCGCGCGAATCTTCATGCGGCTCTGTTTCCACAATGAAAGCACCCGCCAATTTGGTAGGGAGAAAGCGCATAGTTGTTGTTCCAAATCAAAAACCGACTTAATACCCAGGCTCAGGGATAGACCAAACGATAGAACTGCTGACCCACCAAAGGCGAAACAATCACTTGATATTCATTGCTGACAATGGTGATGGCACTTGTCGAATTAATCCAATTGGTGGTCATGAGATTCGAATTCTGCTGCAGAACAAAGCCCGGCCAGGCCACCACGGCCGAATTGGTGTCCGCAAGAAAGATGCGCAGCGACGGTGTGTCTGACTCGGATGCCAAACGATAGAACTGCTGGCCGACGAGAGGCGAAATGGATAGCTGGTATTCATTGCTGACGGCCCAAATCGGATTCGTCACGATCTCCCAGTTTGTCGTTGTGAGATCCGCATTCTGTTGAAGAATACAACCGGGCCAGGTGACCACTGCGGAGTTTGTCCCGGTGAGGGATATTTGCAGTGTGGGTGGATCCTTGATCGTCTCGAGCACAAGCACCCAGTCCGGATCACCGGCACTGTTGCGGCCCGGTGACGTGAAGCTTTGGGTGTTGGTATTTGAAAATGGCGAACCGGCAATGTTCGTGAAAGTATTCGCGCTGGGGTCAAACCAGCGGGCGGAAACAGTATTCCGGAACTTGGTCATGGCCACGGTGATGCTCCCGCCCTGCGGTAGAAAGGCCATGCCGAGCGAGCCGTCGGGCGTTACCGCGGACGCCACGTAGTTGTTGCCCGCGATGTAGCCGCTCGAGGTGAACTGGCCGTAACCACCTGTCACAAAGACATGAGTCTGATCGGGAACCAACTCATACCAGGCGCGCGAACCGAACAAATTCGCCATGTACTCGAGTTGAGTCACACCGGGTGAATCGAGATAGTTCTGCCAGCCGGAGGGAAATCTCACAGTATAAAAATTACCATAAAGCTGACCGGTGGCACCGGAGAGCATCGTCCAGTATTCCTGCACGCGCAGAATCCGTGTCGAGCCGCCGTCAGTGAGGGAGTTCGTCTCGTATTCATAATTGGCTTCGACCAAGAAGGTCGGTATGGCGCTCGACTGGTTATAGGCATGCAGGATTTCAGCGTAGGTCGGGGAATAAGTGTAAGCGGCATTGAGGCCGACAATGGGGGCCCAGTTTGTATCATCCAATGAACTGCTGATATAGAATTCTAATTCTACGGTCTGAAGGTGATTCGTGTCATAGTCCTGGATTCCGGCAGCCACCGCCAGTACCACCGCATCATTGGTCGGGTTGCTCCAATTTTGAAAATCGTTTCCGTTGCTCCAGATAATGTTCGGAAAATTCTTATAACGGTTTCCAAGGTATTGACCATAGGCACGGCAATTGGTCGTGCCATTCGCCAGCATGGTAGGGAGCCAGCCACCGGTTTCAATCGGGTCAAGCATGACCAGAATTCCATTGGACGCACACAGGTTGATGACTCCATCCACGTAGGAGAAGTACGCCGGATTGGGTGCGGTTAAATCATAATAACCGCCGGCAATAGTGTTAGTGAACGGCAAGGTTCCATCCACCAGGCTGGCATTGGGTCGCCCAAAGGTATAGGTAGTGCATATGGCATCCATCAACAGTGTGTTAAACCCGTTGGTTGCGCGGTCGGCCACATAAAATGCTGCGTTCGTAGCTGACAAGTTCACAATCAGGGACTGCGGTGAATCGCCCACCATCAAAAAAGGGATGTTATTCTGGTCAACCAGAATGCGAGGATTGCTGCTGCTGATTTTGACTGGATAAGTCACTGCAAAAACCGTGTCACACAGAAATAATCCAAGGGCGATGAGAGACAGTCGGCACACCGCATTCTCAAGTTTTTTGGGTGCATGACCGCCTCTAACCGAGGAGGTATTTACAGCAAGGAACATATAGTATGGGGCACGATGCTAATTTGCTGCGCGACGCCGGAATACTGCCTTCCAAAATTTCAATTTCACGCGTTAAAACGGTTGCCATTGGCTCAGGGCACTCCTGTGCCAAACCTGCATGTTGCCGCCGGAGCTGCGGAAGTTCGTAACGGCTGCGGGCCACGAAGAGTCCCGCAAAAGGAATGTATTCTGCAGGTGACATGTTTGCCCCAAAATCGTGCCGAAGGCGACTACAAAATCTTCGCCAATGAACCCCACGGAGGTGGTTTTCGGCCCCGCTTCCAGCACTAGAACCCAATCCCTGTCGCCGGCACTATTGGTACCTGGTGACGTGAACTTTCGGGTGCCGGTATTTGAAAATGGCGAGCCGGCAATGTTCCGGTACGTATTCGCGCTGGGGTCAAACCAGCGGGCGGAAACAGTGTTCCCGAGCTTGCTCATGGCCACGGTGATCGTCCCGCCCTGCGGCAGGTAGGCCATGCCGAGCGTGCCGTCACGGGTGACAGCTGACGCCACATAATTGTTGCCCGTGATGAGGCGGCTTGAAACGAACCTGCCGAAACCACCAGTCACAAAGACATGGGCCTGGTCGGGCACCAGGTCGTACCACTTCCGTGAACCGAACAATTGCGCCATGAAGCGGAGTTGACTGACTCCGGGCGAGCCAAGATAACTCCGCCAACCGTGTATGAAAGTCCAGGTATAGTAATTGCCGTAAAGCTGACCCATCGCACCGGAGAGCATCGTCCAATACTCCTGCATGCGCAGAATGCGTGTCGAGCCACCGTCAGTGCCGGAGTTCGTCTCGTATTCATAATTGGCTTCGATCAGGAAGGTTGGGATGGCACTTGACTGGTTGTAAGCATGAAGGACTTCAGCGTAGGTCGGAGAATAGGTGTAAGCGGCATTAAGGCCGACGACGGGCGCCCAGTTCGAATCATCCAATGAACTGCTGATATAGTAATTTAATTGTATGGTCTGAAGGTGATTCGTATCATAGTCCCTGATGCCCAGCGCCACCGCCAGCACCACCACGTCATTGGAAGAAGTGCTCCAGTTTTGAAAATCATTTCCGTGGCTCCAGATAATGTTCGGAAAATTCTTATAACGGTTCCCAAGGTACTGACCATAGGCGCGGCAATTGGTCGTGCCATTGGCCAGCATAGTGGGCAGCCAGCCACCGGTTTCAATCGGGTCCAGCATAATCTGAATTCCATTTGATGCGCACAGATTAACTATTTCATCTACGTGCGAAAAGTACGCTGGGTTCGGTGTTGTTAAATCATAATAACCGCCGGCAAGGGTGTTCGTGAAAGGCAGCGTCCCATCCACCAGGCTGGCATTGGATGGCCCAGAGGTATAGGTGGTGCATATGGCATCCATCAACAATGTGTTAAATCCATTGGTCGCACGGTCGGCCACATAAAACGCTGCGCTCGCAGCTGACAAGTTCACAAGAAGAGATTGCGGTGAATCACCCACCATTAAGAACGGAATGTTGTTTTGATCCACCAAAATGCGTGGATTGCTGCTGCTGATTGTTACCGGAAAGGTCACCGCAAAGGCTGCTTCACAAAAACACAACCCAACAATAATGATACAATGTCGGCGCACAGTTTTTCTCTTCAATTATTTCCGAATCCACTCGATGGGAAATGCCCTTTCAGTCATGAAAGTTTTAATCCTGAGAACGACCAAAATCGCCCGCGCGACGCCAGGCCCCGGTCTTCGAAAAATCTGAGTACCGGTCCATGACAATTTTTCCACCCAACGTGAATGCTTTATGCAAGGTCAACCCGCTTCTTCGACCCAAAAGAAATCTCCATCGATCTGTTTGGTCCGAATCAAGTACTCCAACTGTTTGAGCCGCGTAAAGGTACGGTGGTGAAACACTTCCGAAGGCATATCAATTTTCTTGAATAGCTCGTAAAGTTGTTGCGCACCCCGGCGTGCGTCCCAGGCACACTTGAAGCCGGATAAATGTTTTTGGATTTTTTCAAACGAAACCCGGTAACTGCGGTTGTCCGGACTGGGAGCCCCGAACGAAAGCCGGCAGCCGGGGAAGGTTTCTGCAACTATCTCCGCAATTTCTTTAACTCGATAATTGTGCGCTGTGTCGCCGACATTGAAGACCTCGTTATGCACGGCTTCACGTGGTGCTTCCAAAATCGAAATGATGGCGCGACAAATATCGAGGCCATGAACCAACGGACGCCAGGGAGTGCCATCACTGGTCATACGGATTTCCTTTGTCGTCCAGGCCAATCCCGAAAGGTTGTTCAGCACGATGTCAAACCGCATGTGCGGTGATGCCCCATAAGCCGTGGCGTTTCTGAGAAAGACCGGAGAGAACTGACCGTTGGCCATCGGTCTCACATCTCGCTCGACCATGGTTTTACAGATCGCATAGGCGGTTTGAGGATTTATAGGCGACGTTTCATCCACATAGTCACTCTCAGCGACCCCATACACACTACACGACGACATGTAAACGAACCGTTTGACACCAATCTTCCGGGCCATTTCCGCGAGACGCACCGAGGCTTTGTGGTTGATGTCATACGTGATGTTTGGAGCCAACTGTCCCAGGGGATCGTTGGACAATTCAGCCATGTGCACTAGCGCGTCCGCGCCCTGTAAATCTTCCTCGCCAATCTGGCGGAGGTCTTTTGTAATAGTTAATGGCAGCCTGCCGCCCGCCCGGTACAGTGTCCCTTCCCTATAAAACCCGGTATCGATGCCCGTCACCTCATAGCCCTTACGCAAAAGCTCCGGCCCGAGCAATGAACCGAGATACCCGTCACAACCTGTCAGAACAATTTTCATAAAGATTTAGTATATCCGTTGTCAGTGTTAGTGCTTGTACTCCTGAAAGTTTCGATGGTTGGGCTTAATTGACCCGGAACACGCTGGCGTAGCGAACTCGCCAGTCGGATTTCCGCCGGTCAAATGGTTCCAGCCCCCACCACTGCCAGGGCCAGTCGGCGCGAACCGAAGGATCACCATCGTGGATTTCGACCATTAACTCCGGCAACGGTCTCCAGCCTTGGTCCAACGCAACCCTGGTTCGAACGCCCAAATCCACGCCGGTTACAAACAGGTACCCACCGGGGCCGACCAGGTGTGCGATATTGCGAAGACTCTTTTCAGCTGTTGCGGGATCCATGTGGCAAAGAAAATTGCTTCCTACGACTATATCTTGCGGTCCAAAAACGTTGATCGAAGCCAGATCCGTCGCATCCGCGCACCGCCAGGTTATTCCTTCTCGGATCCAGGATTTCACTTTGGCCTGCTCGCCATTCCAATCGAACATCTCCAGTTTTTCAGCGGAGGTCAAACGTTCAAAGATCGACGAACTGACCATTTCAGAAGTCTTGATATCGTAAATTCCTCTTTCGGCGAAGTTCAGGATTTCCCTGGAAATATCCATCGCGCAAAGGACGACTTTTAGGTCCGGACGGGCTGAGCGGATGGTCCAGAGGATTGAATAGACCTCGGCGCCGATGCTGCAACCCAGTACGCTAATTCGCAAAGTGGCACCCTGGGGTTTCTGCTCAGCCAAGTGTCGCATCAACTCGAGCGCCGGACGGTTCCGGAGGAAGAACGTGCCGAAACGCTGCTGGCGACTGGCGCGCAGGCAGACCAGGGTGTGCAACCAGGCCCCGTAAGAGCGGATAACACGCAGATTGCGTATGCGAGAAGGAAGGCGTTGCCATATCCGCTGGTTCAGCCGTAAATAAAAGTTGGCGGGTGATTTTCCTAACAATCGCAGGTTCGCCGCTTTGGTTAGCCGTTTCGACCACTTATCCGACATCATAACGCTAGTCGCCATAAGGATTAACTGACAGGAGCGCCGATCCCGGAATCGGCCGCCACCAGGGATTGAGTACTGCCGCAGAGCCGGGGCGGTATGACACCCGCGCCGATCCCGCAGGCGCGGGAGGGTGCGGCCGGCTTGTCAGCGCTGTGTGACGCAGCGTCGAAACACGCAGCAATCTCTTTTCCAGCCACGATGAAACCTGGCCGAGCTGCAAAGCGGTCGTCCACATTCCGACTTTTGAACCTCATGTTACTCAAGGATGTCCCTCGGTTTCCTTCTGCGTAGGCTCAGTTCGTGGCAACAAGTGGCTTAGAAGGTCCATGTAAACAGGCTTCTGGTTCATGGGGAACAGAAGTACCCAGACGTAAATCCCGAGGACAACTCCTACGCCCAGCAGGAGAAAGATGATTGTTGGCAGCTTTCCATCTAGCGTGAGCTTCACGAGAAAGCCCACCGCCGCCGCGACCAAACCGGACAGAAAGGCTGGTTTGGAGGCAGCCCAGAGGTCCGCCCAGGTGATTCCAGTGCGATATTTGGACCAGGCCGCGATCGGGATGAGCAGAAGCGTGAGAGCCGAAGAGTAGCCCAAGGCGACCCCTTTAGGTCCGTGGCTCAGGCCTAACACGATTCCCACGATCACGAGCGGCGTCGTTGCCAGGCTGATACTCAATGCGCGTCCAATCCGTCCCGTAGCGTAGACCAACCAGGAAAGTGGGTTGGCCACCGCCAGCACCAGGGCAACCGGGGCAAGCAACCTGAAGATCGGTGCCGCCTCCATCCATTTCGCGCCGAGGACAATGCGAACCAGCTCTTCAGCAAAGAGAGCGCAAATGATGGTGATTGGAATGGTCAACGAGATGAGCAGCGAGTAGCCCCTCAGGAAAGACCTTTTAAGGCGCTCGGCATCATGCTGAATCCGTGAGAGTGCGGGGAAGGCAACACTGGTCACCGCACTGTTCAATTGTTGCACCGGCAAAGTAACGAGCTGGAAAGCCCGACCATACAACCCGAGCGCGTCAGCTCCCCAGAAGCGACCGAGGAGGATCTTTTCCGAGTTCTGGGCGAGGAATACGACCAGGCCGTTACAGGTGGCCAATCCACCAAAATGCAGCATCGAGCGGAGACCGCACCTGCGGCGAGGGGGCCCTGGGATCCACCGAACGGCAAACCATACCAAGGCCATCCCGACCAGAGGACCCGCAATCGCCATGCCGACCAAGGACCAGTAACGGCAACCAAGCACTGCCATGGCTATGCCCACCGCCGAGCTGACCGTAAGGGACAACACATCGATTTTGGCTTGTGTGACAAAACGCATTCCCCGCTGGAGTAAGGCGCCATGTTGGGCCGCCAAGCCATTGAACAAGAACGCCAGACCCGACACCACCGCCACCCAGTACAAACGGGGCTCGTGGTAGAACGCAACGATGGCGGGTGCCAGAACCGCGCACAGCAACGCCAGCACGAGACCAACCGCCCCATTAATCCAGAAAAGAGTCGAAATCTGCTCCTGCGTGACCTCGTGCCGTTGGACGGTGGCTGCGCCCAACCCCGCGTCTCTGAACAGCGCAAGAAAACCCGTCATTGCGACGACCATTCCCTGCAACCCAAAATCCTGCGGTGACAACAGCCGCGCCAGCACCATCGTCGTGGCCGTTTGCAGCACGAACTTCGCGGCTTGCGAGGATAGCGTGGCAAAACCGCCCCTCACTGATCGCCGTTTCAAATCAGCTAGAGAGGGCTGCGCATGCCCCTCGTACCCAGACGCCCTTTTGTCGAAAACAGTACTCATATGCACCGGAAGATCAGGCTGTACTGCTCGTCTAAAGCCTTACGCGATTCTTCAACTTTTTGCCTTATCACCGGTCGCAGCTTGTGTGCATCCCTCTCCAAGTCCTGGAATTGTTCGATTAATCTGCCGGCATTCATGTGATTAATGTCATGGCAGTATTCAGCCAGGCCCATGTCGCTCATTAAAGAAGCGCATTTATGATGAAATGAAATCGCGATCACCGGCTTGTTCAGGAGCAATGCCAAAAGAACGTTGTGAAACCGGGTCCCCACCACAATGTCCGTCTCTGCGAGCTGCGACATCAGCTGCGTCACAGACTGTATAGGGGCATCAGTGATGCGCTGCGCTTCCGAGGTACCAAGTCTTCCATTTAACAAGGATTTGAACTCCTCCAACACAGGCGTATCGCAAATATCTCCCATCAGCAACCTGATATCGTAATTGTTGGCCAGGAGCCACTTCACAAAGATCGCCAGGCAATCCAAATACGCTGTGTAAGTTTCGCTCCGGGGATCGGCCACGCTATATCTCCCGGCATACTCCATCAAGCCAAGACCAACAATGCGTCTGCGTGAACCTCGATTTTCGCTATGCTGCAGCATGACCTCAGGCAGGCTGAATGCTAAATCAGGATAGACTCGGTCGCCGTTCTTCGCAAAGCCAATACCTTCCATATAAGCCTTGCTGGCATGGTCGCGAAAGGACCTGAAGTCTGCCAGGGACAGAGCTGACTTGGCAAAGTATCGTCCGAGCACACCGTAGAGCGGGCCGGCACCGACGCTTACAAACACAAGTTTGCAACCGCACATTTTTGAGATCAACGACCACTTGAACAGGCTGTATGGGCCCCAGCTCAAAAGACCGTAAGAGTCTGTCAGCAGTCCCGTTCCCGGGATGATAAGCGCATCCGCTCCCCTCAATTTTTTGCAAGCGTCGAGCCATCTCCAAAGTTCACTCGGCAACCCAATCAAAACTCTTCTCAGTATTCCGGGCAGCCACGCACGTAGCTTCCCGGCTCTAATAAATGTCGGAGTGATAGGAAAAGTCTCAATCTTTTGAGCATCAGCCAGAGTCTCGGGGCCGGTGCAGATGCACGCAAACTCAGCCTCAGGGAACTGAGAACGGAGGCGGTCGAGGATGGATACAAGAGTGATCTCATTGCCGAAATTTGGTGAGCCGAAATGGCCGAAAAAGTAAATTTTCTTTGATTTCTGACCACCCATTTTCAGGTTTGTTTCCATTTTCGTTGCCTCAAAGCAGAGACTCGTAAATCTGTACATACCGTCGCGCCTGGAGTTCGAGCGGATATTCGTCCATGGCGATGCGTCGGCAAGCGACTTTCATTTCCAGACGTTTTGCGGTTCCATCCATTAGATCCTTGATAGCCGCGGACAGAGCGCCAGCATCCGCCTGCGCCACGGCTATGCCATTCAGACCGTTGCGGACCATCTCACCGATGCCCCCCACGCCCACGCCGATGACAGGAGTCCCGCAGGCCATGGCTTCGAGCACGGTGTTCGGCAGATTATCCTGCAAAGAACTGATGACGAATACATCGGCGGCGCTGTAGACCATGGAAAGAAACCGATCATTGTTTATCGAGCCAAGTTGCATCCAGGGCAGGCCCACATTTACTCGCGGCGGGTGATGTCCCAACGACATGAGCATCAAGCCGGGCACCACTCGGGCACAACGATTCAGAGCCTCAACCAGGAGAGCGAACCCCTTGCGTCGGTTATCCAGTCCGTCGGCGACGAAAAGCGCCACCCGCGCGTCCGCCGGGATGCCCAGCAAACTCCGAACGTCGCCCTGATCACGTGGTGCGAAGGCCTCCAGGTCGAGACCATAGGGCACAACCGAGACTGAAAAGTTTCGAAACAGAGAACTTCGCCCGGCTTCCTCACCCAGCCACCGGCTCGGAGCCACGATACGCAATCGTGAGGCTGGCATGCGAGAAAAGATGCGTTGTTTCCGACGCCAGATCCGGCAAGCAAGATCCCGCTCGCGAGTGCTGCCAAGCTGGGGACAGGCATGGCAGCGGGTGGCATAATGGCCGCAAGCCATGTCGTAGTGGCAACCGCCCGTGAACGGGTTCATATCATGCAGGGTCCATACCACAGGTTTCGACGCGGGGATGCGTGAAAAAAAAGCTTCATAGTCAACCAAACCGGACACCCAATGAAGATTGATCACATCGCACTCGGGTATCTGAGGGAGCAGCGTCGATCCGTACTCGCTCCGGTCATCGCTAAACAGCTCATACCCGACCGGCCGCGAGGTTCGGTACCTTCGGAAGTCCCGCGCGATCCGTTCCCGCCGCAGGCGGCGCCAAACCAGACCCGGCAAGTCTCTCGGAGCCTTGAATTGAACCACAGCGGGGTCATCGCTGCTTTTCGCTGCCACAAGCATTGAAGAATCCTGCCCGATGCGTTGCAGCCCCTGGTGGAGACGATAGGCAGCGCGCGCGGCGCCTCCCATTACGTCCCATTTGCTCAGGTGAACAATTCTCATTTTGGCCTATCGTATTCGGTCAACGGTTACCCAAAACGAGACGTTTCGCACTCGAGGCCATCTGGCGGAGCGCAGCCAGCCTTCGATCAGGCAGCCTCGTGTGGAAAAAACGCTCGAAGCCGTATCGTCGCAATTCCGCTTTCGTGTGCGCGAGGTGGAAGCGGTGGAGCAAATCGCTTTCGACGTCCCGTGGCATTCGAGCGAGCACCTCGGTCCAGGCATCCTGCACACTCCAGCCGTGTTCAGCCGCCAGGCGCTCCGTGAGCGCGGCGGTCGACCGCAGCACCGCCAACACCTCGGCCTGATCCTGATTTTTGATCCAGTTCGCCGTATGCCACCGCACAAAGGTGTCCGGCATCGGATTGTAACAAAGTGCGCCGCGCAATGCCAGGTGGGTGAAAATCAGCCGGTCAATCGTGTGAGTGTGGTAGGTGTCGGGCTCCAGGATGTCGAGAACCTCC
>JBGPDH010000015.1:0-24335 GCA_041482195.1 Verrucomicrobiia bacterium
CTACAGACTTCAACCTGTGATTCGTTTTGCAAAGCTTTTGTTCCTGCTTTCCGGATTTCCTTATTCATCCCTTACTTTCCTGCCGTCTTGCCTTCCTTATTCATCATTTCCTGAACAGCCATAGGAGCATCGTCAGAATCGCGCTCAACAGCAGGCAGGTGACGATGGGAAAATGGAAACTGAAATCGCCCTTGGAATAATGGATGTCGCCGGGCAAACGGCCCAGCCAGCCCTTGCCGAAACCCGACCACAGCAATGCGCCGAAGGCCGCCAGTAAAAGGCCGGTTATCACCAGAAATTTGCCCAATTCGTTCACGTTGCCAAAATGGCGCGCGCAGAACCTGAAGGCAACGAAAGATTTTTTGACACGGATTTCACGGATTGACACAAATTATGCGCGAACGTTTTGGAGTGCGGCGGCAAGTGTAACGCGACGCCGCTTTTGGGCGGATGACGCATCCTCGGCAGAAGGATATGGCATGGGAGCCGGTTCCAAAGCGGTGTCACGGCCACCGCAGTCCAAAATCTGGCGGAAATTCTGAGCGGCTCGGCGAACCCGCAGCGTCTTGGAGTGCGGCGACAGGTCGTAGTCCCGCTTTGCGGGACGTGGACGTGTCCGCGCACTGCCATATCCGTGTCCATCTGTGTCCATCCTTGGTTAAAATTTTCTTTCGTCGCCGTGGTTTTCCGATTTCAATGGCCGACCATGTCGCGCGAATATGTATTGGAACCGTTTCATGCTGCTATTCATTTGCAGATCGATTACGCGCGCGAATTGAACCCGCAGCAACTGGCCGCCGTCACCGCACCGCCCGGCCCCGCCCTAGTCATCGCCGGCGCCGGCTCGGGCAAGACGCGCACCCTGACCTATCGGGTCGCCTACCTGCTCGAACAAGGCATCCCCGCCGATCGCATCCTGCTGCTGACGTTCACCAACAAGGCCGCGGGTGAGATGATGCGCCGGGTCGCAGATTTGCTGGGACAGGAGCTCCCGTCGCTCTGGGGCGGGACGTTCCATTCCATTGGCGCGCGGGTTCTGCGCACGCACGCCGACCTGCTCGGTTACCGTCGCGATTTCACCATTCTGGACCGCGACGACTCAAAGGATTTGATCAAGGCCTGTATTGCCGACGCCAGGATTGAGACGAAAGGCACACATTTCCCGAAACCGGAGGTGCTGAACGAGATTTTCTCCCTCGCCGCCAACACGCACAAAACGACGGACGACATCCTGGAATCGCAGTACGATTATTTCTCGCAATTCAGTGCGCCGATAGCCGATCTGGCGCAGCGTTACATCAAACGGAAGCGCGCGACGAACGCGATGGACTTTGACGACTTGCTCGCGCTTTGGCTCAAGCTGCTTCAGGAGCACGCCGACGTGCGCGAACTGTACCAGCGCCGTTTTCAGTTCATCCTTGTGGACGAATACCAGGATACGAACAAGCTCCAGAGCGACCTCGTGGACCTGCTGGCTGAGCGGCATCATAACATCTCGGTCGTTGGTGACGACGCACAGAGCATCTACGCCTGGCGCGGCGCAAACTTTGCCAACATCCTGGAATTTCCCAAACGTTATCCGGGGGCGAAGGTGTTCAAGATTGAAACCAACTACCGCAGCACGCCGGAAATCCTGAAGGTCGCCAACGCCGCCATCGCTGCCAACCGGAACCAATTCACCAAACAACTCGCGGCGTCGCGCAAGTCCGGACTGAAACCGGCACTGGTCGCCTGTATGGACGCCATGCAGCAATCCGCGTTCATCGCGCAACGCGTCCTTGAATTGCGCGACGAAGGTGTGAGCCTGAACCAGGTGGCCGTGCTTTACCGTTCGCATTTCCATGCCCTGGAATTGCAACTCGAACTGACCAAACGGAACATCCCCTTCTCCATCACCAGCGGCATCCGGTTTTTCGAGCAGGCGCATATCAAGGACGCCACGGCGTATTTAAAACTGGTCGTGAATCCGCAGGACGAAATCGCCTTCAAACGACTGGTGCAGTTGTTGCCCGGCATTGCGGCCAAAGGCGCTGAAAAAATCTGGAAGATTTTTTCAGGGAAGATGGAAGATCGAAGATCGAAGATGGCAGACCAACCAGCGACCGATGATAATCCTCAACTTCCATCTCCCAACTCCCATCTCCCGCCGCGTATTGCGGCGGCCCTCCAGGCCTGCGCCAAGTCCGTTCCCGCCAAAGCGGCCACCGCCTGGGCGCAATTCGTCGCCACCATTTCGCAACTGGAGGACCAGTCTGTCCGGCAAAGCGCGGCAAAAATGTTGCGGCTGGTGATTGACGCGGGTTATGACGATTATCTCAAGGAGAATTTCGCCAATTACCGGAACCGTTTGGAGGATTTGGAACAACTCGCCATCTTTGCGTACCAGTTCAATTCGGTTGAAGATTTCCTGACGCAACTGGCGCTGCTCACCAATGTCGAGGCCGAGGATGACCAGGCTGCCAACCGCGACAACGAGCAGCTCCGGCTTTCCACGATCCATCAGGCGAAGGGGCTGGAATTTGATGCCGTGTTCGTCATCATGCTCTGCGATGGACTGTTTCCATCCGAACGCTCACTTAATTCCGATGACGGTGAGGAGGAAGAACGCCGGTTGTTTTACGTGGCCATCACGCGCGCGCGGAACGAGCTCTATCTGAGTTACCCGCTCATGCGCGCCAGTTTTGGCAGTTCCGGCGGCGACGCCATACAACATCCATCGCGGTTTTTGTCGGAAATTCCCGGCGACTTGTTGAATCAATGGAATCTGCGCTCACATTATTGAAAAATGTGTCGTGTCGAGCCCATGGCTCGAAGACATCGGCGCACAACGCCGACACTACATCGCTTCTTCCTACTTCACGTGCTGGGAGTGTTCCGGCCTGGTTTCCCGCACATATTGTCTGGTCTGGACCGTAATCCCCAGAACCAGCAACACAACGAAGAGCAGCGTGCTGGGTGATGGATCCAGCGGAACATTTTGGGAAATCGCCGTCGCCCCGGTAAGCGAGGATATGACAATCAGTGCCGGGTCCAACAGGGCCGCGGTCAAAATCGCCCCGGCCAACCCGCCCACCCCAAACGCAATCCACATAACAGCTTTATCCTGCAAATGGAGCGCTGCGGGCGCAAAAGTGGACAGGCAGTAGCCACCGGCGAAGAATCCAGCGATCACGATGAAGACCCGTTGGAGAAAGACGGACGCAATGGCGCTGAGCAACCCCACCCCCAGCGCGATGCACAGGATCAACCATTCCGATTGTCCCGCCAGAGCGTCACCGGCGAGTTCAAAACCGACAATGAAGCCGATGCAGCCCACAAACAGCCAGAACAGCCGGCGGCCGAAAAACAACACCGCCAGCCCGGCCAGAACATTGATCCATTCCATGGACCCAGCTTAAAGCCAAGGCATTGATCAGTAAATATCCAAGCACTGGATTTGTTTCTTGCGGAGACAGCTCCCCGAACACGCGCTTAGAGCGTTCGCAGTTATGATGTCGCGCAGGCTTTCCGGCCCCGCAGTGCGGGATTCTGGCGACTTTCCAGTCGCTACTTCCGGGCGGAAGAAACTGGGGACAAGAATGTCCCCCCAACCCGCAGACAAGAATGTCTGCGCTACAGGAAAGATGGAATCGCCCTTAATGTTATCACCTGTAGCAGTCCCCCAAAGCGGGACTGCTACTTTAATTTTTCCCAATCGCGCACTTTGCCGGACACAATCCTGAACAGTGGATGCGGGATGGGGATTTTTACTGCCGTAATTTCCCGCAACCGCTTCGGGTCACGCCGCTTCAACTTTCGTTTCAAGTGTCGCCATTCGTAAAGCAGTTGTCCCCGTGTTTCCTTTAATCTCCCCCGAAAGCGCTGTCGGCTGATTTTTGAGGCGTTGAATTTGTAACCACGCCGCCCGGCTTCTTCCTGCACGGCTTTCAAATAGGTTGCCAACGCGGCAGGCGGGTTGCTCGTTTTGGCAAAGCGGAACAGTTGTGGATGATGTTTATAGCCATGGGTCTTGCCCAGCAGGACTTTTTGCGCCAGCAACGCTTCACGCCAGAGCGCGACCAGTCCTTTAACGTCCAGATATTTCGGGTGCAATGTCCACAATCGCATAAAAGCCATTTTAGACCAGCGTAGCGGTATTCGGCAGAAAGCCGCCGTTGACAAATTCTCAAATCTGCGGCGGTCTGCCGAGGCGCCGCTGCGATGCGCCAGGAGTTTTTTGAGCCTGATAATGCTTTACTTCGGCAGCCCGCGCCATTGTTGCCGGGCCACGTAGGGATCAATCCGGTCCAGCAAAAAGTAAGCCCAGCGCTGCTTTATTTTTTGCCATAACGTGCGCGATTGCCGCCATTCCTCGCGGGTAATGCGCCGGCAACGCCGCAGGGTGTCAGCCATAATCTCGCGCGCCTGCCGCGCGATTTCCCCGCCGGCGATTCGGATCATCAACTCGTAATTGATCTCCAAACTGCGGGTGTCGAGATTGCAGGACCCGGTATAGACCGCGTCGTCCAGGATGAACAGTTTCGCGTGCAGAATCTGCGGTTGATATTCATAAATTTCCACGCCGGCCCGCAACAGACGCCGGTACAAGCTTTGCGCGGCGAGCTTGGAAAGCTGCACGTCCGTTTGGCCTGCCAGGACCAGCTGCACCTGCCCGCCACGCCGGACAACGCGCATCAAATCGCGCCGGAGCCGCCAGGACGGCAGGAAATACGCGACCATGACTTGCACGTTGCTCGCGCCCGCCAGGTCTTTTCGCAAGGCGCGTTTGATGGGGCTTTGGCCCCGCCCCGGCCCGCTGAACAAAATCTGTTCCCGCGGCAAGGACACCGCCCGTTTGGCGCTGAATTCACGCCAACGCGTGATATGGCGGTGGCGGAAAGCAGCACGAGCAAACATGTCATCGAAAGACGCCGCCAGCCGTGCTGCGAGCGGGCTTTCGATTTTCAACCCGACGTCCCACCAGCCGTCTTCGACACCGTCCCCCTCGTACTCGGGAGAAACGTTGAAACCGCCGATAAATGCCACGCGCTCATCGCACACGAGCAATTTGCGATGATCCCGGATCGTTGCCCGTTTCAAGGTGATAGGATTAAACCAGCGAACCTCCCCGCCCGCGTTCCGTAATGGTTCCCAGAACTGGTCTGGCAACAGCAGTGAGCCCATTGAATCCACCAGCACCTGTACCCGGACCCCGCGTCCACGCGCCCGCACCAGCGCCTCGCGAAAATCCCGTCCCAGGGGACATTCCTCAAAAATGTAAATTTCCAGGCGGATGGATTGCGTCGCGGCGTCAATGGCCGTGAGCATCGCCGGAAAAATCTCATCGCCCGCGCGCAGCCACTGGTAGACGGATGTGGGTTCGCTTTGCATCGGTGGATTCAGGTTATTGTATCGGAGGAAATGATCAATTCGGATGAGGCCGTTTAGGCATACCTTAAGTGAAGGTTTCCTGGTGCAATAGAATTAAGTCTTTTGGCCCTCCCTCACCCCGACCCTCTCCCCAAGGAGCGGGAGCATTACCGCCAGTCTGTCGATAAATCGTTAGCCGTTAAAATTAACCTGTTGGACACATCGCTATTCCTTCTTCCCGCATCGCGGGATCAGGATGAGGGCGAGCGTTATCCAACAAAATCACTTCTAACGTTTGCCGGAATCTGGCATCTAATCGGTGTGCAACGCATCGGAATCATCTTGTCAGGTTGGATTTGCCTGATGGCCCTCACCTCCCATGCCGCTCATACACAGGTGCAGTTGTTATTGTCCGCCAATACCGCCCGGCCCGGCGACACGATTTGGGCCGGTGTGGACATGAAAATGGACCCGGCCTGGCATACCTACTGGAAAAATCCGGGTGAAGCCGGCATGGCCACCAAAATCCAATGGCAACTGCCGCCGGGTGTCACCGCCGGCGAGATCCAATGGCCGTTGCCGGAAAAACTGCCGCCCGCCGAAGTCACCACCTACGGCTACAACCACGAAGTTATGTTGCTCGTGCCGCTGAAGATTGCCGCCGATTTCAAACCCGGCATGGTGCTCGACTTGAAGGCCAATGTCTCCTGGCTGGAATGCAAGGAGGAATGTATTCCGGGTAAAGCGACCGTGGAAGCGCAACTCAACACGGGCCGGGACACCGAGGTTTCCGCCGATGCCGCAGCGATTGATTTGTGGAAAAGTAAAACACCACAACCAGGTGAAAGTCTGCACGTCCGCGCCGGGTGGGAAAAACTGGCGAACGGCGACAAGCGACTCCTGGTCGTCGAATGGTCTGCGCCGGACCAAGCATCTCAGGCCGACTTTTTTCCTTACGCCAATGATAATTTTAACGTGCAACCGGCTACCGAAAATCTCTCCGCCAAACCAGGCGAATTCAGTCTGCGCAAAACAGTGCAAAAATTTTCGGGCGACTGGCCAAAGGAAATCAGCGGTGTCATTGTCATGGACGTTGGCGGTCAACGCCAGGGCTTTGAGGTCAAAGTTCCGGTCAACGACCAGGCTCCATCCGTTGAAACAAGTTCCGCGTCGTCAGCGAGTAGCGCAGGCGTCTCGCCTGCCTCACCAAGTCCTCCCAAAACGCCAGCAGCCGGGACGGCTGCGCTACCCTTGATGCTCCTCTACGCCTTCATCGGCGGATTGATTCTGAACATCATGCCGTGCGTGCTTCCGGTCATTGCCCTGAAAATTCTCGGGTTCATCAATCATGCCCAACACGAATCGGGTCGAGTTCGCACTCTTGGTCTGATCTACGCCGCGGGTGTACTGGTGTCATTCCTGGTGCTGGCCGGCATCGTCATCGGTGTTAAAGCCGCCGGGCATCATGCCGGCTGGGGCATGCAATTCGGCAGCCCGGTTTTCATCGTCTGCCTTACGACACTCATCACCCTGGTCGCGCTAAACCTGTTTGGTGTGTTTGAAGTCACGCTCGGTGGCCATGCCTTGAGCGCGGCCGGACAACTGGCTTCCAGGCAAGGCGCGCCCGGCGCCTTTTTCAACGGTCTCCTGGCCACCGCCCTGGCTACGCCCTGCACTGCGCCGTTCCTGGCCCCGGCACTCGGCTTTGCCTTTGCCCAAAGCGATTCGCTGATTGTACTGATTTTCCTGTTTGTTGGACTCGGTCTTGCCGCGCCATATGTCGTGCTGAGCTGGAATCCGGCCTGGCTGAGATTTCTGCCCAAGCCCGGCGCGTGGATGGAGAAATTCAAAATTGCCATGGGTTTTCCGATGTTGCTGACCGCCGTTTGGCTCTTCAACCTCGCCGCTGATGACTATGGCACGAATGTTCTGTGGCTCGGTGTCTTCCTGGTGCTGCTGGCGTTTGCGGCGTGGATTTTCGGCGAGTTCATCCAGCGCGGTCGCACCGGAAAAGGCATTGCCGTCGTCATGGTGCTGGTTCTGTTGATCGGTGGTTATGCCTTTGCTTTGGAAAACCAGTTGCATTGGCGTGAACCCGTGGCCGTTGCCGACTCAACCGCCACCTCACCCACCTCACCGGACGGCATTGACTGGCAACCGTGGAGCCCGGAAGCCGTCGCACAGGCGCGCGCCGCTGGACGGCCTGTGTTGGTGGATTTCACCGCCAACTGGTGCCTGACCTGCCAGGTAAACAAGAAAATTGCCATTGAGATCCCGTCGGTCCGCCAAAAATTGAAGGAAATCAACGCCATGGCCCTGGTGGGCGATTACACGCATTTCCCGGATAATATCACAGCGGAACTTAATCGTTACAGTCGGGCGGGGGTGCCGCTGGTATTGGTTTACCCAAAAGGCACTGATGCACAACCTGTTGTGCTGCCGGCGCTCCTCACCCCCGGCATCGTACTGGAGGCACTTGACCGGGCCGCCCGATAATAAATTTTTTGAACCAATCGCCCCCGAGATGCGTCTTGTATTCTGACAATCGAAACATAGGATTAAGTTAATCATTATGAAAACTGCATTTGGTCTGGTGGCTGTCCTGACGATGGCTTCGGTGGCAATGGCGGTGGAAGTCGGCAAACCCGCACCCGATTTCACCGGCACCGATATCAACGGCAAAACGATCCGCCTTAGCGATTACAAAGGCAAAATCGTGGTCATTGAATCGTACAATTCCGACTGCCCGTATTGCCACAATCATTACGCGACGGGCGCGGCGCAGGAATTACAGCGGGATCTCGCGGCCAAAGGTGTGGTCTGGCTCATGATCAATTCGGTCAATCCAAAAAATATGAGTCATCGCTCGCCCGAACAGGCGCGAGCGGAATGGACCGCCGAAAATATCGCAGCGACGGCCTGGATTGATGACAGCTCCGGCACCATCGGGCATCTTTACGGTATGAAAACCACACCGGATATGTACGTCATCAACAAGGACGGCATCCTGGTCTATCACGGTGCGATCGACAACCAGCCCGATCCCTCCCATAACCCTCGTACCGCGAACAATTATGTCCGTGATGCGGTGGACGATTTGATGGCGGGAAAGCAAATCGCGGTTGCGGAAACGAAACCGTATGGCTGCAGTGTAAAGTACGCGGATTAAAAACCGTACGCTTTCAAAAAACTTTCCGTGGGCGCACGGATTTCCACGCATTTTAATGAACGGATCGAAATACGACAACGGAATGGCGCGCAGGCCAGGCGGTAAACGGCTTTTCGAACTCCCATAAAGTTCATCCCCCACCATCGGCAGCCCGGCCTCGGCGAGGTGCACCCGAATCTGATGGGTGCGGCGGTCACCGGGCACGCTTCAATCAACAAAAACTTTTCATGGCTCTGCAACAATCGAAAACGCGTTTCCGCCGGTTTGCCCTGACGCGCATCCACCTTGACTCGTCCAACCTGTCCCGGGTCCGGCGCGAGTTTAAGCTGGCAAGTCCATTCAATATCAAGCGCCCGGCCCGACGCGACCGCCAGGTACTTTTTCTCCATCTGCCGGCTTTCGAACATTTTGGAATAGATTTCGACCGCGCCCAGGCTTTTGGCAAATAACCGAACTCCGCTGGTATCGGCATCGAGGCGATGGACGTAACGAAGGAACTTCAGGCTGCGCGTTCGGGCCCAGAAATCGCGCGCCGCGATGGATGAATTGATGGCCGCCTGCAGATTGCGCGTCGTGCTCTGCCACGAAACCGGCACCAGCATCCAGCCACGAGGCTTGTCCATCCCAGCGCCGAGCGGTCTTCGTAAAGAATCGGGCTTGGTTCGCAAACGGGTAATTCCATGAAATTGTGCCTGGCCATGTCGCGAACAGAATCCACGGATTACCCCGATTACACAAATTTTTATCTGCGTTCGCACCAGGAAAGGGTTAGCTAGTGCATTTTCTATAAAGCTGTAGCCGCCGACGTCAGGAGGCGGACCTGATTTACCGGCCAAATTATGAATCCGCCTCGTCACCTCGGCGGCTACGACATTACTTGAACCGCTTTAGCCGGAACAACCGGACGGGAAGTGGAACCTTGGCGGAGATGAACCCGGGTCACCAGACCGGGGGCCATTGAATTTCATTTTTGACCGGTTTGACGCCATTGTGGAATCCCGTTTCATCCTGATAACCGGTCCGCACCTCAATCTGGACCTCTCTGCGCACTTTTGTGAGGAGGCGTTGGAACACTGTCCGCCACGCACCCGTATCCGGCAACGACTCGCGCAGGGTGAGCGCAGGATCATGCAGGATGCGTTCGTTTAAACGGGACCAATCCCAGTCCGACTGGGGCTTGCGGGTCATGAGTGGGCCATATTCCGACCAGGAGCCTTTTACGCAACCGGAAGTTGTTCCTTTTTATTCGCCGGATATTCACACCAGAACAGCGACTGGCAGGGGGTGGTTGGCTTGCAGGTATTTAGACTGTTTGCCGTTCAGATCCAAACCCGGATTCTTTGACTTATCGAAGTACCCTGAGTTAAATCCGGCGCGTTCTTCTTTGCCAATTCCGGCATCTGATGAGCGCGTTTCCACAGAAAGACGCCGATCGCCACACCGAACGCCAGCACCGAGCCCCACAGGCATAACAGGACGTCGAGTCCGCTCGCCATAATTGACGCTTTAACGACCCCAACAATGCCGGCAAGAAAACATCCCATAACCGCCAGCACCACCACCCCTTCCCGGCTGCTGTTTTGGATTGATAATTCCGTTGCCAGGTTAAAAGCAATCACCTCGTTGGCAGCACCGGTGCCGTCCGCGCCACAAACCGGACAAGTTACTGAGCAAGGCATCCGACCGCAGAAAGGTTCGATATCGAAGGCATATCGTTGACCACAACCACATTGAATTTTTACTGGTATCATAAATATCCAACGGTTGATTCCGACGCCAAATGCCATTGCATCAGTCATGCCAAATGAAATTTCCTTGGAAAATTTGATTTCCAAGTGGAAGGAACCGGCTGCTCGCGTGTTTTTCACGCCAAACGCGCGCGAGCTTCACGCAATCGGATTGTCCCTGCGGCTTTTCTGCGTGAGTTTTGGAATTTTGTGCGAAATTGAAATTGGCCTTATTATCGGTTGTCGGGCAGGCGCGCACCTGGCCGTTCAATGGGTACAAACTTTTTAACCTCGTAACCAGAGCGATTTGGCGTCAAAGACTTTTGGACCTCTTCGCATAACAGCCAAGGGAAATCCGTGCAGCCGGCTGTATTAGTGATCATTGATACGATAATTGACACGAAAAGGCTGGCCGGACTGATACAGTGTCAAACGCCGACTCATATCGTCGGTTTCCAAACCTGCATTCAGAGCGAGTTGAATGGCACGTTGTTCGGCTTGCTGTGCTTCCTGGAAGTGACCGGTCTCCGCGTACGCCATGGCAAGGGTATCCAGCACATACGGTTGACGCCCGTCGGTCAGAGTATTGGCTTTTTCAGCCAGTGCACGGGCTTCCGGGCCGTTTCGGATTTGCGGTTGATCGTCTGAAGCCAGTATCTGTGCCAAAAGACCCAGCGCTGGAACATTATAGGGGTCCAACCGTAACGATTCGCGAAGCTTGTCGACAGCGATATCATCACGACCCTGCATCAGCAGCAACTTGCCCATCTCGTAATACAGATCCGGGTTGTCCGAGGCAAACTGTGCTGCTTGATGGTATTGCTCCAGGGCCTCGTCAAAACGGCCCAATTGCACCAGCACCAAGCCCAAATCGTAATGCAGTTGCGGCTGTTGGGAGCTCAAGTTCAACACGGTTCGAGCTTTCTGACACTCAACCAGCGCTTCAGATGTCTTTCCCATTTCAGCAAAACTCTTGCCGAGAAAGATATGTGCCAAAGCATTGCTCGGAGAAATGAGGGCTGCTTCCTGGAATTGTTCCAGTGCCTCCGTTAAACGCCCGTTGGCCGCAAATTCAAGGCCGAGATTCAGACGCGTGCCGGCGTTATCGTCCGTAACCGCGACCGCATGACTGAAAAGCGTCTCATCGTTGCGCCAGTAGCTTAATTGATGTTCCGTAACCGCCAGGCAGGCGCCCAGAACGAAACTGGCGATGACGGCGACAGGAATCATATTGATCCGGAGTTGACCGATTAAATCTTTCATCCCAAATGCGACGGCAACAAAAATGCCGATAAGCGGAAAATACGTGAAATGATCCCCAGGCGACTGAACATTAAGTTGTACCAACCCAATGACCGGCACGAGGGCACCTAAAAACCAAAGCCACCCCACCAGCAGATACGGACACCGGCCTCGCATGTGCCAGGCAAACCAGGTAATCACCATCAAAAAAGCGGCCGCCGCGGTCACTTCGCTCCACGGCAATTGGGGTGGCAACGGATACATGACGGAGAGCCTGGCCGGCCAGATGGTTTGCCACAGGTATCCGGCGTAGGAAACGAGGGCGTTCCCCAGCCGCAATGAAAACGGGACCTGTTCCAGGGATACAATCATCCCGGCATTGCGTTCGGCAACGGCAGCTACCACCGACGCAATCCCCGAGAACAAAAGAAACGGCCATTTCTCAAACAGGAGACGCCTCCCGGCTGGGAACGAAGAAATAGAGAGGTCCGGGATTCTTCGCAATGGCCAAAAATCCAACAACCACATCACGAACGGCAACGTGACTAACATCGGTTTGGCCATCAAACCCAGCGCAAAAAAAATCACCGCCAGCCAAAAATAAAGCGCCCCGCGATACACGCCGTACCCCTGACCGGGTCGGGCCATACCTCTTCCCGAGTTTGTGGGTTGCGGTTTTAAGCATTGGGCCTGGGCATATCGCGTGTAAGCCAGCAGAGCCAGTATCCCAAAGAAAGTGCTTAAAACGTCTTTGCGCTCGGCCAGCCACGCCACCGACTCGACGTGCAACGGATGCCAGGCAAATAACGCGGCCACCAGGGCGCTCGGCCATAAAGCGCCAGTCAATCGATATAACAGCAGAAGCAATAATATTGTATTGGCCGTGTGAAAGAGGACATTGACGTAATGCTGTGCCCCGCTATTGAGACCGAACAGTTCACAATCCAGCATGTGCGAGAGCCACGTGAGCGGGTGCCAAAAGCCTCCACGGAAGGTTGTGAACGCCCAGTTGATTCCGTCCCACGTTATGCCATTCAGGACAACCCGATTATTTCTGACATAAGTGCTGTCATCGTAGCGTAAAAAGCCATTGTGGAAAACGGGCAGGAATGCCGCCAGGGTAACCAGCGCGAGCAACACAACGACAACGCGCAAGCGGAGTGTGGAGGCCTTTCGCATTTGAACCATACGCATTATTTACGCCATTCAGTTTTCGGTGGTTCGGGCAAACCCTGTGCGCGAAAAGCAGTGCGAAAGTGTACCTTGGCGATTTTCGACAAATTCTCCGCGCCCTGCCCGGCCACGAATTTCTTCGCCGCTTCGTCCACCGCGCTGGAAGCGCCCTTCGGCAATTCCACCTTGAACTGCTTTTCCAACTTGGCCAGGCCTTTCACAAATTCATCCCGCGCCAGAATGGACGCCGCGGCCACGGCCAGGTCTTCTTCCGCTTTGTGACGCTGAACCAGTTCAATTTCCCGGCCCAACGACATCAACGCCTTGGCCACGACATCCTTGCTGGACGCAAACTGGTCGCTGATGGCCTTGACCGGCACAGGAATCATCTGATGGCGCAAGCCCATCAGGTTTTCAATCACCCGCGCGTGGCCCCACGCCAGGATGGTGTTGACCGATTTCATCCTCGTGTAAAGCCGGTTATAAGCCTCGTTGCCGACGACGACGGTGTTCACGACGCAGCCCGGTGTTTTGCGGATTTTTTCCGCCAGTTCAGCGATTTTTTTGTCGCTGGAAATGTTCTTGGAATCGCGGATGCCAACACCCTGCCATGCCTTGATGACATTCTCGTTGATGTACACTCCGGCGATGCTCAACGGTCCGAAGAAATCGCCCTTGCCGCTTTCGTCCACTCCAATGCGCGGCAGGAGCAGCTCGGGATTTAAAACGGTTTCGTACCCCAGTTTTGCCTGCTTGAGAATTTCGGGTTCCAGCAGGAACTCGATGAATTCCTGCGTCCCCTTCCCCTGCACCACCAGCTTGCCGCTTTCGTAAAAAACGACGTTGGCCTTGTCGGATTCAAAGGCAAACCGCGCATACGGCACGGTGCGCAGCTTCCAGTGCCGCGCGCGCAAGGCTGCGTCCAGCGCCGACGCCTGTTCGTCGGTCAGCTTGCAAGTGTGGATGGTCAGCGGCTTCATGCGGAAAAAAATTTAACCGCAAAGGAACGCAAAGGACACAAAGAATTTTACAAATGACTTTGACAAAATCTGAAACCATCTAAAATAAAATTAGCTATGCACACACCGATAATAATTTTAGTGGTTTTCATCGTGTGCCCAATTCTAGCTTTGCCATTCATTATCAGAATTGCGTGCGCATTATTCTCCAAAAAGGTTGCGAACCAAATTCGCAAGCATCCGATTTGTCACGCTGTCTGGGGATTTGCAGCTCTGGTTGGAATTCTAGCTTTTATCAGGAGTTTTACGCCAACCAACCCCAACCCTTATGATGATGAACCCCGCTATAAAATATCTTCTTGGTATGTTCTCCCACCAGTTCGGTTGCTTCCTCCAATTCGCGCCGAACACGGTGGTTTTTATTGCGTAGCCACAGAAACCCCGATTGCGGTTTCAGCGGGTAGCAGTTTTTTGCAGGTTTGGAAGCTCGGCAGTTTTTTTCAAGGCCCAACATCACCATTGAAATTGTTTAATGGAATTGAATCATTGGAAGGATACGAACATCCCATTGCGCTTTCCCCTGACGGCAACATAATTGCGGTCGCCTCAGATTCGGAATATGGCCTGTGTGCGGTTGATTGGAAAAAGGGCAAAATTCTCTGGGAGACAAACGAACTTGAGCACGAAGGTTACTATGGAAAGCATCTCGTCATAGGTGACAATGGGAAAACGCTTTTTACTGCTGGAGCGCACACAATTGAGCGGTGGGATTTAATGTCTGGCGAACATCATGCCTTTCTCTTTACAAACAAGATGAACGCGCATGGGGTCGTTCGATTTCTTAAGACCTCAAGGAACGGCAAGGTTTTAATAGCGGGCTTTGGTCTTCCAAATGGGGCTGGGCCTCTATCATTCGCAGTTTGGGAGGTTGGAAAAAATGAACCCGCGCTACAATCTGAAGAAAAAGATGGCGCGAGTGTTGACATTTCTCCTGATGGAGATTGGCTTGCATTAAGCAAATTCGGGACAAAAAACCTTTGGCTGTTGAAATGGCGAACAGGCGAGAAGAAGGAAGTCGCTTTACAGGCTCCAGATAGTATTACCTCTGTATTGTGGTCGCCAGACGGGAAACGATTGGCCGCGTATGTGGATTCATGGCCAGCCAGCATCATCGTCTATGAAACTAACAACTGGAAGCCAATTGCGCATTGGAAATGCCCTTATCCTGGAATTTATTATGAATTTTTCTTTGGAAGCGACGAAACTCTTTACCAAATCCGAGGCAATGAGCTTAACGCCGTCGACATTTCACAGCTAAAAGTCATTGGCAACAATTGATGGAGCATCGCGAGTTTTCTGATTAAATGTTTTCTTCATTTCCTTTTCGCGGATTTCGTGTATTTCGCGGTTCGGCAAATTTTTGAATTCAAAACTAAAAACTATAAATTCAAAACTCGTTTTGGCGTTGCTGGATTGGTTCGCGCTCAACGCCCGCGATTTGCCCTGGCGCCGCACGTGCGATCCCTACGCCGTCTGGGTGTCCGAAATCATGCTCCAGCAGACGCAGGTCAAGACCGTGATTCCGTATTGGGAACGGTGGATGCGCGAAGTGCCGACAATCGAAGCCGCTGCCGGGGCCAGCCCGGACAAAATTCACAAGCTTTGGGAAGGGCTCGGCTACTACACCCGCGCCCGGAATCTGCAGAAGGCGGCACAACAGATTGTGGCACGGCAAGATGCCATTTTAAAATCCCGTAGGAGTCGAGGTAATGAGACTCCTCACGTCGTCTCCTACAAGTTCCCGAAGAACTTCGACGACATCCTCGCCTTACCGGGAATCGGCCGTTACACCGCCGGTGCGATTTGCAGTATCGCCTTTAACCAGCCGACGCCGATTCTCGACGGCAATGTCATCCGCGTGCTGACCCGGGTTTTTGGAATTAGTGAAAACCCAAGGGAGAAGGAAACAAACGTGCGATTGTGGAAGCTGGCGGAAGAGTTGGTGGCAACTGCGGCGAAGTATCATACCCGCCGTAGCAGCCGAAGTGAGGAGGCTCATTTCGAAATTGGAAACAGTCAGAGCCTCCTCACGTCGGCTGCTACAATAACCGAAAATTGCTCCGTATTGAATCAATCGCTCATGGAACTGGGCGCATTGATCTGTACGCCGCGCAAACCCCAATGCCGGATTTGTCCGGTCAAAAAACTCTGCGTCGCTTTCCGCGAAAAGCGCGTTGAGAAACTGCCAAACCTCGGCCGGCGCGAAGCGGCCACGGCCCGCCATTTTGTCGCTTTTGTTGCCGAGCGAAACGGGCGTTTCCTGGTGCGCCAGCGACCTGCCGGCGTCGTGAACGCCCATCTGTGGGAATTTCCGAACGTGGAAATTGATTTGGATCGAAGTAGCAGTACCGCAAATCGGGATCAGTCCGCTCATTACTCCAGCAAGAACGGTCAGAGCCGACTGACGTCGACTGCTACGGCCGAAAAGCCTGGCCCCGAAATCGCTTTGGCCGCAGAGCAACTCGGCTTTGAAACTTATGAGGTCATGCCACTGTGCACCCTGAAACATTCCATTACGCGCTACCGCATCACGCTGGAAGCCTTCCGCGTGTGTCTCGGCGGGGCGAGTGATACGAGTCCACATCTGAAACAGGCAAAGTCAGGGACTCGTATAACCCGTCGCTCCGAAATGGGAATGTGGAAGACCCCGGCGCAATTGCAACAGTTGGCATTTAGCTCCGCGCACAGAACGATTTTGGAGAAATTGCCTGTTGCCCCAAAGTAGCGTGGCTGCCTGGTGTTTCGTGGTGTTACACAAAAAAACTGGCCTGCGGGGCGTTCAATTGTATCTTATTCGTCCGATGATTTATTTTGACCATAACGCCACGGCGCCGGTCCTGCGTGAGGCGCGCGAGGCCTGGCTGGACGCGACCGAGCATATCGCCGGCAATCCCTCCAGCCCGCACCAGTTTGGCGCCGCCGCCAGCAAGGCCATGACCGAGGCGCGCGATAAGCTCGCGGGGTTCATCGGCTGTCGCCCCGCCGAAATCATCTGGACGAGCGGCGCGACGGAGGCCAACAACATGGCGCTGCATCATTTTGCACAGACACTGGACCCGAAGGCCGAGATTTGGGTTTCACCCATCGAACATCCGTGCATCATGGAATCCGCCGGGTTCTATTTTCCTCGCCGTACAAAATTCATTCCGGTCACACATGCGGGGGTGATTGACCTGGACTGGCTGACCGTTGAAATGGCCGATGTGCGACCGGGACTGGTAGCCGTGATGGCCGCCAACAACGAAACCGGTGTCATTCAGCCCTGGCGCGAAATCCTGGCCATCTGCCAGCAATACGAAGTGCCGTTCTTCTGCGACTCGGTCCAGTGGCTTGGCAAGCTGCCCGCCAAAGGACTCGGTGAATGCGATTTTCTCAGCGGCGCCGCGCACAAATTCGGCGGTCCGCGCGGTGTCGGTTTTCTGAAATTTCCGGGACGCGGCCACGTTACTCCGCTGATTGTCGGCGGCAAACAGGAACGCGGCCAGCGCGCGGGAACGGAAAACGTTCCCATCATTGTCTCGATGCTGGCGGCGCTTGAGGCACGCGAAAAACAGCTTGCGCGCAACGAACATCTTTTGCGTGGCGTGTGGCGCGAGAATTTTGAGCGACAACTCCTGCACAGATTGCCCGGCGCCGTGCTGGTGGGCGCCGGTTCCCCGCGGTTGTGGAATACCGTTTCGGCGCTGGTGCCGGAAGGCAGTCAGCTACGCTGGGTTTCCAAACTCGACAAGGCCGGTTTTGCGGTTTCGACCGGCTCAGCCTGTACGACCGGCAAGGAAGAGCCGTCGCACGTGCTGGCCGCCATGCATTTCAAGGCGGCAGATGCGCATCGCGTGCTGCGGTTCAGCAGCGGCTGGGAAACCACGGAAGCGGATTGGGCCGCGCTGGCCGATGCCCTGGGCAAAATCCACGAGGAATTGCACCACACGAAAGCGCATGCTGAAGCGTGATTCAGGCTACGTGTTGTTCAGCAACCGCACTTCGCGTTGCGGGAACGGAATGGAGATGTTGGCGGCGCGCAATTCTTCCGCGATGGCCTGGTTGATTTCCACTTGCGCCGCGCCGAAATCGCCCACCTTGGCCCAGGGCCGGATGGCAATGTTGATGGAGGAATCGGCGAGCAGGGTAACGCCAACGACCGGCACCGGCTCCTTGAGCACGCGCGCATTGGCGCTCAGCACGCGGCGCACGATGGCAGTGGCCTCACTCAAATTTGTCCCGTACGCCACTCCTACGGAAAGGTCGAGCTGCCGGACATTACCGTAGTTGTGCAGGATTTCGCCGATGATTTTCCGGTTGGGAATGACGACCCGGGACAGATCCGTATGCAGCAGCGTCGTCGAGAAAAGTTCGATGGTCTTCACCTGCCCTGACACGCCGGCAATCTCAATCCATTCGCCGACACGGAACGGCTTCGTGAAAATGATGGTGAGGCCTGCCGTCAGATTGCCCAGCACACCCTGCAAGGCCAGTCCGACACCGACACCCGCCACGCCGATACCCGCCAAAGCCGGACCGATGGGCACGTTTAATTTCTCCAGCGCTTGCAGCAGGGCGACCAGAAAAATAAGCAGCCGGACCACGCGAACGGCCAGCATGATGATCGGCGGCTCGACATTTTTCTTTTCCAGCCATTGCCGGAGTGCACGTCCAATCCACCACGCGATGACCACGCCGATGGCAAGGATGATGAGCGCCCCAATGATCGAAAAACCGTAGTCGGTGAGGAAATCCACGACCTTTCCCTCAACCCGGGTAATCGCGTCAATCGTTTGGCCGGCCGTATTCGCCATGCGTGATCCTCAATTTTTCCAATGGGTAAACGGATTTACCGTGCCGCGTCAACATCTGAATGATTGACGCCGGGGGGCTTTTTGCCAACCTGAGCCAGCATGACCCTCAGGACCCGCAACCGGCTGATTGCGTTTTCCATCATCGCGGCCCCGTTTGTTTTCTTCTTTTGCCTCCTGCTGTTCTGGAACGCCGAGCCGCTGCCGCCCTTCCCGCCATTGCCCAATCCCAATGGTTACGACGATTTGGTGAAGGCGGGAGAAATGGTGTCAAATGAGTTCGGCAACTACGACGAACTTTCTGTGACTAATCTGCGCGTATTGCTGGACAAAGACGCCAAGGCGCTGCAAATCGCTCGAACCGGCCTACGGGGGAAATGCCGAGTAATTTTGAGCTATGATGCCGCTTCACCGGTGCATCTCGAGGAACTTACGGCCATCAAGTGTCTCGCACACACTTTCGCAGCCGAAGGTAGATTGGCAGAAATGGAGAGCCGTCCAGATAATGCAGCAAAATCTTATTTAGATATGATTTATCTCGCCAATCAATCAACCTACGGTGGAACACTAATTGACGAAATGGTTGGCAGAGCTATCGAAGCGCTAGGAACTGAGAAGCTGCAGGAACTCCTTGGAAAACTCGATTCCGAATCATGTCGAAAAGTTGCCATTTCATTGGAAACTTCGGATTCTCAAAGACAAACTTGGGACCAGGTGATGCAACAGGAGCGGGATTGGTCGCGGCGAACGTTTCGGGGGATACGCTACGAAATCGCGAGACTGATGATGCACAAGTCGCTGGACAAGGCAATTCAGAGCGCTGAACAAAAGTTTAAAGAACAACAAATTAAAACACGCCAATTGATCATTGAATTCGCCGCACGCGCTTACGAGTTGGACAAGGGCCACCCGCCTACCAACGTCTCGGATTTGGTGCCAGACTATCTCAAAGCCATTCCACAGGATCCATTCACCGGCACGAACATGGTTTATTCCCCACGATAAACCACCCGCGCGGTGCAGGTCTCGGCCACGACGATTTCCGACAGCAAAGGCAGTTTCGGTTTCAGCTTCTTCCAGATCCAAACAGCGATTTCTTCGCTGGTGGGATTGTTGAGGCCGGGAATTTCGTTCAGGTAGCGGTGGTCGAGTTTTTCCCAGGTCGGTTTGAATGCCGCGGTGATGTCGGCGTAGTCCATCAGCCAGCCGAGTTTCGGGTCGCACTCGCCGCCAATGACGACATCCACTTTGAAACTGTGCCCGTGCAATCGCCGGCACTTATGCGACTTCGGCAGGCGCGGCAGCAGATGCGCCGCTTCAAATTGAAAGGTCTTTCGCAATTCCATTCTCATAAATTTTAAAATCGTCCTCGTTCTCCTTCTCGTCCTCGGTTTTTTGTTTCGATTACGAGAACGACGACGAGGACGAGGACGAGGAGGATTGAAATTCCAAATCTGCCCAGGTGACCAGGTCGCCGAGCGCCGGCCGACCATCATGCCGCCACGTCAACGGCGGGTTTTGCATCCGGCCGAGCGGACACACCCGCGTCACTCCCCAGCGCGCCAGTTGCAAGCCCAGTTCCTCGGTTTGATGCTCTCCCGCCGCTGTGCCCACGGTGGAAATCTTGCCGCGCACAACCTCGGCATGTTGCAGCAATTCCGCCAAATCCTTCACCGGCTTCACATAAATGAACCGGTTCAGGCAGGAGACCTGAAACCGTGGGTCGGCCTCAAAGACTACCGTCCAGGCCGTGGACTCTTTGCTGTGCCACATGCGCGTCTCGGGTGAATGCGCCGCGCGCACTTCGTAAATACCCCGGCGCGAGGCGATGGCTGCGGTGTGCGGCACCGGCAATCCGCCGCGCGGTTCGGTCTGCTCGCGCCGTTCCAGTTCATCCGCCAGCAACTCTGCAAATCTTTCCGGCGACACTTCACCGCCGGTTTGTACATAAATGACATGCGGAGACAGGCAACCAAGCTGGTTCCAGGCTACCACGTCGTCCGTGGCGCGGGTCGCGATTTGCGGCGCTCGCAAAGGCGATAAAACCTCCCTGGCCACAAAGCCAAAACTCACGCGATGGCCGTACCCGACAAAGCGGGTCTTGATTGGTAACCGCGACCGGATGGCCGCCAGCGTTTCATCGCTGCCGGTGGCGGTGACGCAATCGGCCTCGGCAAACAAAACATCCTCCATATCTATATCCCCCCCGCGCCACCCGGCGATTTCCAGGCAGGCGCTCAACTTCGAATCGGCCTCGTAGAGAGAATGCGCAAACAGCCGTGGCAGGAGCGACGAGCCGCTGGCGCATTTCACCAATTGCGCCGAACGCGCGAGCAAACCAAGAACCATGCTCATCCACGTCGAATTCGGAATGTCGCCTGCCGCGATGTGGACCAGAAATTCCGGTCCGACAGCCATGGCTGCACGCAATGATTTCCGGTCCATTTCCGTCGCGGTCAGAGTGTCCAGGCGACGCACATCACCCAGTTCCTGAACCAGCAAGGCGTGCAAATTGTCCCGCGTGATCTGCCGGAAGAAATCGTCCAGACCGTGCTGGAGGGTTTCACGAGAGAAAGGGGTTTCGGCGGGACCCAGTTCCAGCGCCAGTTTTCGAAAGGTATTTTCAGGTTTCAACCAACCCGCTGCCACATCGCTCAAGACGCTCATGAGCTGTTCGGTCGAACGCCCGGCGAGGTAACGCGCGCGATTGCGCTTTAAGGTCTGACAGGCCTCCGCCAGCATCGCCGGCGACAACGTGGCTTCGGGCGGCAGGTCCGCGAGAAAATAATCGGGCAGATTCATCAGATTTACGATTTGCGATTTACGATTTACACGCTCATCAAGGAACAGCCTCGTGGTTCGATAAACTGGGTGCGGCCAATCAGTTCAAAGCCATCGCCACGATGGACACCCAAATCATCCGTCTGTACGGCCATGACGGAATAAACATTTGCCAGGTCGAATACGCGAACGAGTCCGGTTTCGCCATCCTCCACTTCGCGGCCGGTCTCGGGCGAGACAATTTGAACCCGTGCCCAGGGAGGAAAGCGGAAGTGACGCATGACGCGTGGCGTGAGACGAGACACGGCGCCTTTGCCCGTCACTCGCCACTCGTCACCCGCCACGCTGTCGTAAGCCTGTGAACTCAACTCGCTCATGCCGTATTCGCAAATGATGTTTTCCCACGGAACGCCGAGCCGTTCGGTGATCAGCGCGTGCAGTTCTTCCTTCGGCATGGTGCGGGAACGATTTTTATAACCACCGGTTTCCATGACCCGCGAACCGGGAGGAAGCTGCAACCGCAAATCGTGCTCGCCGAGAAAATCGAGCAGATGCACAAAGGAGAAGGCGGTGCCCAACAGAAGTGACGGGTGACGGGTGACGAGTGACGAATTCAGAACGGCGAGCATGGCCTCGAAATTCAAAACCCAGGAGCCATCGGTGGCAACGGTTCCAAAAAATGAACGGTCCGCGCTTTCACAAGCGCGGCTACGAATGGTTTCAAACATGTGAACCAGCGAGGAATGGGGAGCCTGCGCCGGCGGCGGGGTAAGAACGACCAATTTTGAATTTTGAATTTTGAATTTTGAATTGGCCAGAAAGTTTGGTTCGAACCATTGCCACAACGACGTCTCGTAAACCGACAGCGACTCGCCATTATGAAAATGCCGGCTGGGCTTTTGTTCGGTCGTACCGCTCGAATGAAAAACCGCGATGCGTTCGCCGGGCGACAGGCACGAAAGTTCCAATTCCTTGAACGCTGCGGCCGGCACAGCCGGAATCTGTGTCCAATCCTCGATGACCCCCGGTGACACGCCTCGCCCTTCACATATCCGTCGGTAGGCAGAGTTGTATTTGAACTGTAGCGCGAACAGTTCGAGAGCGAGTTCTGAAAATTGCCGATTGCCAATTGCCGATTGCCAATTGGGAATCACTTCGCGCAAACGTGCAGCAAAACTTGAAAGGTCTTTGTTCATGCGGTTTTATTTGCCGGCTGGTTTTCCGCCACAGCCGAAAGTCATTATAGCGTGAAACGCCAGTGCAGCAAGCGGATTGCCGAAAGATTCGCAGCGCAGGATTGCCAATAACGCGTTCGTCCGTCACACTGTCTGTTTCGATGAACAAACGGTTTTTCATCACCACCGCGATTGATTACGTAAACGGCCAGCCGCACCTTGGCCACGCTTACGAAAAAATCGTCGCCGACGTGATCGCGCGGTCGCGGCGCAGCTTTGGTCAGGAAGTCTTTTTTCTGACCGGCCTCGATGAACACGGCCAGAAGGTCCAGCAGGCGGCACAGGCGGATGGCAAATCGCCGCAGGCATACTGTGACGAACTGGCGGCCGACTGGAAGGCGTTTGCAAAGAAATTGGAATTGACCAACGACGATTTTGTCCGCACCACCGAGCCGCGACACAAGGAATTTGTCCAGGCGATCCTCGCCAAACTCCACGCCGCCGGCCAGTTCTATCAGAAGACTTACAAGGGTTTTTACTCGACGAAGGAAGAAACTTTTTTGACCGACAAAGACCGGTTGCCCGACGGCACGTTTGACCCTGTATACGGCGAAGTCATCGAACTGGAGGAAAGCAATTACTGGTTCAAACTGCGCGACCACCAGCAATGGTTGATTGATTACCTCGAGACCAATCCCGCATTCGTTCAACCCGATTACCGCCGCAACGAAGTGCTTGGTTTTCTTAAGAACAGCACCCTTGAAGATTTGTGCATCAGCCGGCCGGCGGCGCGATTGAACTGGGGGATTCCCATCCCCTTCGACAAGGATTTCGTCACCTACGTCTGGTTCGACGCACTGGTGAATTACATCAGCATTCCCGCCGCCCACGGCGACCTGCTTTCGGGTCTTGGGTCTGGCGTCTCGGTTCCTGGCGACGGTGCGCAGCGCGAGCAACCCCGGACCCCAGATGCCAAACCCAAGCTCCAACTCTGGCCTGCGGACATCCACGTCATCGGCAAGGACATCCTGAAATTCCACGCCGTGTTCTGGCCGATTATGCTCAAAGCGATGGGCCTGCCGTTACCGAAACACCTTCTGGTCCACGGCTGGTGGCAGAAGGACGGCGCAAAAATCAGCAAGAGCACCGGTAACATTGTCGATCCCATTGCGGTCATTGCCGAATGGGGCCTGGACGCCTTTCGCTTTTATGTCCTGCGTGAACTCGACATCGGCCCGGACGGCAATTGGACGGACGCCGGCTTCAAGGCGCGTTACCAGGCTGAACTGGCAAACGGTCTCGGCAACCTCGTTAATCGCTCGCTCTCGATGCTCAAACGCTATCGGAATGGCATCGCGACGACGAAACATGATGAACTTTCGGTTGACGCCAGAAAGGCCATTACGGAAACCCGCTCATTGCTCGAACAAAACCAGCTTCAAGCCGCGCTCCAACGTATTTGGGGGTTGATTACACGGGCCAATCAATACGTGGACCAGACCGCGCCATTCAAACTGGCCAAAGACCCGGCTCAAGCCAAACGGCTCGACGAGGTGCTCTACAACCTTGCCGAAACCTGCCGTGTGCTGGCGGTTCTGCTCTGGCCATTTTTGCCCGGGACAGCGACGAGGATATATGCGCAACTTGGTTTGACCGGCTCACCGGACAAATTTACCGAAGCTACCTGGGGCGGATTGAAACCGGGTCACAAGATCGGCGAACCCGCGCCGTTGTTTCCGCGCAAGGACCCGTGACGGCAATGAGGTATTCTTTCCCTGAACCTGCCGGGAGCGCCGGCAACATTGCGGCCCGGGGCCAATTTAGGGTGAAAAAACCCCCCGCCAGATTGCCCCCCTCCCCGAAAAAACCCCGGCGAGGCGGATGATAATATAAATGAAACACAAGAAATC
>JBGPDH010000016.1:0-23905 GCA_041482195.1 Verrucomicrobiia bacterium
CTCGAAATCTTTGAAATTGCCCCGCGCAAGGTAAAACAGGCCGTGGTCGGTTACGGCGCGGCACAGAAATCGGCCGTCGCTAAAATGGTTCAGCGCCTGCTGAATCTGCCCAAACCACCGGCGCCGGATGCGGCCGACGCGCTGGCCCTGGCGCTGGCCCATGTCCAGGAAAATTCGAGGTACCACCTCTCACCGCTGAAGCGAATATGAATTCCGCAAGCTCCCACCTGCAATCTGCATTCGCATGATCACCTTTCTCCAGGGCAAACTCGTTGAGGCGCTGCCCACGCAGGTGATCATTGGCGTCAACGGCGTAGGCTACGAGGTTTTGATTCCCTTGTCTTCCTTCGACAAGCTGCCGCCGCCGGGCCAGGAGGTAAAACTGCTCACCTAGCTCGTCATCCGCGAGGATGCCCATTCGCTTTATGGTTTCATGACCGCGGCCGAACGGGATTTGTTCCGGCTGCTGGTCAATACGGTCTCGGGCATCGGACCCAAAATCGCACTGAACATCCTGAGCGGGATGAACCCGGTGACCTTTCGCGGTGCGGTGGCCAACGGCGACGTAAAATCACTTTCGCAAATATCCGGGGTGGGCAGGAAAACGGCCGAACGCATGATTGTCGAACTGCGTGATAAAATCGGCGCGGCGGGCGCCTGGGAAGCCGTCAGCGCCCGACACGCGCTCTCACCCGACGATCAAAAAATCAACGATGCCGTGCTTGCGCTAATGGCGCTTGGTTTCAGGCAGGTTGAGGCGCATGATGCCATTCGGGCCGTGCACACGACGCTCGGCGCAAAGGCCACCGTGGAGGAACTCGTGCGGGCTTGCCTGAAAAAAGGAGCCTGATGGACGCAGCTAATCCGCAGCCATCAGCGACCGGCTCCCGTCGCCATCGCCGGAAGTCCGGTGTAATCATCCCCAATTCGCCCAAATGGCATCAACGACTTGGCGCCTGGGTCATTTGGGTCACCTTGCGCCTGCTGGCGGCCACTTTACGCTATCGTGTCAATGATCCGCACGGATTTACCATGCGAAAGGATTCCGGACCGGTGATTTACTGCATCTGGCACAATCGCCTTGCGCTCTGCATGAAATTGTATTTCGCCTTCGGACGCCAACATACTCAGACCATCGGCATGGCCGCCATGGTGAGCGCCAGCAAGGACGGCGCATTTCTGGCGGCGATTCTTGAGCGGTTCGGCGTGATGCCGGTCCGCGGTTCCAGCAGCCGGCGCGGCCCGCAGGCGCTGCTCGAATTGACCACCTGGGCGGAACGGGGTTACGACCTCGCCATCACGCCCGACGGCCCGCGCGGCCCGCGTTACGTAGTGCAGGAAGGCACCATGTCGCTGGCCCAGATCACCGGCCTGCCGGTCGTGCCGGTGTCCTATTCCTTGAAGCACAAAATCCAGTTGAAAAGCTGGGACCGCTTCCAGATTCCGATCCCGTTTGCCCTTTGCGAGATCACCGGCGGACGCGCCTTCCGTGTCCCGCGCGAGGCAACCGATGTCGAACGCGAAACTCTGCGCCAGCAGCTCGAGGCCGAGCTGCGCGTCATTTCACAAGACTGAGATGTAACTTGTGACAAGTGGCAAGTGATATGAAAAATACCAATGCGATTTTGTTTGTTCTTGCCACCTGTCACCGGTCACTGCTTACCGGACTATGATTGCCCGCGTCAGCCTCGAAATTGCGCTTCGCAAGGAATTTGATTACTCGATTCCGCCGGGGTTGATTGGCCTGATCGAAGTTGGCAGCCGTGTGCAGGTGCCATTCGGTCCGCGAAAAATTTACGGCTGCGTCACCGCGCTCGCCGTGGAGTCCACGCACGCCCATCTCAAGCCCATCTTCAAGGTCATCGGCGCGCAGACATTGGTCACGCCCAAAGTATTGAAACTGGCACGCTGGATGGCCGATTATTATTGCTGCGCACCCGAAACCGCTCTGAAATCCGTCCTGCCCGAGGCCGTGCGCAAGCGCGAGGAAGGCTGGAAAAAACGATTGTTCGTCCGGGCACTGGTGGTCAATGGCGAGTTCCCGAAGCTGCCAAAACGCCAGCAGGAGGTCTGGAATATTGTCGAAGAACGGCGCGAATTGCTGATGGCCGAATTGGTTGAACTTGCCGAAACCACCGCCGCCACTATCCGCAAACTCGAAGACCGCGGCCTGGTGGAAATCACCTCGGAGATTACCGAGCGCGATCCCTATGCTCGCGAACAAATCCTGCCTACACAGCCATTGTCCATGAACCCGGCCCAGGAAACGGCGCTGCAGAAAATCAAAGCGGCGATGGATGTTGTGTGTAGCACGCGCGTCCCGCGGGTGGAGCCGGGCGTCGCGCCCGGTTCTCATACGGCAAAAAGTTCTCTTCCTGTCACAGAACCCACCGCCCGCAAACGCAATCTTCCCCACTTTGAGATCCCCGGTTTTACCTATCATGTTACTTGGCAGACGCACAACAAACTGGTGCTTTCGCCCGAAGCCCGCGCCAGGACTTTGGAAGCCTGCCATTTCTGGCACGGGAGAAAAATCAAATGTCTCGCAGCCTGTGTGATGCCGGATCATGTCCATTTGCTGGTACAGCCGCTCCCGGTTCAGAAAACTTGTGAAGAAGGAGTACATTCGCTTTCAGAGATTTTGCACAGCATCAAGTCCTTTTCCGCGCACGAGGTAAACAAAGTAATGAAACGCTCGGGTCCGGTTTGGATAGATGAATCATTTGACCGCATGATTCGTTCGGAGGCTGATTTGCACAAGACGTGGGATTATATTTGGGATAATCCACGCAAGATCGGATTGACGGGACCGATGGAGGAGTACCCTTACATTTGGATGCCCGGGTCAGTGAATGCACCCAAAAGTGTCCGGCGCGACGCCGGACACAACCCGCGAGACGCGGGTGCTACACAACAGCAATTGAACCCTCAAAATTCTTCGCAGGTCTTCTTGCTTTATGGAGTGACTGGTTCGGGCAAGACCGAAGTTTATCTCCAGGCCATTGCCCATACCCTCGAACAGGGCCAGGGCGCCATCGTGCTCGTACCGGAAATCGCGTTGACACCGCAAACCGTCGAACGATTCAAAGCGCGGTTCAGCACCGGCAGGCTCCAAACGCTCGTCGCAGTTTTACATTCACACCTTTCTGCCGGAGAACGCCATGATGAATGGCATAAAATCCGTCAAGGCCGCGCGCGGATTGTCATCGGCGCGCGTTCGGCCATTTTCGCGCCGGTCGAACCGCTGGGTCTCATCATCGTGGACGAAGAGCATGAGCATACCTACAAACAGGAAGAGGCACCACGTTATCACGCGCGCGATGTGGCCATTATGCGCGGCTGGATGGAAAACGCCGTGGTCGTCCTGGGCTCCGCCACACCCTCGCTGGAAAGCTATTACAACTGCAAGCAAGGCAAATACACACTCCTCGAACTGCCGGAACGGGTGGATAACCAAAAAATGCCCCATGTCCGCGTCGTGGACATGCGGCAGGCGATCCACCAGGAAAAAGGACCGCCGATTTTTTCGCCGCAACTCAAGGAGGCCATCCACCAGCGACTGGAACGTGGCGAGCAAACGATTCTGTTCTTGAACCGGCGCGGCTATTCCACAGCGCTGCAATGCCCGAAATGCGGATTTGTCGCGCAGTGTCCCAATTGTAGTCTTGCCCTCACCTACCATCGGCCGGAGCAACGACTCCGATGCCACCTTTGCGGTCACACCGAAACGACTCCGTCGGTTTGCCCCAACCGGAAGTGTAAAAACCCGGCCATTCGTTTTGCCGGCACCGGCACGCAAAAAGTCGAGGAAACCCTGGCGAAATTATTTCCCAACGCGCGTGTCCGGCGCATGGACGCGGACACAATGAAACGCAAGGATGATTACCGCAAAACCCTCGGCGATTTTCGCGCCGGCAAAACCGAGATTCTGGTGGGGACGCAAATGATTGCCAAAGGATTGCATTTCCCCAACGTAACCCTGGTCGGCATCATTTATGCCGACCTCGCGCTGCATCAGCCGGATTTCCGCGCCGGCGAACGGACTTTCCAATTACTGACCCAGGTCGCCGGCCGCGCCGGGCGTGGTGACGTGGAAGGCGAAGTGTTTGTACAAGCGTTTACACCGTTTCATCCAGCCATTCAATATGCCCGCCGCCATGATTTCACCGGCTTTTACGAACAGGAAATCGAATTCCGTGAACAATTGAAATATCCACCCATCAGCCGCGTCGCGTTGCTGACGCTCAAGGGCCGGAACGAAGACAAGGTGAAGTTCTCCGCGGAGCATTTGAAACGCGAACTGGAGAAGAACCTGACGCGTGTGGAACCCCTCTCCCGTCCTGCGGACACCCTCTCCCCGCCCGGCGGGGAGAGGGATGGGGCGAGGGGCGCGTTCAAGGATTTAATTCTCGCCGGCCCGGCGCCGGCACCGTTGCTGCGCGCGGAACAGTTTTATCGCTATCAAATCATGTTGCGGACGCGCGCGATGAGCAGGCTCAGCCAAACACTCGCAAAAATCATTGAGACGCTTGCGTTACCGCAAGATGTGGCCCTGGCAGTGGATATAGATCCGGTGGATTTAACCTAGGCGGCTGGTGTCAATTTTCTTTAGTCCGCGCTGCCACAGATCAAAATGATACAACGCCACAACAACGAGGGAATGGCCGATCTTTTCGTCGGCGACGAGTTCTGGAATTTTCGCCACCGGCACCAGCTTCGTCACCAGATCTTCGGCATGGTCCCAATCCATCCTGTGTTGCAACCGGCAGTTTTCGATCAATACCGTGTAGGTGGTGTTGCTCAAGATGGCCGGGTTGGACCAAATTTTGCCGAGCAGACGCGCATTCTCGCCGGCGTAGCCGGTCTCTTCACGCAGTTCGCGCACAGCCGTCGCCACCGGATCGGTGTCAGCAGGATCCATCATGCCACCGGGTATCTCCAATTCCACCGTGTTCGAACCATGCCGGAATTGTTCAACCATCACAAGCTGCTGATCGGGCGTGACGGCGATGACGTTGACCCAGTTGACACTGTCGAGAACGAAGAAATCGTGTTCCTTGCCGGTCCGCGGTGAAACGCTCACATCCGAGCGCAGTTTGAAGATGCGGAAATCACCGAGGGGCGTTGAACGGACTTTTTTCCAGGGCTCTGGCATTTTTGATTTACGATTGACGCGACTCATGGCCGCAGTTTCGTAAATCGTAAATCGGCAATCTTAAATTCAAAGCTCTTTTTCCCTGGCCGCCCAACCTTGACTCATGAGGTTCAGTAAATGCTTGAGCGCTTCATCGTAAGTACGGCCCTTCTGTTCGGCCAGCTGGCGAGCGCGTTTGTCCAGTTGAGCGGCCATCTCGCCGGACTTTTCGGCGGGGCAACCGAGCGCCACCAGAACTTGAGCGAGTTCGGTAATTTCCATTTTGTAGCTGCGCTTGTTAAAGCGCGGAACAGAGCCCGCGCTCTGACGAGACGCGGCTACATCGCAGACAATCCTACGCAGCGGCCGGAACAATCTTGATACTGACGACCCCGACGCGTTTTTGCGGCTTGCTTTGTTCGCCGGAACCACCGGGACCCACCGGCGTGCCGGCGATGTTTGCTAACACGTCGTCGCCTTTGACCAACCGGCCGAATGCGGTGTATTGACGGTCCAGGAACGACGCGTCACCGTCGCAGATAAAAAACTGGCTGCCGGCGGAATCGGGATTGGCGCTGCGCGCCATGGAAATGACGCCCCGTTGATGCGAACGGTCGTTGAACTCGGCCTTGATCTGATACCCCGGCCCGCCCGTACCCCAATGACCTTCCCGGGCAGGGTCTTTGGTCAACGGATCGCCCCCCTGAATCATAAAGCCCTTGATAATGCGGTGGAAACAGGTGCCGTCGTAGAAGCCTTTTTGAGCGAGGGTCTTGAAATTTTCGACGGTCTTCGGAGCAACGTCGGGCCAGAATTCAATGACCAATTCACCTTCGGTAGTGGTGATTTGCGCAAGTTCACTCATAAAGGGTGAAAAACAGATTTATTTAACGGCGTCAGCCGAGACGATTTTAATACTGACAATGCCCACGCGCTTTGTCGGCACGCTCATTTCACCGGTTGGACCGGGTCCAACGGGTGTGTCGGCGATCTTTCGGACCACATCATCGCCTTTAATCAGATGGCCGAACGCGGTGTACTGGTGGTCAAGGAAGGACGCGTTGCCGTCGCAGATGAAAAACTGGCTGCCGGCGGAGTCCGGATCCGCGCTGCGCGCCATCGAAAGGACACCAAACTGGTGGGAATGATCATTGAATTCCGCTTTGATGAAATAGCCCGGACTGCCGGTCCCCCACACGGCTTTCTGATTCGGATCCTTGGTCAGGGGGTCACCACCTTGAATCATGAACCCCTTGACGATGCGATGGAAACAGGTGCCGTCGTAAAAACCTTTCCCGGCAAGTTTCTTAAAATTGGCAACGGTGTTGGGAGCCGCCTCTGGCCAGAAGGCTACCACCATTTCGCCTTCGGTGGTATTGATCACAGCGACTTCGTTGGTGTCAGGAGCCTTGGCCACAGGTGCTGCAGCCTTGGCAGTGGTATTCGTGTCAGCAGCCGAAACCGAGGCGATTCCGGCGAACAGACCGAGCGCACAGAGCAAAGTGATTGGTTTCATGGCCGGCCAATCTCCCATGGGCACGGCCAAAAGTCACGCCCGGAATCATCTTTTATTCATGGATTTTGTAATCAAGCTGCTCTCTCGGGGTCTGCGCGAACGGATTAACCCGAGAATGATGGTCAGCGCTGCCACGGCCAGCAGGATTACCCCTGTCGTCATAGCACCCCGGCGACTCAAGCCGGAATCTGCCGACGCCGACGCCACCGCGTTGGTCGACCCTCCTGCCATTTTTGACGGGAGGGTGTGTGTCCGACCGGATGATGGTTGCACGGGAGGGAGGCTGGGTTCCGCCTTGGCCGGGGAAGAATTGGAGAGTACCGCCTTGGCCGGAATCGGCGGAAGCAAGTTGCTGCTGACATTTGTACCGATAATCACCAGCGGCGGCAGCTTGACCACTGGTGCCGGTGCGGGAGCCGGTACCGGGGCTGGCGGCTGAGCGGCGGGTTGAGGCGGCGCCGGTAACGGAGGGAATGCAGGGAAATTAACCCCGACGGCCGAGGAATTCACCGAGTAACCGGTGTACTTGCCGGATTGTGCCCGCAGAACAACAATGAATGTTTCTTTCGCCTTGGCCAACGCGTCCTCGTTTTGCTTAAAACTGGAATTGATGGCCTCATCAAACGGCGTCCCGCTGATTTGTCCGGAACCATCGCAGAAAATCAATACGGTCAGCCGCTGCGAATTCCGCACCACACTATTGATCGCCGGCATGATCGAGTCGAAGCGGGTGCTCTTGGAGTAGCGTTGGTGTGCGACAAAGTCGGTGATGCTGGCGGAAATGGTCGCCGCATTTTGCGGCAGCCAGCGTTGTAACGGAAGTTCACCTGTATGCAATTCGCGATTGAAGGTCCAGACCCCGATGTCGTCCTCCGAACGCAATTGCCCGTTCATCATGGAAACAAACAGCCGTTCCACTGCGTATTGGACCCTGGGTACGCGTGATTTCATCGCCGACGACGTATCGAAAACGAAGAGAAAACGGCTGTCGACGGTGTTCATCTCGGGTTGTGCAGGCACAGTGGAAGACCAAAACATTCCGGCACAGAGCACGGCGAGGACCCGCGCCCCCCGGCCCAACGGGTGGTTAAATATTTTCATCGGCTTTTGGTTTTTGGTGCACAGCGGAAACGATTTCGCTCTGCCCGGTTGTAACTTTGCAATTCGTCCTGCAATTTCGTCAATGCATCTTCAAGCATGCGGATGAAGTTCGCACAACTCGACGTCATGGCACCCATGCCAGCAACCACGTCGCGCTCGGCACGATCGTCGGTCACGACCAGCACTTCACCGTAGGCCTGAAACCGGTGCGCCGCACGCTCAATCATCTGGTCGGCGGTCCGGCCCGCGCGTGAAAACAAGACCTCGACCGCGGCGCCGGCTTCGTCCGACAAAACATCCGGACGTGTCCCGGTCCCGTCGAAAAAAACCGTCATCCTCTCTCCTGTGGTGTCATGATAACGGGTCAGGACATGAATCAATTCGTCACGGGCGTGCGCCAAATGCCGGGGCCGGCCGGGAGCCAGCTCCGGCCAGCGATGCAACAAACTATAACCATCGATTAACACCCGAACGAACGCCATAAAAAATCCTACCCACATGCGCAGAGATCGTCCATCAGACAAAATCGCAGATATCCTGACAGCATTGGCTGTTCCAAAGTTGAATATGGTTAAGGGAGCTGGATTCCTGTCTCCATCGCTAACTATCTTATCATCAGGGGTAAACAGGAATAAGTTCCCAACTAGAATACCACCTGCGACTGGCTTGACTTTGGACTTGGGACTTCAGACTTTAGACTGGAATGTCCGCCGCCCAATCCATCTTTCTGAGCTCGAACCGGCGCATTGCTGCCATTGCGCTGGTCGTTCTCGCCCTCGACCAGTTTACCAAATGGCTGGTGTTGCAGATGCTACCGCCCTATCACGAAAACGTCATTATCGACGGTTTCTTCAAATTCGTTCACTGGGGAAACACCGGCGCCGCCTGGAACATCTTCAGCGGCAACAACAACACCCTGGTGCTGGTGGCCCTGCTTGCCCTGGTGGCCCTGTTCCTTACGCGTCATCATTTTGGTTCCGACACCCTCCCCGGGCAGATTGCTTTCGGGCTCATTTTTGGCGGCATCGCCGGAAACCTCGCCGACCGTTTGATACGACATGAAGTCGTGGATTTCCTCCGTTTTTATCTGCAACAACGCGGCGGTAATGAAATCGGTTTCCCGGCCTTCAACGTTGCTGATTCCGCAATCTGCACGGGCGTGGCGCTGATTTTTCTCATCACGTGGAAAAGCGAGCACGCGGCCAAACCCGTGAACAGCGACAAATGACGACCGGCTTAACAGATTTTTCCCGGCTGCCGGTTCCGTTTCTGCCGTCACCGGTCACCGGTTACCCGGCGTATTAAAATGCCTTTGCGCAATGAATGTCTGATCATCGAAAAGTCGCTGCCTTCGGAGCGATTGGATACCTTCCTGCGCGGGAAATTTCCCGCGGTCTCGCGGGTGGCACTGAAGCGGCTGATTGAAGAAGGGTACGTGCGCCTCAACGGCCAGCGGGTTAAACCCACACATGCGCCGCGCGCCGGTGAGGCAATTGAAATTCGCTGGCCGGAACCCCGGTCCGCCGACGCACAACCGGAGGAAATTCCACTCGACGTTCTGTTCGAGGACCGCTCACTGCTGGTGCTCAACAAACCCGCCGGGCTGGTCGTACACCCCGCCGCCGGGCATGAAGAACACACATTGGTCAATGCACTGCTGCATCATTGCGCCGGTGAACTCAGTGGTATTGGTGGCGTGGCCCGGCCGGGTATCGTCCATCGGCTGGACAAGGAAACCAGCGGCTGTCTGGTCGTTGCCAAAAACGACAAAACGCACCTGGCGCTTTCCGCGCAGTTTGCCGGACGGAAGGTCAAAAAGATCTACCATGCCATTGTGTGCGGCGAATTCACGCGGGATTCGGGTGAAATCCGCGCGGCCATCGCCCGGCATCCATCGCATCGCAAACGCATGGCAGTGCGGGACGATCATTCCGGTCGTGCGGCCCACACCAGCTGGCGTGTGCTCGAACGATTGAACGCCGCCACGTTGGTCGAGGCCCAATTGCACACCGGCCGCACCCACCAGATCCGCGTCCATTTCCAGTTCCTCGGCCATCCGCTCGCGGGCGACGAAACCTATGGGGCGCGACAAAACAAGAGACTCACGGAACTGACGGCGTACGCAGCCCCGCGTGTGATGCTGCACGCTCGGGAACTTGCCTTTGTCCATCCGCAAAAGGGTAAGGAAATGAGTTTTGCAGCGCCGCTGCCGGAGGATTTCCAGGAGGCATTGAACTTTTTGCGCTGAAAATTTAAGACAAAACTGAAGGGGCAATGGGTACTGGCCACGACCAATGAAGTTAATTGCGAATAGCTGCTGGCAAGATATACCGCTGAAGCATGTCGAGTGGCCGTCCCAACAATTTATTATCGTTCCAGCCGGTAAATACAGCGGCCATTTGCAAAGCCGGAAAGACAATAATAAACTGTCCACCTCTGCCTCGCGCACTGTATGACTCAATAATTTGACCACGTACGTGAAATGAACCGAGCCACCATTGATAACCATATCCATCGGCTAAAAACCATGCCGGAAGCTGACCGGCGTCAACTTGCTGTCCTGTCGATACTTCAACCCACTTTTTGCTCACGATTTGTTTTCCCTGCCAACATCCACCATTCAAAAAGAGATAACCAATCTTTGCCATGTCACGCGGTCGCAATGAGAGACCTCCCAATGTGTTGACGACACCATTAGGAGCGCTTCCCCAAGAGTAGTTTGTGATGCCAAGCGGCAAAAAAAGATAACGCTCAGCAAATTTATCCGCCTTCAGTCCAGAGGTTTTGTAAATGATTTCGCCAAGCATGAGAGAAATGCCGCTGTTATAAACGAATTTCGTGCCGGGTAATGTGGCCATTGGCTTTTCGAGAACATATCGGAAAAAATCGGCTCTACTGGCCATCACAGCGGTGTCATTGCGAGGATCGGTATATGGATATGTCCACTCGTCCCATGACAAGCCGGACGTCATGGAGAGCAAGTCTTTCACGCGAATCGTGTCCTTTTCCTTATTCGTGAAGATGTTGGAATATTCGGGGAAGAAGTTGGAAATCGTTTCATCAACGCCTCGAATCAAACGCTGGTCAATCGCAATCCCGATTAAAATGGAATTTACACTTTTCGTCGCCGAATGCATCTCCTGGAGCGTGTCCCGCGTGAACATCCGATACTGTCCGACGCTATCTTGACCCGGAAAATACTCTTCGACGACGAGTTTGCCGTTTTTAACAAGAAGCACGCTATGAATGTTTTTGTAAGTATTGTCGCCAACGCGTTCAAACAATTCGTTAATCAAGTTGGCATCGACATTCACGTCGTTCAAAGAGGCGGTTTTCCAACCGTCATTTATTTTTTCAGGCACGGCGTACTGATAACTCTTGATATTATTAGTAATGGTTTGGTTTTCCGAGTAACTAGAAAGGACGACAAGGATTATCACCAATGCAAAAGACGATTTCATTACTCGAACGCTAAACTTTCATTTTCGCCGCGTCCAGTTTGACTTTAATTCCGGTCGTTGAAAATTTATTCGCCTGTGACAATTAATTCCCGCATGATGCGGGGGATGAAATCCATGACCGGCTACGGGCGGGGTGGCCATGCACAAAACGGCTTTAAGATCACCGTTGAGTTGAGCGCGGTGAACCGCCGGCAATCCGAGATTTCTTTGAGCCTGCCGCGGGAACTGGAAATGTTGGAAGCGCCCATCCGCGACGCAATCAATGCCAAAGTAGCCCGTGGTCGCGTCATCGCACGGGTTTCGGTCCACGCCGGCGGGGGCAAATTATCCGCGCGCATGCACATCAATCTGCCGCTCGCCCGGGCCTACACGACGGAACTGAATCGGCTGGCCAAACAGCTTAAGCTGGCCGGTGAAGTGACGTTGGACCAGCTAATTCGCGCCCCGGGTGTTTTGCAAACCGACGAGGAACTGGTGGAAGCCGATAAAATTTGGCCGGTCCTGGCGCAGGCATTGAAACAGGCACTGGCCGCGCTGGTGAAAATGCGTGAACGCGAAGGCGAACATCTCGCGAAGGATCTGGCCGGCCGGATTACGGCAATGTGCAAAGCCGTTCGCATCATTCAGAACCAGGCTCCCCTGACCGCGAAAAATTACCGGCAGCAACTGGTAGAACGGATCAAGACCGCCGGACTGGCATCGCCGGCGCCGGACGACGAACGGTTATTGAAGGAAATTGTCCTGTTTGCCGACCGTTCGGACATCTCGGAGGAACTGACCCGGTTGCAAAGCCACTTTCAGCAATTTGAAGATTGCCGGAAAGCGAAGGAACCGGTCGGACGGACCCTGGATTTTCTGGCACAGGAGATGAATCGCGAAATCAATACCATCGGCTCGAAAGCCAACGACGCCATCATCTCGCGCGAAATTGTGACCTTGAAGGCGGAACTGGAAAAGTTCCGGGAACAGGCGCAGAACGTGGAATGAAAAACCGGCAGCCCGAAATCAGAAGTCCCAAGTCCGGAACCCGGACTTCGACTTCCAGTCACCGATCGTTGCTCATCCTGATCTCAGCGCCTTCGGGTGGCGGGAAGACGACGTTGTGCCAGCAATTGCTGGCGGCGCGCCCCGACATGAAACGTGCCATCACCTGCACCACCCGTTCGCCGCGACCGGGTGAAAAGGACGGTGTGGATTATCATTTTCTGGCCGGGGCAGATTTCGAACAGGGCATTCAAGCGGGGGATTTCCTGGAGCACGCGACGGTTTTTGGCCGGAACTATGGCACATTGCGCTCCGAAGTATTGGACAAATTGCGGGCGGGCCGGGACGTTTTGCTGAATGTGGACGTGCAGGGTGCCACGGCGATCCGCGAACGCGCGACGCACGAACCGGAGCTGACACGCGCGCTGGTTACGGTATTTTTGACTCCGCCTTCGATGGCCGTGCTGGCGGAACGTCTTAACCGGCGCAACACGGACGCGCCGGAAGAAATTCAGAAACGCCTCACTCTGGCGCGGGAGGAGATCGCCCAATGGAATCATTTTGATTATCTGCTGATCAGCACGACCATTCCGGAGGACCTGCGGCGCATGTTGTCGATTATCGAGGCAGAGAAGATGCGCACGATGCGGGTGCAGGCACCGCAATTTTGAATCTGCACCTTAATCCGGAAGGCCATGGGTATCAGATTGGCAGAGTGATGGATTCCGATTAAATTAACGTCAAGATGAAGAAAAACATCGTGTTGGGCGTGACCGGTTCGATTGCTGCGCACAAGGCGGCAGATTTGGCGAGTCTCTTGACCCGGCAGCAATGCCAGGTACACGTCGTCATGACTGCTGATGCACAACACTTCATTACGCCACTGCCGTTCAAGGTGCTCACACGCCAGCCGGTAGTGACCGATCTTTACGATGAAGAGTCAGGCTGGCAGCCCACCCATGTCCGGCTCGCGGACGAGGCGGACCTGCTGTTGATCGCGCCGGCAACGGCCAACGTGATCGCCAGGCTGGCGCACGGCATGGCAGACGACGCGCTGACCTGCATCGCCCTGGCCCTGCAACCGAAGGCGAAAATATTAATCGCGCCGGCGATGAACGGAAAAATGTGGCTGCACCCGGCCACGCAGGAAAACGTTGCGACGCTCAAGACGCGCGGTGTGGAATTCATCGGGCCGGACAAGGGGATGCTCTCCTGTGGTTATGAAGGCGTCGGGCGATTGTGGCCGGTGGAAGCCATCGCCGAACGCGTTGCGAAAATGTTGCGCTGAGATTGCCGCTTCCGAAATTGTTATGAAACCGGGCCATGAGCAATGGCTTAAGCGCGCGTTGGCGCTGATGGAAATCCCTGCGCCGGACCCGCTGCGTTTGGTTCGTCGTATCGAGGTCATGGAGCGGGACATCATGCTGCCGATCAAGGCGTTTACCATCGGAATGATTCTTTATTCCTTTGTTTCCACGCCCTGGTTCGGACTGGCATCGAGCATGTTGGATATCACCGTGGAAACGGTTCAATCCCTCTTTTGGTTATACCTGGCGGGTAATGTGGCTTTCGCTTTGTTGATGCTGAAACCCGCGCGTTTGCCGCTGGCGGTCGTACAATGGACCGTGGTCACCAGCAGCCTGGTGGACGGACTTTTTCTCACGGGTATGGCGTTGCTGACCGGAGGCCTGGACAGCATTTTATTCTGGCTGCTTGTGGGTCTGGTGATCCGGAATGCCGTTAGCGTGCCACCCGGGTTTTCCCAACTCACTCTGAACTTTGCCATCAGCCTCTGTTACATCCTGGTAGGGGTTTTGGATGTTTCCGTGGTCAAGAACCTGGACGCCGGCACCATGCGCGCCCTGAATCTGACGCCCCATCAAGTTTTGGGGCAGCCATTCGCACTGCGGTTGATGGTCTTGTGGCTCACGGCGGTTTGCTGTTACTGGGCGCAGGCCTTGCTCGAACGGCAGCGGATGGCGCTTGAAGAAGCCGAGGAATTCGGCATGCGGGAAGGACAGCTCCGTTCGGCAGGCCGGCTGGCCGCCGAATTTGCCCATCAGATCAAGAACCCGCTCGCCGTGATCAACAACGCCGCGTTCTCGCTCCAACGCGCCCTGCGCGATGGCAAAGCTGAAGCCAGTCAACAACTCGAAATCATCCAGGAAGAAGTTTCCCGTGCCGACCGGATCATCACTCAGATCATGGGCTATGCGCAGCTGACCGAAGGGCGCGTTGAGAAATTAAACGTTACGGAGGAACTCGAACGCGCCATCACTCAGGTTTTCCCACTCGCCGTGCCGACAAACATTCACGTCCATCGTGAGTTCGACCGGACGTTCCCCCCGTTGCTGATGCAGCGCCAACATTTTTCCGAAATCATGCTGAATCTGCTGAAAAACGCGCGCGAGGCGGTCGGCGATAATGGAGCTGTTTACCTTACGGCTGTAAACCGTCGCGGTTATTCGGCGGAAATTACCGTGCGCGACAATGGCCCGGGCATTCCACCCGACAAAATCGAGCGTATTTTTGAGGCTTATTATACCACCAAGGAACATGGCACCGGCCTGGGTCTGGCGATTGTGAAACACAATGTCGAACTTTACGGTGGTACCGTGCGGGTTGAATCCGGGCTTGGAAAGGGGGCAACGTTCACCTTACTCTTTCCGGCAAAGACGTTGATGAAACTCCAGAAATGAGCGCTCCACTGCCACCTGTTCTTATCGTAGACGATGAGAAGAACATGCGCCGGTCGCTGCAAACGATGCTGGGCGACGAGGGATACACCGCGCGCTCGGTGGAATCGGCCGAGGAAGGGCTGGGCCTGATGGAGCGCGAGGAATTCTTCATGGTCATCACGGATGCGCGGCTCGGTGGGATGAGTGGGTACGATTATTTGGCCAAAATCCGCCAGCGGTGGCCGGAACTGCCGGTGCTCATGCTCACGGCTTACGCGACCCCCAGGCTGGCGGTCGAAGCCATCAAAGCTGGCGCGATTGATTACCTGTCCAAACCGTTCGCACCCGAAGAATTGCTCCACGCTGTCTCCCGTTGCGCCGAACGCCATCAGCTCCTGCACGAAAACGCCGCGTTGCGCCGGCGCACGGGTGAACTCGTCAGCCTCGACCAGATCGTCGGTGTGTCGCCGAAGATGTGCGAATTGCAGAAATTAATCCAGACTGTCGCGCCCACCGACACGCGGGTGCTGATTCTCGGTGAAAGCGGCACAGGCAAGGAGCTGGTCGCGGGCGCCTTGCACGGCTTGAGCCTGCGCCGCAGCGCATCTTACGTTCGCATCAATTGTGCTGCCATTCCCGAAACACTGCTGGAGAGCGAGTTGTTCGGTCACGAAAAGGGGGCATTTACGGGCGCGTTAAGGCAAAAGCCCGGCCGGGTGGAGGAAGCCGATAGAGGCACGATTTTTCTCGACGAAATCGCGGACATGAGCAAGCCGCTTCAGGCCAAGCTGCTGCGCTTCCTGGAAGACGGCAGCTTTGTGCGCGTCGGCGGCACCCAGGAACTGCGTGTCAATGTGCGTCTGATTGCCGCCACCAACCGGGATATTACCGAAGCCATCGCGACCAACCAGTTCCGGGAAGATTTGTTTCACCGGCTGAACGTGGTGCAGTTCCGTCTGCCGCCATTGCGGGAACGAGGGGATGACATTCTGTTGCTGGCAGAGCATTTTTTGAAGGTGTTCCGCGTGGTTATGAACAAGAACGTTCAAGGCTTCACCCTTTCAGCCCGGCAAAAATTATTCTCGCACCACTGGCCCGGGAACGTGCGCGAATTGCGAAACGTCGTGGAACGGGCGCTGATTCTGGAAACCACGCATGAAATCCGGCCGTCCAGCCTGCCGGATTTCCAGGTGGAAGCACGTCTGCAAAAGGCCGCAACGATTCATCCGGCATCCGGCGAATCGCTGGATGACGCGCTGGCACGCATTGAGGGAGAACTGATTACCGGGGCCCTGGAGCAAAGCGATTTTAACCTGACACGGGCCGCCGAACAGCTTAAACTGACTCGTCATTCGCTTCGTTACCGGATGCAACGATTGAACCTGAACTTCGGCGATGGTGTGGCCAATGAACCACCCGGAACGGCCGAGCAAAAAGGTTCGGCCAGTTGAATGGTATAACGCGATGAACGTATTACTGTCAGCCTGGGCAGGAGTGGTGATTGTGTTGGGGTCAGCCTTCGTGGTGACACTCGTGGGCGTGGTGTGGATTATTTTCTTCCGCAAAAACGTGCATCGCCGTCGTCGTCGCCGCCTGCAAAGCGAGCAACACCAGTTAAATCCCACCCTGGCGCAAATCGGCGGTCTGCCTCCGGCACGCGAAAACCGGAAACGCTCCGAACGGCCAACGCCAACGCTGATCTCCCGATTGTGACGCACAGCCATGTGATCACCCGTAAGAGCGCTTCCAATCTTGCGCTCGCTTTTTTTCTGCTGCCACGTGCCAGGCGCGATGCCATGTCAGCCCTTTATGCCTTCTGCCGCGAGGTGGATGATATTACGGACGATGAATCCGCGCCCGTGGAAAAGCGCCGCGAACAATTGGCCGCCTGGCGCGCGGACATTCGCCACGCGTGCGCCGGGGAACTCCCGCAGTTTATCGTCAATCGCGAGCTGCAGCCGGTCATCCGCGAATATCGCATTCCCTTTCCCCTCTTCGATGAACTGCTGAAAGGGTGTGAAATGGATTTTGACATCAAACGCTATGAGAATTTTGAGCGGCTGGAGTTGTACTGCTATCGGGTCGCCTCGGTGGTCGGCCTGCTCAGTATTGAAATTTTTGGTTACCGGAATCCCGCGTGCCGTGACTATGCCGTTTATCTGGGCAAGGCGCTCCAATTGACCAATATTTTGCGCGACGTGAAAACCGACGCCGGGCGCGGAAGAATTTATCTGCCGCTGGAGGAACTGAAAAAATTTGGCGTTACGCCGGAGGAAATTTTGCGACAGGAGTATTCCGACCGGTTTGCGCGTCTGGCGGATGCAGTGGCTGAACGGGCAAAAGGTTTCTACCGACGGGCGCGGCAAACTCTGCCGCCGGAAGACCGCCCTGCCATGGTTGCAGCCGAGCTGATGGGAGCGGTTTACTGGCGTTTATTGCACAAACTGGAACAACAGCGGTTTAATGTTTTTGGCCCGGAACCTATGCGTCTGAACAAAATCCACAAAGCCTTTCTCGTTCTTCAAGCCTGGTTCCGCCTCGCCATCGGCGCGGTCGGTCCAAATTACGGTTTGCCGTAAGGGGTTGGGGCGAGATGTCAGGCCATGCCAACGGTTCCATTAAACCCGCAGTCTCTCCGCCGCCTCATCGTCAATGCAGACGATTTCGGACGCTCACATTCCATCAATGCAGCGGTGGTGCGTGCCCATCGCGAAGGCATTCTGACCACCGCCAGTTTGATGGTAAACGAACCAGCCTGCGCCGGGGCCGTTGCGCTGGCGCGGGAGAATCCGGGGCTCGGCGTAGGGCTGCACCTGACACTCCTCTGCGGCAAATCGGCGTTGCCACCGGATCAAATCCCTGGTCTGGTCAATGAGCACAGTGAATTCAGCAGTCGGCCCGTCGCCGTCGGGATGCGCTACTTTTTCAAGCGTGAGCTGCGCGGACAGCTTCGTGCCGAAATCCACGCTCAATTTGAAAAATTCCGCGCGACCGGCCTGTCGCTTGATCATGTCAACGGCCATTTGCACCTGCATCTCCATCCGGCCATCTTCCGCATTTTAACGGAAGATGCCGCATCGCTGGATATCCGGCACCTCCGGCTGACGCGTGAACCATTTTGGATGGACGTGCCGCTCGCCAAAGGCAACCGTCTTTACCGCTCAATGCAGGCGGCGATCTTTTTCCTTCTCTCCTGGCGCGCGGCATCCGCCTTGCGCCGTTTGAATATCCGCCACACGCAAAGGGTTTTCGGACTCCTGCAAACCGGACGCGTGAGCGAGCCATACCTCTTGAAACTTTTGGCCATCCTGCCGCCCGGCGATTCGGAGCTTTATTCGCATCCAACGCTTGATGAATCCAGGTATGAATTTGATGCTCTCATCAGTCCACGGGTGATAGAAAGGGTTGAACAACTGGGCATTAAACTGGTTCGTTACCAGGATCTGTAAGTTTGATATTCCGAATTGGTTCTGGTCTTGTTATCCTGGCAGCGACAAGACCATGCCAAGAACTTCCGCCAGCCGTTCCGCGGCAAATTGGGTTTGTTTCTGCAATTTCATCAAGGCCCCGATTTTTCCGGGCGATCTGGCAACCGCCAGAAACAGTTTTCCGTAATCCAGATTCTTGTCTGGTTTGGAAAGTCGATTGAAATCCAATGGCAAATCTTCATTGGCCGTGTCAGATATCACTCGAACGGTGGCGCAGGGAAGGCCGTGCTCCGCACAGACGGCATGAATCGCCGCCGATTCCATCTCTACGGCATCCGCACCCGTTTCAGCGCGCAATTTTTTCTTTTCGGCGACAGTGGTAGCGACGCGGTGAACGCTGAAAAACTTCGCTGGTTTTCCACCGGCAGCGATCAACTTTTCGTAGCAGCCGACGCAAGGAGGCTCTAACTCGGTGCCGATTGCCAATTGCCAATTGCCAATTTTAGTTTGAGCCTCCTCACGTCGGCTGCTAACGGGAGGAAATTCAAAAACCACGTCGCCCAATTTCAAGTCCGGATTCAGCCCGCCGGCAAAACCGCAGGTGAGCACGAAATGGGGGTCGTAGGAGACGACGTGAGGAGTCTCTGATTGATTTTTAATTCGAGTCTCGTTACCTCGACTCCTGCAAGAATTAAAAAATTCGCGCACGGATTTTTCGGCGTTTTGGTGTCCAATGCCCGTGAGGAGAATGGTAATAAGGTGGCCACGGCGCAATCCGCCCGCGATTTTCCGAAACGGCGCAGCCTCCTCTTTTAACGGGAAGCAAACCAACACATGCCCTTCGATCGTCCGTTTTCCACCGTTTGCCTTCATTTGATCCCCGCCAGCCTTTCTTTCCAGATTTTGTAAAGCTCGACGGTGGCGCGGACGTCGCGCAGGCAGTATTCGGCAATTTCACGAAATTTCTTTTCGGCCAGCAGCGTGCCGACGTCCATGCCGGTGACGCCGTGACTTTTGGGCGATTCAATGCCGAAGGCTTTGCAGTAAAAGTCCAGGTTGAACCGTCGCGCCGCGCCATCGCGTCCGCTGACGCTGTAAAAGGTCAGTTGTTCCGCAAGATCGCAGTGCGGTTCGGTGGCGTAACGGTAACCGAGCCAGTTCCTTTTCGAGATCGGCACGTTGAGGAGCGCGGAGCGCAGATAAGTGAACGGCACATCGAAGCCTCGCCCGTTAAAGGTGACAACATTGTCGTAATGTTTGGCCACGTCCCAAAAAGCGGTAAGCAATTCCGTTTCGTCCGCGCAGGGCATGAATTCGACCGGACCGTCTTCCTCGCCTTCTTCAATATCTTCCGCCGTGAACAACACCTGCCCGCGCAGGGTCTCGGCATTGAGCATGGCAATGCAGACCACCCGCGACGTGAACGGCCACAGGCTCATGAATTTGGTGATCTCCTCGCGTCTGGCGGTCCTGGCGGTTTCGTCGGGGAGTTTTTCGGCCTCCCGAAAAAGATATTCCTGCTGCGCCTCGTCAAAATTTTCCAGCGGCAGCGCGGAGGTCTCGATGTCGAAAACAATGGTCGCCATGTCGAAATGCCGGACCCGTTGTAGAAATTAACTTGACGACTGGCAAACTATTTCCCGGCTTGCCGCGGCGATTGCCTTAGCGTGATGATCGGGAGGCCGGGGGCCGGCCTGGAAATCCGGTGTGGGCCGGTAATTTTTCCGGGCAAAAATTACGGCAAGCTCACGCGATAGAATCGTTTTTGGTTGGCTGGCGCCGCCGAATCCGTGAACTGATACTGTCCGGCGGGGCTTTCGGTGGGCGCCCCGAGCACGGTCCAGTTGGTGACGGACAAGGCAATATTGGTGCTGGCGAGAACCTGGAAACCCAGACCTGGTACATTGGTAAAGCTGAGTTGGAAATTTCCATTGCCTAATTTCACACCTTTCATGCGCGGCGGGTGAAAATTCAGTTTATAACCCAGGATGTCGAGCGTCGTGAGGTCGGCTGAGGACAGGATCGCTTTCTGTCCGGAGGTAAGAAAGGCATCATAGGAGTCCGGGGTGCCGCCGGATGCCCAATCCTGTACGTCACCGCCATTATTGGGATTAAAGGCCTTTAATGACGTAACACCATCATTTACAGAGAAGTAGACGCCACTGTCATTGGCGTTGAGACTCTCCACACCGCTGCCAGTGTAACGGAAGAGGTCGTAAGGAATATATCCCCCGCCGCCGACATTGAGACTGTAGCTGCGACCGAGAACCTCGGAGATTTCATGTTCGACCACTCCGATGAAATCCCATTTACCCGACACCGCCCGGTTGGCGGGGTCCAAGGTATAACTGACAGTGGACGCGAAAGTGACCTGACCGTCCTGACCGGGATCATTCGGGTCAAGTTGGACGAAGCCGACTCCCCCCAAAGCCTTGATTTCTGCCGTCGGAATCCACCACGTGCCACCGCCCGTTGGATCACTCACAGGCAAGTTGGCGACAGAATTGCTATCTGCCGCAGTCGTTCTGGTAGCGCTCAAGGCGCTGACCAGATCGCTGTAGGCGGGGTTCCCTCTCTCTTCCGTTTGGCTCTGGCCGAGGCCCACGCTGCTGCTAAACGCGACCGTAATGTTGACGGTGATGGCATTGGTGTAGAGGTCTTGAAATGTCTGTACAGCTGAGGCAACCGCTGCCTCTACCAGGGCGGCGTTGGTCAGGCTGGTTACACTGGAATCATAGGTCGCATTGATGATCATGGCTCGAACCGGTATTGCTTCGGCGAAGACAATCAACCCGACCAGGACCAGCCATTTCGTCATGGGACTTCTCTTCGTATCCACAATATTGGATGGAATGAGCGGCAAGGGATTCCCGACCACAATCCTCCCACGTTCGGTGAGCTTACTCATAAGTTTAAGGGTTCTTAATTTCCGGCAAGAACCTACCACCGGCTTGATTACCGTCAACGGAAGATTACGATTTTTGACCCACCGGGTTCCGAGGGAGGCGAATCGGAAGGGGTTCCGTATTCACTTAAGTCAAAGCCAATAAAGTGGTTCGCGTAGAAACCGGTTTTCGTTCATGGATCTGCGGCCGGCTGTGTCAGGGCTTCGGATCGCCGCTGAATTTTCAACGCCTTGCCGGTTGACTCGTCAATTTCAATCAAAACGCCCTGGAGCAGCACGCGGTTTTTGGCCACTTCGAATCGCTGAGGCATGGCCGTGAGGAATTTTTTTACGACCGGCTCGATTTCACGTCCCAGCACGCTTTCATGCGGCCCGGTAAAACCTGCGTCGCTAAGATAAGCCGTGCCGCCGGGAAAAATCTGTTCGTCCGCCGTTTGTACGTGCGTATGCGTACCCACTACGGCACTGACCTGCCCGTCGAGATAGCGGCCCAAGGCTATCTTCTCTGAAGTCGCCTCGGCATGAAAATCCACAAAAATGATATGGGTTTGCTCCCGCAACCGCTTCACCTCGCCGGCCGCGAGGAGAAAGGGATTATCCAGTTGCGGTTGCATAAAAGTGCGGCCCTGCACATTCAAGACCGCGAGGAACACCGGGCCCCGAACCCCCGCCTTCTGGCTTGGGACCGCAAACACACCGCTGCCGTGTCCCGGAACCTCCAGCGGATAATTAAGCGGACGGAGAAAGCGCTTTTCATTCGCAAGCAATTCCATGACTTCCTTCTGGTCCCAGAGATGGTCCCCTCCGGTAATCACATCCACGCCCGCGGAAAAAATTTCTTCGGCGGTTTTGGGTGTGATACCGGAGCCGCCGGCGGAATTTTCACCGTTGGCGATGACGAAATCGAGCGCGTGCTGTTCACGAAGTTTGGGTAAGAGTTCCCGGACGGCACGGCGGCCGGGTTGTCCCACGATGTCACCGATGAAAAGCAGTTTCACCATGCGAGTCTAATTGCGAAGCGGTCGAAACACACGGAAGAAAACGAACCCGGCCGGCCCGGTTCCACCGACAGGGCCCGGTTGTCCGCGCAGAACGAGACGGTCTTAACGCGAGGGACCTTCAAGCTGACGAAGCCGCCGCAGGATGTTCGTCGCCTCGTCTGTGTCGGGATTGGCGCTGGCCAGATAGAGTTTGTAATATTTAATGGCGTTATTGGTTTCGTGTTTGCGCCAGGCAATCTCACCCAGACCGTAGTTAATCCGGAACGAATTGGTGAAAGTCCGGTTCAACTTCTCGTAATCGACCTGGGCCTCGTCCAGCTTTCCCACACCGAGATAGGCAATGGCACGATTAAAGAGCGCAGTGCTGTTGTCAGCCTCCTGGGAGAGGATCTGAGTCAGCACCGGGATCGCCCGGTTATAATCCTTTAGTTGGAGATAAACGTAGCTCTTGCTGAACAGCCATTCCGGGTCATCCGGCGAATCCCGCAGCCGGGAATCAATGACCGCGAGGGCATTGGTGTAAAGCCCCTTCGCAACAAAGAATTGAGTGGCGGTCGCCAGCAAAGTGTTGTTCGTCGGATTCCGTGAAATCTCGGCCTCAAGGAGTTGTGTCCCATGCGCGAGATCCTCCTTCTGAAAATAAGCAGCCACTTCGATGAGGTTGAGTTGTATTCGGCTGGTCGCGTCCAGGGGGAATTTTCCTGGCTGGTTGCGTATAGCTTGAACAGCTTCCAAGGCCCGGTCAGGCAGACGATTGAAGCTATAAAGTTGAGCCAGCCAGAGGTGCGCCGGCAGTTTATCCGGCTCGAGCTGGCAAACGCGCGTGAACAACGCCAGTGCCTGGGCATAGAACCCGTTCCGTATCCAGACCAGGCCATTTGCAAAGCAAAAGCTGGGCTCATCGAACGCTCCACCTATATCAAGAATCTGGCTCCAGGTATTATATCGCCCAAACTGGTCGAGCGACGTTTTGGACAGGTCTATCGGCACGGTTTCACCCGCTTGAAGACTGTGATTGAACTGGAGATTGATCCGGGCAACGGCGTTTTCGGGATTGAGTTTTTGCGCCATGTCAAAATGGCCGGCGGCGATGGCATGGTTCCCGGCGCGTTGGACTTGAACGCCCCAGTAATTCAAACTGCGCGAATACAAACTTCCTGCCGCAATGGCATTCGGGTTCTGTTCGGCCGGCACGTGCAACAGTGCGAGCATTCGTTCACCCCAGGGTCGGGATTCAATTGGCGGAGACGCCGCCAGGGCGCGTTCAATCGGTTTAAAGGTCTGCAGTTCCGCGCCCGCCCAGAACGCCTCGTTTTCGTCAATTTGGTGGTTGTCCGGCAAAACCGGCAGCAGGGTGTCGCTGGGCAGCTGCTTCAGTCGGTAGACCAAACCGTGCGGTTCCAGGTAAAACTGTTCAAAATAATAACCAAAGCTCGGATGCAAATAGTAAAGCTCGTTGGTTTCGGCCAGCGCCGTTAACAGAGCAACCTGCTGTTGCTGGCTGACCAGGTTTGTGTCATTGGCCTTGAATGTTTCAGGCCAGATATTCGGATATTTATCGTGCAAAAATTGATGATAAGCCGGCAAAACGAAGGATTGCGTGTCGAGAAATAGAAAACTTTTCGCGCGGCCATCGCGGGAGAGTGCTGCCTCGGCCAGATACAGGTATCGCGAATCATCGCTCAACAATACGCCCC
>JBGPDH010000017.1:0-23832 GCA_041482195.1 Verrucomicrobiia bacterium
AGCCACGTCCAACGCCATTGGGCGGTCAGTGCGCGGAGGTTTTTTATTCCTGCTCCAAGCGGAAACAACACGACCAGGCCAAGCGCGGGGAAAAGCCATTTCTGAATTTCGGCATTTTCCCAATTACCGGAAAACACCTTCCAGGTGAGCGGGTAGAAGCAGATCAGAAATGTGAGCAGGCCGAACTTCTCGGTTACCCCGGCGAATTCCCTGAACGCGCCCGACCGCAGCAGCCAGCCGGTTCCGAAATACATCAGGCCGAGCATGGCGTACAGCAGAAGCTGCCGTGCATCACCACCGCAATAAATCCAACTGCCGCGTTCATTCACTTCCAGTCCGAACCAGATGCCAAACGCGAGCATCAGCAAAACGAGTTGCGACCGGGAGCGCAACAGCCACGGCAACGCAGCGATGCCGACCCACCAGAGCAGAAATGCGTTCGGCGGACGGGACACGATGTTGTAGATCTGGCCGAGCAACGCGATGTTTGCCAGAAACAGGCACGAGCCGATCAAATGCAACGCCTCGCCGGTCTTGCGGTATTTTCCCTGTACTTCCCGCAGCCACCAGCCACCGGCGTGGAAACCCAGCATCAGCGCCAGGCCCCCGGCGATCTTTGCGCCGCGCGGGATTTCGTTCCAGTGCGCGGAAATCAGCAGCGTGATCCCAGCGGCAACCAGGACCGCACCCAGGATGGAGACGATGGCCAGAAATTTGTTGCCGCTGTCTTCCTTGAGCTGGAAGTGCTCGATGATCTTCTGTTGCTGTTCACGGGTAATGATGCCGGTTTCATGCAGTTTTTGAACGTCGGCGTATTTCATGTTTTCTCCGGGGTTGTATGCCTGTTGTGAACCTGACTGTTCCGTCAATCAACCAAATTCTCATGCCGCCATCGTTTGCGCCCACAGTTCGGAGTGCGGAGCGGACTTCTATGCGTGAGTTCCTGTCGTTTACCTCATGGCCGGTTGCACGACTCCGATTTTGGACCGTCGTGCAACCGGATTAAGATTTCGTCTTCGCGATCATTGCGGACATTCGCTTAATGGAGTTGAAACTCAGCACTTAGGGCCGCGTGATCCGTGGCCCATAACGGCGGCTGGGTGCGACCCAGTTCCATGTCCACCACGTCTGCCTGTGTCGGGATGAAGCCGGCGCCTTTGTAGAACACGAGGTCAATCCGGCGGTTAAAGGACACGGCCGGATTGGCGAGGAACTCATCGTGACCCCAGGTCAGTCCGTCGGCGGGGATGTTGGGGTGCAACACTGCCCAGGCGTCACTGAAGCCCGCCTCCGGGAAAAGGCCATAAGCAATCGAGCCGTCGCGCCCGAAGGGATCAGCATTGAAGTCACCCACAATTATGACCGGCAGATCCACATTGGCCGGGCCCGCCAGGAGTTCCTGCGCTTCCAGAACCTGGATTTCCGGAGCGGTTTCTTCCGTGAGGTGCGCGCAAATGTACCGGAAATTCTGGCCGCGCACGAAGACATCCACCGAACACCAACCGTACCACAACGGCAGGCCGGTGGGCGTGACCACCACATTTTTGAAATTACCGCCCTGCGGATTGGTGGCGCGCAGCTGGCCGGGTGGGAGATCGGTTCGGACCAGGATAGCTTCGCGGTCGGTCAGTCGCGCGTCATCGATTGTACCGGTCTGCAGATTGAACATTGGCATCTCGGCGTCGAAACCATAGGTGACGGTAGCAACCGTGTAGTGTGCGCCGTGCGCGGCCAGTGCATCGGTCAATGTTTGCAGATAATCGAACACGACATTCGTGGCGGGGGTGGTGCCGCCATAGGCGAGGTCGCCCGGTGATTGAAGGCGAATCAGTGACGCCTCTTCGACGCAGACCAGATCCGGCATCCGGGCCGCGATTTGCTCCGCTACACCCTGTAGGCGGACCGGCGGCTGAGAAGCGACAATTTCGTAGTAAATACCTGTGACCGCGGTTATGAGTTTGGAGACGTAATTTGGATCAGTTGGATCCAGAGCAACGGCTCTTTGAAGCCCGCCGCCGACGTAGAGGTTGACTTGCATCACATCCACGCTGCGCTTGCCGCCGATCCCGTTCTCCTGGGCTCGAGCCGGTGCGGCTGACGCCAGCAAGCCGGCCATCAACAGCACGCAGACCATGCCGTGCCGCATCCAGTCCGGCACGCGTTGTAGCACGCGCCGGATTGAATTGTTTACGTCTTTGTGCTTTTCATTGGTCTTCATATTCAGTTCACATTTTCTGCGGCAGACTAGGGTTGTCACCGGTGCCGCCACTGTCGCCTGTCATCACCGATGATTACTACGGTTTCATTTTTACCACCGGCTGCCGGTGGGGTGTTAATCGATAAAACTGATTCAAACATTGAGTATATCGTTATTCACTAATAATGCTCACCGACACGCTTGCGGCGTAGTATGCACGGCGGGGGGTGGCTGCGTTCGCAGTCCCGGGGGATCACTCAGTCCAGGCGCTTGAACTGTGTCGGTTCCTTCCAGGCGTTGGTGTTGTTGACGTATTTGAGAATGAATCGCTGCAATTCCCGGGTGTCGGCAGTTAGAATTATTCGTCCACCCGACTCGTCTCCGGGTTTTTCGCGCAATACCATGTGCCGGATTGCCTTGGGATGCTTTTTCAACAGTGTGTCGAGCCAGTCGTAATTCAGGTTGGCTGTTTCCAACCTCGGCCCCATGTGCGTGACTTTGGACACCTGATGCACTGGCACAAAATCCAATGAGCGGTTGGTGGGGAACGAATCCACAAACAGCTGTGCTTTCAACCGGAACAGGTGCACCTCGAAGCCGTTGGTCTCACTGGTGCCAAACGCCGTTGCCCAATAGCCGTTCGTCCCCATCGGTTCGAACTTCACGTACTCGGAGGTTTTGTTGGTCTTGCCCCCCTCCACCCACTTGCCGAGTACTGCCGGGTCAAAGACCAAATCTTTGTCTGTGTAATACGGGTAGATGGAGGTGACGATGCAGCCGGCCAGGAACAACATGAGTGCAAACAAAGCGACCACTGTGATAAGCCTGTGGGTTGATGATTGGTTCATGGTTCGTGTTTTCATGATTTGCCTTTGTTTTGGTTGCTGTCGGATTGGAAATGATGCAATCGTTTCCGCAAAGAATTGAGCAGTTCTACGCCGCGAGCATTTGCTCCTGCCGCGCCGCGTGCCGCCCGAAATTCGGCGACGTTTTTAACATGCGTTTGAATTTATTCCGGCGTTCGCGGGTTTCTTCGGCGGAATAAAGTTGCTTCACCAGTTTCAGGAAACCGCTCTGCAATTCGGAAACGCTCATGTTCTTCGGTCGGAAATTAATGTCGAACAGCGTGCAAAGCTCCCAGGCATTATCGCGAAGGATCCGGCCTTCGCGTTTCAACCGCGCATAAAGCGGGGTGCCGGGGAACGCGGTTTGAAAGGTCACTTGAACTTCGTAAAGACCGGAGTCACGGACAAATTCCAACACATCGTTGAAGGTTTCCGTTGTGTCACCGTCGAGGCCGAGGATGAAACAGCCGTTCACGGTAATGCCGTAGGACTGGATCCGGGTGATGGCTTCGCGATAAAAAGCCTGTTGGCGCAGTTTCCAATTGTTTTTCAATTCAATTCCCGAAAGGCTTGCCCGGCGAGGGCTCTCGAGGCCGAGCAGCACCTGCTGGCAGCCGGCATCGCGCATGAGGCCGAGCAGTTCGTCATCCTCCGCCACGCGCACGTCCGCCTCGGTGAACCAGCGCACGTTTTCCTTCGCCAATTCACGCAGCAGATTTTTGTAGTGCCCGCGATGGGCGAAGCTGTTGTCGTCGGCAAATTCAATGAAAGGCTTTGCCCAGATTTTTTTAATTTCGCGAATTTCGGCAATGACTTTTTCCACCGGTTTCACTTTGTAGCGCGGCGTGAGCAGGATGGAACTGGCGCAAAACTCGCATTGATGCGGGCAGCCGCGGCTGGTTTGAACGGTAAGCCGGTTGTATTTCTGCGGGGCGAGCAAATCGAAGCGCGGCATGGGCGCATCGGCCAGCTCAAATCCGCGGTTCGTCGCATAAAAAGGTTTCAAATCGCCGCGCTCGAAATCGGCCAGCGCTTCCGGCCAGAGCAATTCGCCTTCGCCGATGACCACGCTGTTACAATGTTCCTTTGCCTGGTCGCGCAACGACGAAACCGTGATGCCGCCCATGACGACGGGAATATTTTTCGCGCGATAATAATCGGCAACGTCGCATGCCTCGTAAAATTGCGCGGTGAAGGTGCTGATGGCGACGAGATCGAAATCAACGGGCAACTCCGGCAATTTTGTGAGGTCGGCGATTTCGTGATAAGCGATTTCGAATGAGTGTGGCGTGAGGCCCGCCAGCGTGAGCAGACCGAGGCTGGGCAGCGAGGCGATGATTTTATTGCGATCGACAAAGCCGGGCAGGGTGAGGCCGAGCCTTGTGAGTTCCTCGTTGTGGGCGCGGACGCCGCTCATGGCGATGAAGCCGATGCGTTTCATAGTATGTCAGCAGCCAGTGGTTGACAGTCGGCAGCAAAATGACTTCCGCCAGTGAGAACAAGAATGAGTGTTAACACGCCACCCAAAATCAGGCTGACCACCGGCACGGCGAAAATGAGGTGCGCCTTGGGGAAATGCGCCATGATCCCGCAGCAAACCGGCATGGTGACGGCGCCGACCATAAATGCCCATGATGCCGTCCCCGCCAGCAGCCCCGGTTCGGAAATTCTTTGCAGCGTCAACCAGAACAGCAGGTTTAGCGCGCCCAGGCCAAAGAAGGAGATGTGGCCGAGGCGATACATCCGTCGTTTGAAACTGGTATAGCCTCCCAGCCACTGTTCACGATGAAAGAACAAGCCGAGCACCATGCCGGTAACAAAACCCAGCAAAATCCAGAGCCAGGCAAGGAAAAGATTGGGATTAGATTTCATTTGCTTTCCAGGAGTTGATTGCTAAAAGCTTATGTCATGAAACCTGCCAAAGAAAGGTATTATCGGGGTTTGTTCACCATCGCCGCCTTTTACGACCTTCTGCTCGGCATCACGTTCACCTTCTTTCCGGCGCGGGCCTTCGCCGCACTGGGGATCAGTGAAAAGCTGCCGGCATTCGGCGGTTATCTCACTTTGCTCGGCGCGTTTGTGCTGGTGATTGGCATCGCGTACGCCCTGATTTCGCGCGGCGACCTGCGGTGCAACGCGGATTTGATTTTCGTGGGCACGCTGTACAAGCTGGCTTACGCAGCGGTGGCGTTTTACTACTGGGCTGCGGGCGGCCTGCCGCACATTGCCTTTGCCGCATTGTTCGGAGTGGCGGATGCGGTCTTTTTCGTTTTGATGGCCGAATGCTGGTTCAGCCTGAAGCGGGAAGGCAAAGGCTAAATTTATTTTCATTGCGAGGCCAGTTTACCGTGTCAGCTCACCGTTGCGTTCATTGATAAAACTTCGACGAACATCGGCTGGGTCAATGGCGAATTCCGCCTCGAATTTGACGCGGTTTTGTCATTACCCGGCGCCTCGAAAGCCGACCAGACCGTGAAGCCGGCGACGCAGCAACAGCCGCGCGACCCGGGCGATCAGGAGGAGCGTTTCATACCGGTGACGCGGGTGGAATTTTTTCGTCGATGATTCCCGGGTTGACAACGCGACAATTTCTTCGCGCACGACGGAGGCAATCTGACGCCAGCCTTGGGCGCCATTGGCCACGGCCTCAAAAGTTCTCGGCAATCCAATTTGCAGGGTGATTTTTCGCGGACGCACCGCAAAGGTGTTGGGTGGCATCGCGGTGAAACTGCCGGACAGATGGCAAGGCAAAACTGGAATAGCGGTTCCCGCGATAAGTGTGGCGAAACCAGGCTTGAACTCGTGCATGTGGCCGTCGCGGCTCCGGCTGCCTTCGGGAAACACGATGTAAATGGCGCGCTCGTTGATGAGCCGCTCACGCAAATCGCCCAGTTCATGACGCTGGCCGGTGCGGCGGTTGCGCCAGATGGGCAGCGCGTTGAGAATCATCGCCGAGAAACCTGCCCGCGGCGGTGTGGCAAAAAAATAATCGCCGGCCGCCAGCGGTGAAATCCGGTCGCGCCAGCGCAGCGAAAGCGCCGAGGCCAGTACCACGGTGTCCAGGTGGCTTGAATGGTTGGCGACGACGACGTACGGCGGTTGCGCGGGCAGATTTTCCAAACCGCGGATATCCAGCCGGTTCCAGCATTTGAGAATGGTGCGGATGGCCATCAACCAGCCGAGGCGCAGCACGCTGGTCGTCAAATCCGATTCTCGCGACGGGCTGCAATGCCGTTGGTGGGTTTGCAGTCCCAGGTCATGCGCTGAGTTGTATCGCCAGTCATTCATGTTCAGCCTCCGGTAAGGATCCGCATCGGCTGGTTCAGTCCGAGCGGGCCGAGTTCATACGAGAGAAAATGATAAACCGCCGGTGGCACCAGCACGAGGCTGTCAAATCGGTCCAGCCAACCGCCGTGTCCGGCAATGCAAACGCCCAGGTCTTTCACACCGATGTCGCGTTTGATGGCCGACAGAATCAGATCACCCAGTTGGCCGAGCAGACTGATGAGCAAGCCCAGTTTCAGCAGCGAGAAGTCGTTGGCCATCGCTGTCCCCGCAAATACGCTTGTGCCCATGCACATGACCAACCCGGTGGTGAGCACCAAGGCGCCGAGCGAGCCGGCGACGGTTTTGCCGGGGCTGATGTTCGACAGCAATTTCCGGCTGCCGAAGATTTTTCCGACGCAGTAGGCGAAGATGTCATTCAATTCCACACTCAACAACACCAGGATGAGCAGTGGTCGGTAGCGGGAGTCGTTGGCCATTAAACCGAGATAGCCGATGGAATAGCCAAACAGCAGAAAGCCCAGACTGCCGAGCCCGACGCGCTGGAGATAGCCTTGCGGACGGTTTTCCGGCAACGTGATGACGGCGATGACGCCGCTGGTCAGCGCGGCCAACGCAAAATACATCCGGTCGTAGTGGTCCACGTTGGCGAGCAGCAGCGCGAAAATGCCAACCGCGACGACGGCGATGATCGGGAGTTCGCGGAACAACCCGGTGGCGCGGGCGAATTCCTGGAAGCAAAACCAGCTCAGCACCGCCACTGCCAGCATCACCCAGCCTGCGCCCAACAAAATTGGACCGACCATCGCGGCGGTCAGCCAGAGCCAGGATTTCCAACGCAGCCAGAGCTCCTCACGCAGCTTCGGTGAAATGAGGTTGAATCGCGCCAGCGTGTGAATCACCAGCGGCGCGATCACGAGCGCCGCGAGTATGCAAACCACCGCATCGGCCGTGACCGGATGGTCAAAGGCGGTCCGCCAGCCGAACAAATGTTGCAGCGCCGTGGAATTCATTTAGGGAGCGGGTAAGACCTGGAAACTTCACCGGCAATTCGCTTCAACCGGCGGAAAGCGGTGATGATCCCGCCAAGCACGATGATAGCCAGTCCCAGCGCCATCAGACCGAACGATTGATTTCCAATGGGCACCACTGGCTGCCAGCTCATCGGCGTCAATCCGCAATACAGCGCGATGAACAGGACAACCACCATCCGTCCCGGCTTGGCCATCGGACCACAGTATTGCTGCGTGGCGCCGGTGACTTTGCCCTCAGCGCGGACGTAAGCGACAAATACCGCCGTAAGCGCTGTGAGGAAGCCGAGCGTCGGATTTGCGCCGACCGCGTAGCCTGCGCCGACGAGGATAGCGATGTCGGCCACGCGGTCGGGAATTTCATTGAACAGTTCGCCAAAGGGAGAGGCCTTGCCGCTGCCTACCGCGACCATGCCGTCGAGGAGATTCCCCATGCCGCGGACGACAATGCCGACGACGGCGAACAGGAACATGGTTTGAGGCTGCGGCACCCATGGGGTCGCCGCCAGCGCCAGGCCGGCCGCGATTCCGCCGGCCATGCCCGCCAGCGAAATGGCATTCGGCGGCACGTCGTGGGCCATGAGCCAGTTGGCGAATTGTTGCGAGATGTTCCAGTTGCGCGTGAACATCGGACGGCGTTCCAGCGAGGCGACTGGCATTGAGCCGATTTGGTTTGTTTTCATGTTGTCCTCCCCAGCAAATACATACCGCCGACGAGCAAAGCCATGCCGGCGACGTTCGCGGCGGAAATCGTCCGGCCATAGAGCGCGTGCTCGATGAGGGCTGCCCAGATGAAAGTGGTGGCATAGAGTGGATACAGTGCACTGGGCGACGCCTTCTGCTTGAAGGCGGCCACGAACAGCACCATCACGGCGATGTAGCAGCAGGCGCCGAGCAAAATCCGGCTGTTCAACAAATAACTCTGAAGCGTACCGCGCGTCCGGTCGGCGCCGGCCTGGTAGAAGAATTGTCCGACTGCTCCCAGCACCGAAGCGACCAGGAAGTAGAGAATGGCAAGCGGTGTCGTTTTCATCAGTGCCACCTTAACCGCGGTTGCATTGGAGGTGGTAATTGATAAAACTTCACAGAGTATCGGCTGAGTCAATGGCGTCTTCATCTGGAGTTGTTGCGGGGCTTTAAGGCTAAAACCGGCAGGTCAAAGCCAGCAGAATCGCATGCGTCATCGTGCCATCAGATTGGAATTCTGTTTCGTTTCCATTGGAGTCAAAGCCCGGCCCGACGTCGTGTTTAGTTGTGCCGAGGAATTTATAGGCAACGCCGATATCCCACCGGTCGCCGATCGTATATTTGAGGCCGGCCAGGCCCTGGAACGCAAAGGTTGAATCACTGGTGGTCGTCCCTCCGAATTCATTGTTATAATAGCTAAAGGCGCCGCCTACGCCGCCGCCAAGGTAAGCCGAGAAGTGGCGGCCCAGCGGTCGTGTGTAAATCACGTTTACCATTACGGGAAACTCAACTAGGTCCACATTCATGAAATCGGTTCCCAGCACGACCGAATTTTTCACCTGGTTGACAATGAGACCGGTTTCCAGTTCCGCCGCCCAATTCGGGGTGAAGTTGTACCCCAATTGACAATCCAGCCGGGCTCCGGTGTCGAACGTCACCTTTTCGTTGTCACCGATGGTGTCGTAGAGGTTGATATCCTGCTGGAACGCAGCACCGGCGTCGAAACCGACATATACTTTGCCGGTTGGCTGCAAATAATAACGACCCGGTGTGGCAGGGGCCGGCGCCCCGGAGTGCGGCGTATCATAATAATCGGGTAATGGGGATTGTGCCTGAACGCAGGCCACCCAGTTTACAGCGGCAAATGCGGCTGCCCCGGCGAGGAGTCTGATTTTGGTTGTTTTCACAGGTTCAGTGGTTTGAGGTTTTGGTCAGGTTCATGGTTTTGTCCGGCAACACGGTTGCCACCTTCTTGTGTAACTCCACTTGCATCAGGAGTGTTAATTGATAAAACTGTGCGGAACATCGGCTGATTCAATGAACATTCACCATCTCGAACTGTTCTATTACGTCGCCCGGCACGGCGGCATCATGCCGGCGGTACACAACATCCCCTATGGCATTCAACAACCCGCGGTCAGTTCCCAGATTGCCCAACTGGAGGAATTTCTTGGCGCGACCTTGTTTCATCGCCGGCCGTTCGCGCTGACACCGGCGGGCCAGGAGCTTTACGATTATGTCCGGCCCTTTTTCGACAACCTGGAAGCCGTGGCCGAGAAAATTCGCGGCGGGGTCTCCCAGCACCTGCGCATCGCCGCATCCGAGACGGTGCTGCGCGAACATCTGCCCGCGATGTTGCAGGAACTGCGACGGCCGTTTCCAAAATTGAAAGTGACCTTGCGCGAAGGTTATCATCCAGAGGTCGTCACCTGGCTGCAACAACGGGAGATTGACGTGTCCCTCGGACTGATTGGCAACAAGCCGCCCCCCGGCGTAAACGCTTTGTCGCTGTTCAAACTGCCGCTGGTGCTGCTCGTTCCGAAGACGGCCAAACTGAAATCCGCGCAGGAATTGTGGGAGCACGATCCCATCGCGGAATCACTCATCACGGTGCCCAGCAATGAATTCATCACGCGCGCGTTTCAGGCGGGACTGGCAAAACTCGGGGTGGACTGGTTCAGCCGGATTGAAGTCAGTTCGGTTGAAATCGTGCAAACCTATGTTGCCAACGGTTACGGCATCGGCGTGACCGTGGGTGTGCCCAAAATGAAACTTCATCCGCAGGTGCGCGTGTTGCCCCTCGAGGGATTCGAGCCGGTCCGGTTTGGCGCGCTCTGGCAGGGTGGAAAAAATCCCTTGCTTGATGCTTTTCTGAAAGTTGTCCAGACCACGGCCCGCCGGTTGGTGGCCGGGGAAAACCTGGACTTTTGACTGTCCCTGTGCGGATGCGGAGGGGTGTGGTTCTTCGTGGATCAAACTGTGAGCCATTGCAGCTGTCAACCCGACTCTTCCGCAGGCTCGATGGCCGGCGGTTCGGGTTGAAGGCCGGCCGTATGAATCCAACACAACCACCTGACATTTCGCGACAGGCGGGCTGGAAGGTTGCTGCAATATTTTTGGGAAGCAAACCGTGGTTTTTGTCCTGCGGGACCTGAAACATTTCTATCCCGGACCTGTTTCCCATTGCGACTCGCGTACGAACAGTCGGCAAACAACCGCGCGGCCATTTCCAAGACAGCGCGCCCTGTGTCGGGACAGAAACGCGACAAATAAAGTAAATTTTTCCCAACAATGATATCTGGCGCGGCGATTGCTGAATCTGCGAAGACTTTGTAAGAACGCTGCTTGTAATTGGATAAGTTAAACGTTGGACGACAATATAAAACAAATGGGCCTGCCATTTCTAAACGGTGTCGTGGTAAAAAAGCGAAAACAGATGATATCTGTCGATTTGGGGGGGCGCACAACCAAGGCCATACTCCTGGAGCGACAGAGTGACGGTTTTGTCCTGACGCGCTATGCGTTGTTGGATGCACCCATCTTTGAGAAAACCCTTTCCCCGGAGTTGCTGGCGGAACATTTGAAAGCGGTCGCTGAAGCCCTTGAGGCCAAAACCAAATTTACCACTTTATCCATTGGTGTGAACGACGCCATGGTTCGGCCGCTGGAACTGCCGCAGATTCCCATTGATGACATGCGGCAGGTTTTGAAGAACAATACCCGCGGTTATTTGCAACAGGATTTGCCGAACCGGGTTTTCGACTGTGCGATTATTCCGTCCAAGTCGCCGCTAAATCCGGCCGAGGCTCCCAAAGCCACCGCCCTGCCCAGAGTGAAGGTGTTGGTGGCCGCTGCCAAGAAAGAGCTGGTCGATGATTTTCAAAATGCAATCAAGGATGCGGGTCTCGTGGCGGATCACATTGTACCGGCTTTGATCGGTCCGGTGAACGCTTTTGAGATGGCGATGCCGGAGGCGTTCGCGAACGAGTCGATTGCGCTGGTGGACATCGGATTCAAAAATTCCACGGTCTCGCTGGTACATCAAGGTGAATTGATTTTGAGCCGGGTGGTGGCCATTGGTGGTGATAAATTGACCGCCGGATTGGCGGAGGCGATGAACATCAGTTACGCCGAAGCGGAAGGCATTAAAATCGGCATGGCCCCCGAAATCCAGTCCACGCTGGAAACCCAGGTCCTGCCGTTGGGTCGCGAATTGCGAGCGTCACTTGACTTCTTTGAGCACCAGCAGGACCGGCCGGTGTCGCATGTTTATGTCAGCGGCGGTTCCGCCCGATCTGAACTCATCCTGCAGATGCTCCACACCGAATTGATCGTGGAATGCAAGACCTGGAATCCGACGACCTTCCTTCACCTGGCGTTGCCTGCACAACAGGCTGTGGAAATTGAGCATGTCGCCCCGCAACTCACTGTGGCCATCGGCGCTGCGATGGCCGCCTTTTGATTATGCCCATACACCTCAATCTCCTGGCTGAAACCCAAGCCGCCGACGAACTGCGACGCCGGGATCCGGTCAAACGCATCATTTTCGCCGCGATGCTGGTGGTGGTGGTCATTTTTGTGTGGTGGAGTTGGCTCCAACTCCGGGTTATGGTCGCCAATGCCAGCCTGTCCCGGGTCGAAGCGGCAATACAATCACATACCAACGCGTATCAGGTCGTACTGGTTAACGAGAAAAAGATTGCCGAAACGAAGGCCAATCTGGCCGCATTGCAAAAATTGGCCAACAACCGCTTTCTTCAGGGCAATTTGTTGAACGCTCTGCAAAGCGGCACGTTGCCGGGGGTCCAATTGGTCAAACTGGTGGTCAGCCAAACCTATGCGGCTGTACCGTCCGCCAATACCCAGACCAACGGACATATCACGGAAAAAATTGTTGTGACCCTGGATGCGGAGGATTTCAGTGGTGACCCCGGTGGCGAGGTCAACAAATTTAAGGATGTTCTCGGCCAGGAACCCTACTTCAAGACGCAACTGGGTAAAACGAACGATGTACGACTGATAAACCTGTCCGCACCCCAGGTGGATCCGAGTGGTAAGCCGAGCGTCCTGTTTACCTTGCAGTGCACTTATCCCGACCGCACCCGATGAAACTGTCCAAAGAAAAACGCAATCAGCTTGTCATTGTGATCGTCTGCTCATTGGCGGCCGTCGCAGTGATGTGGATAGAATTAATCCAACCACGCTACACCGCACTGGCCCGCGCCGTTGCCAGTCAACAAAAGGCCCAGGAAAAGCTCGGGAACATTCAGAGTGAGATCAAGCACGCCGATTCGATTGTTACCGAGTTGAACCGGGAGACTCAGTCGCTTTCTGACGCGGAGAGTGACATAGCCTCGGGAGATCTTTACTCCTGGACCTACAACACCATGCGGCTTTTTAAATCCCAATATCCGGTCGCGATCCCGGAAATCGGCCATCCGGAAATCTCGTCGGTGGATTTGTTTCCCGCTTATCCGTTCAAACAAGTCAGGTTCAGTGTTACGGGAACGGCCTATTACCACGATCTGGGAAGATTCATTGCCGATTTTGAAAATACCTATCCACACATTCGGGTGGCCAATTTGCAGATGCAACCGGGTGACAGCAGTAGCGGTGCGGAGAAGCTTTCGTTCCGGATGGATATTATTGCCCTGGTGAAAAACGCCCCCTAGCGATTACAAGGACATGAAACGATTATGAAAAATTCCAGGACAAAATTGATAACCATTTTTTTCACAGTCGGATCTGTATTGGTTTCTGCGGCTCATGCTGCCGCCGAGCCCCAGGCCAACACGACCAACGTGATCCACTCGGTCTTCGTTTTTCCTTCGGATCCCAAACAAGGCCGCGATCCGTTTTTCCCTAATTCCAACCGGCCCTATAAGGTTGCGGTCGCCACAACTTCCCGGTCGCAGGAGGTTTCATCGCTTGTCATCAAAGGATTTTCCGGTTCGGTGGATCATCGGCTGGTCATTATCAATAATCACACGTTTGCCCCCGGCGACGAAGGTGACGTGGTTACTTCGGGTGGTCGCATCCATCTTAGCTGCATTGAAATCAAAACCAATTCCGTCGTGATCGAAGTTGGCGGTGAGCGTCACGAATTGTTTTATTTCGACAAGCCTTGAGATCGAGTTTCTCCTGAGACTAGAGACAAACGAGTATTCACTCCGGATTTCGGTCGGGAGCGGGGAGGGGTTTTGCTTTGAACCGGGCCGGAGAGCACTTCCGTTTTTCATTGAAGCGTCCGCGGACGTTTTTTCGCAAAAATAAAAACTTTCGGCTCCTTTAGGGTTGGCTCGCTACCTGCTTGGTATCTCCCGCATTGGGCAAAGACCAATAAAAATAAAAAATATGAAATCGAAACTGCTAATTGCCACGCTGGGTATGGGACTTGTCTCGCAATGGTGGGCGATGTCTCAAACTGATACCAACAGTGTCGCAACGAACCAACCCGCAATGAGCGCGCCGGCTTCGGCCGCCGCCGCCAATGTCGAAACCGCGCCTGTCGTTACCACCAATGCGGAAACGACAACGGCTGCCTCGATTGGGGCCAACACCAACGAACCCGCCATGACGACGACCAATATGGTATCGGCCAGTACGGGCGGCACCAATGAAACTGCCGCGGCCGGCGCGGAAACAAATGCGCCAGTGAATGTACTGCCCATCCAGTTCCAGGACGTTCCGATTACCACGGCCATTGAAAATTTGGCCCGCCTGGCCAATATCAATTATCTGCTTGATCCGAAAATCGGCTATGGCCAGCCCGACCAGAACGGGCAGATCAAAGCAGAACCGACCATCTCTGTCCGGTGGGAAAATGTTTCTGCCCGTCAGGCCCTGCTGGCGGTGTTGGACAATTACAACCTTCAGCTGGTGGAGGACACCAAAACCAAAATTGCCCGCATTACCATCCGAAATCCAAATGCACCGCCGCCGATAATCACCCGGGTCGTCCAACTCAAGTATGCCAGTGTCTCCAACATTGTGCTGGCAGTGCAAAGTACGTTGAACGACAAACGCAGCCGGGTCGTGCCGGATTCGCGCACCAGCCAACTGGTGGTCGTTGCTACGGAAAGCGAGCAAGACGCCGTCGACACGCTGGTGGAACAACTCGACAAACCCACCCGTCAGGTCTTGATCGAAACCCGGTTGATGGAGATTTCCAGTTCGCCCCATACCACCAAAGGCATTGATTGGTCGGGTACTTTGGAGGCTCAACATTTCGCGTATGGAAACAATGCAGTGGCTGGCCTCGCCGCCCAACCATTTGTTCCCTCCTCTGTAGATCCGATCACGGGAGTTACAATTCCATCTGTTCCAGCAACCCCAGCCACCGTTGGCGGAATTCTTGGCAGTCCGGGCCTTCTGGGTAGCCCGTCTTCGGCCGGGTTCTTTAATCCTTCCACATTCTTCCTGAATGCCGACGGCGTCAAAGCCGTGGTCTCTTTCTTGAATAACGACGCCGATGCACAAACCATCGCCACTCCCCGTGTGGTGACGTTGGACAATGAAAGGGCGCATATACAAGTTACCCGGGCCGAACCCATCTTTGCCACCACGGCCGGCACCCAGGGTTCACCCGGTGGTTCGCAGGTCAATTACACCAACCTGGGAACCATTCTGGACGTGACCCCGCGGATTTCGGCCAACGATTATATTTGGCTGACGGTCATACCGGAAGTTTCCAGTGTGTTCGGCACGGTCACCAAAATCGTTGCCGGCGTGGAAAACCAGGCGGACGAATATGACATACGAAAAATCAGTACGCAGGTGCTCATTCCCAATGCAAACACGCTCGTCATGGGCGGTTTCATCAAGGACAACACCAAAAACGTTTACACCAAGGTGCCGCTCATGGGTGACATTCCCATCCTCGGACTTGCTTTTCGGTCCGAGAACAAAGGTATGGAAAAAGACAATCTGCTGATTTTCATCACCCCGACCATTGTCAGGGATGGCGACTTCCAACCGACGTCCACAAAATTCCTGCAGTCAAGTCCCCTGGGACCGAAACCGCCGATGAATCCCAAGACGCCGTGGAACAGCTCCAAGCCTTACGATTGGACTAATCCGAAAAATACGGATCCGTATTACGATGCAGCCAATCAGCGTTATCAGGAGCCCAATCCGTCTGCAGCGGCGTCTTCAACCACGCCCAATGGCGCGGCTAATTCGAATCCTTAAGCGTGATATCAACCTTCAAGGCGCGCTCTCGTGAGCGCGCCTTTTCGTTTTCAATCCGATGGCTGGCCGGTGGCCACCCGTTTTAAATAGTCAAAAGAGTAAATGCCGGTTGCATGTCCGTCCGCCCAGACCGGTTGAATGGCATAACCACCCACATAAGAGAACCGGACCAGTTGGAACGCCGACGGCGTCAGTGGTTGCGGGGGATTTTTATAAACGTTTCCCAGGATATCTGTCTCTCCCCGGCAGCTGGCGCAGGGACAAAGGCGCCGCAGCTTTTCGAGGGGAATAAAACTCTCGCTGCCGTCGTCCCATTTGATCGCCAGTTCATCGCCGACGTGCTGAATGTCCCGCGGCCTCATCAGCGCCTCTTTAAACGCCGCTCAAACGCGGCCATGGTTTCCGGGCTGACATGGTGCTCGATCCCTTCTGCATCGAGCTGCGCGGCCCTTCGGGAAATGCCCAGCGACTGCAGAAAGGCGACAACGATCTCATGCCGTTGCTTGCTTTCCGCAGCCAGCTTACGGCCAATGTCGGTCAGGAAAATGGCACGATAAGGCCTGGTATTCACATAACCGGCCTGGCGTAACCGGGAGAGAGTTCGATTGACGGTTACATGCGTGACGCCCAGTTTCCGCGCCAGGTCCGTCACTCGCGCCTCACCGTTGATGGTCAACAAATCGGCAATGGCCTCGACATAGTCTTGTACGACTTCTGTGGCCCGATCATGGCGCGAGCGGCGAAAGCTCTCAGCCGGTTGCGCCGGCGCCCGTTTTGGGGAAGCGTGCGTCGGGATGGGCATTCGATAACGGGACCGGGGCATGTTGCCGAAAGTAAAACCCAACCGGTTTTTGAAGTCCAGGCTTTATTTTGTATCTATGGCTACATCATCCTTTGACAGGCGAGGTTTTGTTTGTATCTTATGCTACCTATTTTATGCGCGGGAACCGGAGAGTGAGAAAGCTGTGAATCCTGAATCAACCAGCAACGGCACCGCCCGATCGATCGGGCGGGTATCGGGGGAACAGGTATCCCTGCCCGAAGTGCATCGCAGCATTGTCGTTCCCGCCAATGCGCCATTTTGGCGGAAGCTGCTGGCATTTTCCGGTCCCGGCTTCCTGATCGCCGTCGGTTACATGGATCCCGGCAACTGGGCGACCGACCTTGCCGGCGGGGCGCAGTTTGGCTATGCCTTGCTGTTCGTCGTCCTGTTATCCAATCTCATGGCGATCCTCCTGCAGCACTTGTCCATCAAGCTCGGCATTGTTACCGGACGCGACCTGGCACAGGCGTGCCGAGACCATTACTCCACGGGAACGGTATGGTTCCTGTGGATTCTTTCCGAAGTTGCCATCGCCGCGTGCGATCTGGCGGAAGTCGTCGGCTCGGCAATTGCGTTGCAACTGTTGTTTGGCATCCCGTTGGTCTGGGGGTGTCTGATTACGGCCGCCGACGTCATGGCCGTGCTCTTTTTGCAGACAAAAGGCTTCCGCTACATTGAAGCGCTGGTGATCACCCTGATAGCCACGATTGCCGGTTGTTTCTCGGTGGAATTGTTTCTTTCCAAACCTCAGGTCGGATTGATGTTGTCCGGCTTTATCCCCAGTACGGACATTTTGAAGAACCAGAACATGCTTTACCTCGCCATCGGCATCATCGGGGCGACGGTGATGCCGCATAATTTGTATCTGCACTCCTCCATCGTCCAGACGCGCAAATACGAGCAGAACACCGAAGGCAAACGTGAAGCCATCAAGTTTGCCACCATCGACTCGACGGTGGCGCTCATGTTCGCACTGCTCGTCAACGGCGCTATCCTCGCCCTGGCAGCGGCGGCTTTCCACTGGTCGGGCCATCGGGACGTGGCGGAAATTCAGGATGCCTACAAATTGCTTAGCCCGTTGCTCGGCGTGGGCGGAGCCAGCATTTTATTTGCTGTGGCGCTACTGGCTTCGGGGCAAAATTCCACCCTCACCGGTACCCTGGCGGGACAGGTGGTCATGGAAGGTTTTGTCAACATCCGTCTGCGTCCATGGCTGCGCCGGCTGATGACGCGGCTGATCGCCATTGTCCCGGCGGTGTGCATCATCGGTTTTTTCGGTGAAAGCAAAACCACGGAGTTGCTCGTGGCCAGTCAGGTGGTGCTCTCCATGCAACTCGGTTTCGCCGTCTGGCCATTGATCCGGTTCACGGGCGAAAAGAAAACCATGGGAAGATTCGCGAACCGGCTTTGGCTTAAAATTCTCGGCTGGACGACGGCGGTCATCATCATCATCCTGAATGTGAAGTTGCTTTTTGACACCTTCATGCCCGACGCGATCTTGAAGGTGATTTACGGGTATTTCGGACCGCACATGCCGACATCGTAGGCACCATGTATCGCCACATTCTCATCCCGCTGGAAAACAGCGCTGCTGACCAGGTCATTTTGGACCATATCGCGCCACTGGCCCGGCTGACCGGGGCCAAATTGTTGTTACTGCACGTCGCCGATGGCTGGGTGGCACGCAATTTCAACCAGCTCAAACTGGCTGAATCCGAGGAAATGAAGGATGACCGCGAATATCTCGAAAAAATCGCCGGTAAACTTCGCGGTGGCGGTTTTGCGGTCCAGACCCTGCTGGCCCTGGGCGATCCGCCGCAGGAAATCTTGAAAGTCGCCGAAAGCGAACATTGCGATTTGATCGCCATGACGAGCCATGGCCACCGGCTGTTTGGCGACCTTTTTCACGGCAGCACTATCACGGAAGTCCGCCACAAAACTTCAATCCCCATTCTCGTCGTTCGCATGCCAAAAAAGTAGCTGACGTCGGGATCGAATCAGGGTCCGACCAATTGCCAATCCGCCGGTCGTTCCACCAGATGCAACAGGTTGCCTTCGGCATCTTCAAAGAACAGCACCTGTCCACCGCCGGCCGCCGGCCGGGCGGCTTCCGTAAACTTCACCCCGCGTTTTTCCAATTCGCTTTTGGCCGCTTCGATGGAATCCACCCGCAGTGCAATATGGCGGAAACCAGCCAGTTTGTTGTTGCCACGGTCTTGTGGCAGACCCTCGGCGGCGTAAATTTCAAACCATCCACCACCGGGCAGGGCGATCAAGCATGTCGGCGGATTCTGGCCATTGTTGAAAATCTCCCGCGCGCCCAGAACCCGTTCATACCAGTTTTTTAAAGCGACCGGATTGGGAGAGGGAATGGCAATGTGTTCGATGGCGATGTGCATTTAAATGTTAAATGAGCAATCGGTTGAATAGTTAAATGAGTTGAAACCGGTCGGCAATCACTCATTTAACCAATCACTGATTTAACCGGTTAACCGCTGAAATTTTCGTTCGTTGACCCGGGGTTTCCTGTATCATCGCCGGACAACTTTATGAACCCCGAACCTTTTCTCAAACAACGGTTGATGTGCATCACCAGCATTGACAAGGCAGCCGATGCGGTGCCCCTGGCCCGGGCCCTATTGGCTGGTGGATTGAACGTCATGGAAATCACTTTCCGCACCGCCGCTGCGGCCGAATCCATCCGGCGCATCCGGCAGGAAGTGCCGCAGATGGCCATTGGCGCCGGCACATTGCTGACGGCTGAGAACATCAAAGCCGCAGTGGAGGCCGGGGCGCAATTTGGTGTTTCGCCGGGCCTTAACGAAACTGTCCTGGCAGCGGCCGGCAAGGCTCAGATGCCGTTTTTTCCCGGTGTCATGACGCCAACCGAAGTGGACCGGGCACTGAATCTCGGGTGTAAAAATCTAAAGTTTTTCCCGGCGGAACCCGCCGGCGGTGCGGCGATGCTCAAAGCGCTGGCCGCGCCGTTCGCACATACCAGCGTGAAATTCCTCCCCACCGGCGGCATCACCACCGCCACTCTGGCGAGTTATCTCGCTTTGCCGCAGGTCGCCGCCGTTGGAGGTTCGTGGATGGCCGAAAAGAAACTCGTTGCCGAAAAAGCCTGGGACAGGATTGCCGCAATTACGGCCGAAGCATTGAAGGTGGTGACACAGACGAAGACATAATTCGGTAGGGTGGCGCTGCCGCGCCACCGGACACGCAGCAGCGCGTCCCTACCGATTTTCAAGGCCCGATCGTCACCTGTAGCGGCTGGTCCCGACGTTCGGCGAAGCGTTTGACGTAAGCCTCCCATTGCACGTCATTCGTAAAATCGCCGCTGCGGTCCCAACACGCGCCGAAGTAGTAACTGAACGGTTGGCCGACCGGGACCTGCGTAATGGCCAGCATATTGCGGATGGCCGGATAACCCTCATGCGTCGGTTGCGGCACTGCGGCATGAAGGACGGAGTCCGGCATGTTTGGTGCGTCATTCGTAAATGCAGTCACGCTGCCTTTCGGTAGCACGATGGCGACGCCCATGATGCCCTTTGGTTTGTCTTCCGGTTGCCAGTAACTCATCCAACCTTCGCTTTGATCGTCGGCGATGAATGCCACCCGGTTCGTGGGGCACGCGCGCTCCGCCAGCCCGACACCGATAGTCAGTGGTGATTTATCGTCGCTGCTGAACGTGCTTTGCGCCCGGGTGAACCATGATCCCGCATCAATGCGGTAGCGCTTGGTTTCAGAAACCATCCGCCCATTCCCGGCATCCCAGGCATCGTAGGTCAGTTCAAATTCCGAGCGTATAGGCCCAGTGGTGATGAGCTTCCAGCTCCGATAATTGCTGGAGGTGTGCAGCTTCTTGCCGTCCCAGATGCCCAGCCCGCCGCAGCCGCGACTGTGACCGACGCGATAATCATCCATGAACGAACCGTTGTCCTCGTGGTAATGGCCGGTCTGATACATGGTATCCACGATCAGGCCGCGGTCCTTTTTGATCCATACGTCCGGGCCGCTGCTGATAGTGCCTTCGGCTTTGATCAGCGGAATGCCGTAGGCGCGGTGCGTGATGCGGTCGCTTTCCCAGGCAAAATCGTCATAGCGTTCCGGCACGTAACGCGCAAACGTCTTCACCAGGGGCGGTGGCACCATCGCCAGAGCCGAAGCGTCCAGAATGTAATAGGTCCGCGTCTCGTGCGGCGCCAAGTCAACCTGGAAAAGTAATTTGTCCTCGTTTGTCTCCAGTACGTAGATTTGCGAATCCAGCACGCGCGAGGAAATGCCGTTCATGACCGCACAAATACCGGAGGCGACATGCGGTTCGTTCACAAAGGATTTCAGGCCAACCTCAACCGTTTCACAATCCCGATGGAAGTCTGCCGGATTTGTGATTTTGATGGCGACCGGATATGCGCCCGCCAATGCCGCCATCCGATACACCTCGCTGCCTGCGAGCAAAAAAGCCCCAACGCCGTAAGGTGCCGTTAAATCTTCCGCGAATTTTTTCGGATCGCTCCCAACCGGCTGAACGTGAGTCAATTTACCGTTGGCACCCACACATTCCACCAGCGCCGCCCAGCCTTTGCGGACCGCCGGCTGAAATTTAGCACGGTCGAGCAGACCCTGATTTACACCCCAGGCCAGCGCGTAGGTGAAGAAACCGGAGCCGCTGGTTTCCTTTTCTGGATAGTCCGCCGGGTCCAGCAAGCTTACCCGCCAAAGGCCGTCGGGTTGCTGGAGCGTCACGATTTTCGTGGACATGTCCACGAACAACTGCTCGAAACGCGGACGGTCAGGATGGTTCGTCGGCAGGTATTGCAGCACGCGCACCAGTCCGGCCATCACCCAGCCATTGCCGCGGCTCCAGAATACTTTTTGGCCGTTCGCTTCGCGTTTGTCGAAGTAGGTGCTGTCGCGGTAAAACAGGTGCTCGTTCGTGTCGTAAAGATAATCCGTAGTGCGCCACCAGTTGGTGACGGCAAAATTCAAATACCGTTCGTCACCGGTCGCCGTATAAAGCCGCAGCCAGGTTGGCGGTCCCATGAACAACGAGTCGCACCAGGACCAGACTTCCAGTGCTTTTCCCTGTGGCTGCGTGAAATCCAGGCCTTGTGCGTCCGGCGGGTTGGTCAGGATAAAATCAAACCTCTCCTGCAACGGCGCGATCATTTTGTTTTCGCGGTAAAGGAGGTAAAGCTCCGCATAGGTTTGGCCTACGCAATGGTCATCGGCTGAATACGGTCGTGGGCCCAGTTGCCACTGGTTGCTTTCGCCCATGGCCAGCATGGCGTTCCGGTATTTGACGTCGCTGGAGATGCCCGCCAGCGCCATCATGCCGGCGTATTCCGCTCCCAGTTGCCAATCGGTGGGAACACAGTTGGTGAACGGATGCGCAAGTTGCCAGTCGGCCACGCGCTGCATGGCCGTGAGCACGGGATAGGGTTTTAATCCGGTAGAAAGTCTGGTGGTCAACGTGATGGGAGTGCGCATGGAGCCGGACACGACCGGTTGTGCGCCGATCGGCACGGTTGCAATGAAACAGGCCAACCCGACAATCAGACCGGCCAGGCGATTAAAAATCCCGGGAAGAGGAATCGTATTCATACGCCGTGAGTGGGATTAACAGACATTTGGGCCGACGTCAGGGAATTTGTTCGGCCGCGCCGGTTGGCGGCCCGGTTAATGATTGTACTTCGATCCCGGCGAGGATTAAAGGGCCGACACCTTTGAGGTCGTTGTCCACCACTGGTTCGCCGATGTAATACTCGAACGAACCGTCACGGCCATAACCCAGACCGGCTACCGAACAGCAATGGGTCAAGGACCATTGCCCGTGCCCGTCATCTCGAACAAGGGTTTCAACGATGCCGCGATAACCTTTCAACACCGCCGGTTCATAACTCTGCGATAAATATCCATGATGAATGCCTTTGGCCATCGCATAAACAAACATGCTGGATGACGTCGCTTCCAGGTAATTGCCCTTGCGGTTGCCCTGGTCAACCACCTGCCACCAAAGGCCGGTCCGGGGATCCTGGTATTTTACCACCCCGGCGCATAACTTTTGGAACGTGGCAATGATTGCAGGCCGCGCCGGATGGTTGGTCGGGAAATAGTCGAGCACATCGACCATGGCCATGGCGTACCAGCCCATGGCCCGCCCCCAAAAGTTGGATGACGTGCCGGTCATTTTGTCCGCCCAGGGCTGCGATTTGCTCTCATCCCAACCGTGGTAAAACAATCCGGTTTTGGAATCATAAGTGTGTTCACCCGCCATACGAATCTGCCTGGCAACTTCGTTGAAATCCGCCGGTTCATCGAACAGTTTTGCGTACTCGGCGTAAAACGGCTCGGCCATGTAAAGTCCATCCAGCCACATTTGACTCGGATACCTTTTCTTATGCCAGAACCCGCCGTCACCGGTGCGCGGCTGGGTATCAAGTTGTTGCCTCAGCCAAGCCGCGGCTTTGCGATAACGCTCTTCGTGATTGATTTGCCAAAGTGCGAGCACGGTTCGCCCCGGAGCGATGTTGTCCAAACTTTCGTCCTCCGGTTTATACCCGTTGATTTTCCCGTCCGGGGTAATGAACGAACCGATCGTGTTCTCTGCGAATCCAAGGTAACGCGGGTGGCTGGACTGTTCGTTCAATTGGAGCAGGGCGAACGTGAACAACCCGGTGGTGTAATCCCATTTCGCCTTGCCACCCGGTTTCCAAACCAGACTATCACCGCGGCGTGCCATTTCCGAGTCGGCCAGACGCTGCGACCACCGTAACGGCGTCGCCCCCGAGAATTTTCCGGGCGTGGTGACGGTGGCGCAAGAAGCCAACAAAACCAGAACGAAAATGACGAATGACGAACGACAAATTGCAAATCCAAATTCGGACGTTTTTTTCATGCCACATTCCACATTCGTCACTTTCAGCGAGCCAGCCAGCCGCCATCCACATTCATGATGGTGCCGTTCAGATAATCGGCCTCCTTCGAGGCCAGGAACAATGCTGCGCCGGCAATGTCTTCCGGCGTGCCCCAGCGGCTTTCAGGGATGCGGTCGAGAATGGCCTTGCTGCGAACGGGGTCGGCGCGCAGCGCCTTGGTATTGTCCGTGGCGATGTAACCGGGCGCGATGGCGTTGAAATTGGCGCGCTCCTTCGCCAGTTCGTTGGCAAACGCCTTGGTGATGCCGGCGATGCCGCTCTTGCTCGCCGTGTAACCGGGCACGAGGATGCCGCCCTGGAACGATAGCATCGAGGCGATGTTCACGACCTTGAGGCGCGCGTCTGCCGGGGATTTCTCGCGCCCGCCGGTGACCCACCATTTGGCCACCGCCTGCGTCAGAAAAAACGGCGCGGTGAGATTAATTTGAATCACCGCGTTCCAGTCCGCCTCCGGATGGTCCACAATCGGCGCACGTCTAATGATGCCGGCGTTGTTCACCAGGATATCTACCCGACCGCAATCCCTGATGACTTGCGCGACAATCTCAGCGGC
>JBGPDH010000018.1:0-23755 GCA_041482195.1 Verrucomicrobiia bacterium
GCGGGACGCGCGTCCTCGTTTTTGACCCAGAGACAGATCGGCGTGCCGAGTGTTTTGCCGCCGAACGTGCCGGAAAGGATTTGCACCGTGTCGGATTCCTTGCGCGGCGAGACGATTCTGGACTGGCCCGGCCGGCGCCGGTCCAGATCCGGCTGGATGTCAGCCTCGGTCAGCTTAAGGCGCGGCGGGCAGCCGTCCACGACCACACCCACACCACCGCCGTGGGATTCACCCCATGTCGAGATGCGAAACAATTGCCCGAAGGTGCTGGCCATCTTTCGATTGTAGGAGCCAAGGTAACGAGGCTCAAATTAAATTTACGATTTACGATTTACGATTTACGCGCGTCCTCTCCATAATGCAGCACGTCAATCGTAAATCGTAAATCGTAAATGCAATGAATCGCATCGAGGAATGCTTTGCGCGGCTGAAACGCGCCGGCCAGAAGGGCTTTATCGTCTATATCGGCGCGGGTGATCCCAATCTGGCGGCCACACGCGAGCTGGCCGTCGCGTTTGACAAAGCGGGGGTGGACATTTTGGAACTGGGCGTGCCGTTCAGCGATCCGCTGGCCGATGGTCTGGTCAACCAGCTGGCCGCACAACGCGGTTTGGAATCCGGCACCACGCCGCCCAAAATTTTGGCCACCGTCACCGCCATCCGGAAATATTCGGAAATCCCCGTCATTCTCTACATTTACTTCAACCTGATCCACCGGGTCGGCCTGGAGCGGTTCATCAACGACGCGGCGAAGGCGGGGGTGGATGGTTTGCTGGTGCTCGATTTGCCGCCGGAGGAGTCGGACGATTACGAGGCGTTGATGAAGAAACACAGCCTCTGCCACATTTATCTGGTGGCGCCGACAACGCCGGTGGACCGCATGAAATTCATCGTCAAACGCGGCAGCGGATTTATTTACTACATCTCACGCGAAGGTGTGACCGGCATACAGAAACAGGTGGCCACGAATCTGGCTCAGCAGATGGCGAAAATCCGTGCGCACACTAAATTACCCATCGCCGTCGGCTTCGGCATCTCGACGCCGGAACAGGCGAGGCTGGTCGCGCAAAGCGCCGATGCCGTTGTCGTCGGTAGCGCGGTCGTCGACCAGATTGCCAAACATGGGAAGTCGAAGGATTTGGTCAAGCGTGCGAGTAAGTTTGTGAAATCGATGGCAAACGCGATAAAAAGCATTTAGCAACCACGGATGAATACCGATGAACACGGATTTTAAAAAAAGTAGCCCTCGACCCTTCCCTCTCCCCGCCGAGCGGGGAGAGGGTGGCGGAGCCGGGAGAGGGGTTCGTTCAGGTTTCATCTGTGTCTATCCGTGTTTATCCGTGGTTAAAATTTTATGAGCGCGAAAGTGAAACCAAATACCAAAGACCGGTTTGTGGTCATCATGGCGGGCGGACGCGGCGAACGGTTCTGGCCGGTGAGCCGGGACCGCATGCCCAAGCAATTACTCACCCTGCTCGGCAAGCGCTCGTTTCTCCAACAGGCCGTTGACCGCGTGCTTCCACTCGTGCCGGCAAAAAATATTTTTGTCATCACCAACGAGACGCAGTTGCCGGAAGTCCGCAAACAACTTCCGAAAATTCCGAAGGCCAACCTGATTGCCGAACCGATCGGCCGCGATACCACTGCTGCCGTTACCCTGGGCGCGGCGCTGGTAGGGGCGCGCTCGACTACCGGCGTCATGGCGGTGTTACCCGCCGACCACTTGATTCCTGATGAAAAGAAATTTCAGCAGGTATTGAGCGACGCATTCGATCTGGCATCGCGCGGTCAGGCCATCATCACCATTGGCATCAAGCCGGTCGGGCCCGACACCGGGTACGGTTACATTCAGATCGGCCAGGAACTGCCGCCGGCGCAAGGGGCCAAAAAGACGAAGACGATCTTTTTCAAGGCGGAACGGTTTGTCGAGAAACCGGATTTTCATCGGGCCCAGGAATACGTCAACAGCGGCCAGTATCGCTGGAACGCGGGGATGTTCGTCTGGTCATTCGTGACCGTTACGGAAGGATTGCAGAAACATCAGCCGGAAATGTACGCGGCTTGTCAGCGCTGGTTCAAGGTGGCCAACAAACCTGCCAAGCTCGCGAAGGTGTTGGCGAAGGATTATCCCGACATCCGGAAAGTCTCAATTGATTATGCGCTGATGGAAAAAGCACAGAATGTCATCGTGGCCGACGGCGCCTTTGAATGGGACGACGTCGGTTCGTGGACGGCGCTGGGGCGGCATCTCAAGGCCGATCCCGAAGGCAATTGCGTCGTGGCAGACTTCATCCACGTGGATGGTGCGCGGAACATCATCTACGATGCGCGGACCAAAAACCGGACGCCGATCGCGGTGGTCGGTTTGCGCGATTCTATCCTGGTACAGACTGACGACGCGGTATTGCTGGCGCACAAGAGCCAGGCGCAAAAGGTCAAGGAGCTGGTCCGCAAACTGGGTGAAGATACGAAGCTGAAGAAACTGGTGTAGCCGCGCTTGTGAAAGCGCGGATGGGATTGATGGTGGAAAGTCCGCGTTTTTACAAACGCGGCTACAGGGTAAGGTGCAATTGTTACCAAACGCGGCTTGACCTTTGCCGCAGAAAAGGCATGCTATCCGATTCGGTTGAGTGATTGTTAAATGAGTCGAATTCGACAGCACGTCAACACTTGTTCAACCCATTTAACCGATTTAACGATTTAACGATTTAACGGACCTATGCAGCACATAAGAAACATCGCCATTATCGCGCACGTGGACCACGGCAAGACAACGCTCGTGGATTGCCTGCTCAAGCAGTCGGGCACCTTCCGTGCCAACCAGCATGAGTCGCAGGACGAGCGCCTGATGGATTCGATGGATTTGGAAAAGGAAAAGGGCATCACCATCCGCGCCAAGAACGCCGCGTTCAAATACAAGGATTTCCACGTCAACATCGTGGATACGCACGGCCACGCCGATTTCGGCGGCGAGGTTGAGCGCATCATGAACATGATTGACGGCGTGCTGCTGGTGGTGGATGCCGCCGAAGGCCCGCAGGCGCAGACGCGTTTCGTCCTGCGCAAGGCGTTGGAAGCCGGCGCCAAGCCGATTGTGGTCATCAACAAGATTGACCGCGACAATGCAAACCCCAAGAAGGTGCTCGACCAGGTGTTCGAGTTGTTCATTTCGCTGAACGCCACAGATGAGCAACTGGATTTCCCGTTCGTCTATTGCTCGGCGAAGGATGGTTACGCGAAGATGGATTTGAGTCACGTGAGTGGGACGATGGAACCGCTGTTTGACGCGATCGTGAAACATATTCCGTCTCCGCGCGCCAAGGCGGGCGATGGATTTCAGGTCCTGGTGGCGAACCTCGATTACTCGGATTACCTCGGCCGTATCGCGTTCGGCAAAATCATGGCCGGCAAAGTGAAGGTGGGCGACGCGGCGTGCTGCCTGCACGGCCACGGCAAAATTTCCCAGGGCAAGATCACGATGATTTATCACTTCGAAGGTCTGAAACGCATCGAAGTGTCGGAAGCCCACGCGGGCGACATCGTCGGCGTCACCGGGTTCGAGGAAGTGTTCATCGGCGAGACCATTGCGGACAAGCCGGAGCGCGGCGCCTTGCCGTACATCCCGATTGACCCGCCGACGATCCAGATGGAATTCGCCGTCAACGACGGCCCGCTGGCCGGTCAGGACGGCAAGCTGGTCACCGCGCGGCACATCTGGGAGCGGCTGCAGAAGGAAATCCGCACGAACGTCGCTTTGCGCATCAAACAGACCAGCGACCCGAAGATTTTCGAGGTCGAGGGCCGCGGCGAAATGCAGATTGCCATCCTGGTGGAACAAATGCGGCGCGAAGGTCACGAGGTGCTGGTGTCGCGTCCCGAAGTCCTCTACCGGAAGGACGCCGAGGGCAACATGCAGGAGCCGATTGAAAAGCTGTTCCTGGAAATCCCGCAGGAATTCATGGGACCCATCATGGAAAATCTGTCCGGCCGGAAGGCCGAGATTACGAACATGAACCATCATGGCGACCAGGTGACCATCGAGGCGTTGATTCCCATGCGCGGTTTGATCGGATTTGAGACCGACCTGGTGAACCAGACACGCGGTCTGGGGGTGATGAGCCATCTGTTCCACGAATACGGTCCCGACCGCGGGGAAATTGCCGCGCGCAAGAACGGCTCGCTGGTCAGCATGGAAAGCGGCGAGGCCATGGCTTACGCGCTAAACATGATTCAGGAACGCGGCCGGCTGATGGTGGGGCCGGGTGAAGCGATTTACGCCGGCATGATCGTGGGCGAGAACGCGCGGGAAAACGATATCCCGGTGAATCCCTGCAAGGCGAAACGGCTTACCAATATGCGTTCACAGGGTGATGGCAAGGGCATTCAACTCAGCGCGCCGTTCAAGCTCTCGCTCGAACGCGCGCTGGAATATATCGGTTCCGACGAATATGTCGAAGCCACGCCAAAAAATCTCCGGCTCCGCAAGAAAATCCTCGACGAAACCCAGCGTAAACGCGCCGAGAAATCGCGCGTAATCAAAATTCTGACCGAGTAGCAGTTGCCGTCAGGTTTTCAGGCGGGTTTTCCGGCGTATTCCATGCCGACCAGGCAGACGTCGTCGGCGAACTCGTGGTCCACGGAAAAGTTGCCGATGGCCGCCAGCAGTTCGTCAAACAATTGCGCGGCGGGTTTGGACAGGCGGTCTTTCATGTCCATGATCAGCCGTTCCTGCGAATACAATTCCTCATTCGGCCCCTGCACTTCATAGAGCCCGTCGGTGAAAAGCATGACCAAATCGCCCGGCGTGATGGTGATTTCACTGGTCTGGTACGGCGGATCTTCGAACAGGCCGAGAGCGGGCTGGCTTTTGCCGGAGACATTGACGAGCGGCTCTATGCGGCCGGCCGGGCGGCGGATGAGCAGGGGTTTGGGATGGCCGGCGTTCGCAAAACGCATCACGCCGGTGCGCCAGTTGGCGACCAGGTAAAACGCCGTGGTGAGCATCGGCGAACCGGTGGTTTTAAGGATGGTAAACAGGTCGGAATTGACCTTGCGCAGGAACATTCCCGGGTCGCGCGCAATCGGTTTTAATTCTTCCACCAGGGCGCGGATCATGGCGGTCACCAGCGCCGCACGCATCCCGTGTCCGGTCACGTCGCAGATGAAAACGGCGGCTTCCTCTTCCGACAGCGGGGACACACTGAAGAAATCGCCGCTGACAGTTTCCGCCGGCTGATAACGGTGGACAAACTGGAAGGCGCTTTTTTCCAACGGGACGTTGCGGGGGAAAACGGGATATTGTTGGGGCAGCATGGCGAATTGGATCTCCCGCGCCATCTGGAGATTTTCCTGCATCAACAGGTTTTTGGTGCGCAACTCTTCGCGGCTGCGGGCCAGTTCGGCGTTCACCCGGCGAACCTGTTCCTCGGCCCGAACCTGTTCCGTGACATCCCAGAAAATTCCCTGCAACCCGATGATGCTGCCGTCGGCACTGTAAAGGGGGGTTTTGACAACGTGCGTGATCGTCTTTTCCTGTCCAAACGGATGATGTTCCTCCGTGAATTCGTAGGTCTGTCCGGTTTCCATGACGCGCTGGTCGTCCTTTTGATATTTTTCCGCCAGTTCCTTCGGAAAGAAATCGAAATCTGTTTTGCCCAGGATGTCCTCCAGTTTGCACCGGTAATGTTTGCAATACTGCTGGTTGGCGAACGTGAACCGGCCCCCCAGGTCTTTCCGGAACACGTTTTGGGGCATCGTCTCGACCAGCGAATGGTAGAGGGACTCCGAGTTGCGCAGGTTCATCTCGGTCTGCCGGCCCTGGGTGATGTCTTCGACGGTGCCTTCGTAGAACTGCACTTTCCCATGGACGTCGCGGACCGCGCGGCAATTTTCCGAAATCCAGATGGTGGAGCCGTCCTTGCGGTAAATCTGGGATTCGAAGTTGGTGATGGTATCGCTGGTCTGCATCAGCCGGACAAATTCGTCGCGTCGCGCCGGATCCACATAGAGGCTGCGGCCGATATCCTTGATGCTGGCCATCAATTCCACCGGCGAGTCGTAGCCATAAATGCGTGCCAACGCGACGTTCGCCAGCTGGTAATGGCCGTCCGGCGTGGTGCGGAAAATGCCTTCCACGAGGTGGTCGAACAGGCCGTAATAATTTTCCTTTTCTTTGAGCAGGGCGGCCTGTTCGAGGTGACGTTCCAGTGCGAGGTGAATCACCGGTTCGAGCGGCCGCTGGTCCAGCTCTACCCTGGCCAAATACTCCTGGGCGCCGGCGCGAACGACTTCCACGGCGAACGCTTCGTCCTGATTGGGGCCGAGGACCACCATCGGCACGGTCGGCGCCTTGGTGGCGAGAAAGGTGACCAGAAAGAGACCGGCGGCATTCGCCGAGGGAAGCTCAAACAAAACAACATCAAAGGAACTGGCCGACAGTTTGGCGACACCGGCGTCCAACGCCGGCACCGTCGTGACTTCAGCAGGTTGTTTCTCGTCCCGCAATTTGCCCGCCACGGTTTGCGCCAAATGCCCATCGCCGGCGATCAACAATACTTTCAACAATTCAGATTCCATAGTGTGAACCGGTCCTGCCTTACGCGCCAGGACCGATTCAATTCAACCCGTCCAGCCATGAACATACGAAATTAACCCGCCACTGCAAGTGAGTTGCGCGCGCGGCGCATTTCTGGTTGAATCAGAATCAATGAACCGGCGACCAGAACTTCATGGGATCAGCTTCTTCCCAGGGTTTGCGTTCCCGCGACCACAGAGCCTCGCGCCGGCGGCTTGTGGCAGGACCTTAATGTGTGATTTCGATTTATGAAAACCTATCAACCTGCAGACATCCGGAACTTTGCCATTGTCGGCCATGCTTCGTCGGGCAAAACCATGCTCAGTGAAGCAATGCTCCTGTGCGGCGGCGTCATCAATCGTATGGGCCGCATCGCCGACGGCTCCACGGTTTCGGATTATCACGTCAGCGAAAAAAACCGGCAAATTTCCGTCTCGGCCTCCCTCCTGCATACGGAATGGGCGGGCAAAAAGTTCAATATCATCGATACGCCCGGTTACCTGGACTTTATTAGTGAGGGTCTCGGCGCGCTGCGCGTCGGTGATTTCGCGCTCGTCGTCGTCCATGCCCAGCACGGCCTCGGCGTGGGCACCGACCGCGTCTGGAATTACGCGACCGGCTACGGCCTCCCCAAGATGATCGTCGTCAACGCCGTGGACAAGGAGAACGTGGATTTCGACAGGGTAGTCAAGCAATTGCAGGAGCATTTTGGCCGGCACGTCTTTCCGCTGGCTGTGCCGGTGACCGCCGGGCCGGGTTTTAACAAGGTTTTGGACGTGTTGCGCAACGAAATTGTGACCTACCAAACCGATGGCAGCGGCAAATACCAGGAGGAACCGGCCACCGGCGAATGGGAGGCCAGGGTCAAGGAATTGCACGGCCAGCTCATCGAACACATCGCCGAGTCCGATGACGAGCTGATGAACAAGTTTTTCGAGCAGGGCAGTCTGTCGGAGGCGGAATTCCGCGCCGGCATCCACTCGGCCGTGCAGAAGGAACTGTTCATCCCCCTGTTCGGTGTGTCGGCAGAAAATAATATCGGCATCGCGCGGCTCATGGATTTCATCGCCAAATACGGTTCGTCGCCGGTGGACCGGAAAAAGGTCAAGGCGACAGATGCCAACGGCAAGGAAACGGAGGTGGGTTTGGACGATCCGGAGACCGTCGCCTATATCTTTAAAACCATGTCCGAAGCGCATTTCGGCGAGCTGTCATTTTTCCGCGTTTATGCCGGATCGGTCTCCACCGGCAAGGATTTATTTAACAGCGACCGCAAGGTGAACGAACGCATCGGGCAGATTTACCTGCTCAACGGCCAGACCCGCGAGGCGGTGCCCACGCTGGGCGCGGGCGACATCGCCGCAACCGTGAAACTCAAGGACACCCACATCGGTAACACGCTTTGCAATGCCAAACATCAAGTGACGCTGCCGAAGGTCGTCTATCCCAAGCCGAACATCCACGCCGCGCTCGTTACCAAAGTGAAGGGAGAGGAAGACAAGGTCGCCTCCGGCCTGGCCGCGTTGCACCACGAAGACCCGACGTTCCTTTACGTCGTGGACCCGGAGTTGCATCAGACGATCATTTCCGCCCAGGGCGAATTGCATCTGGAGGTGGTCGCCGACCGCTTGCGCCGGCGGCACAACGTCCATGTTGAACTCGGCGAGCCGCGCGTCAAGTATCGCGAGACCATCAAGGGCAAGGGCGACTCCAAATATCGCCATAAGAAACAGACCGGCGGCGCAGGACAATTCGCCGAGGTCTGGATGCGCATCGAACCGCAACCACGGGACAGCGGTGTCGAGTTCAACAATTCGCTCGTGGGACAGAACGTGGACCGTGTGTTCGTGCCGTCGGTGGAGAAGGGGGTGCATCAGGCCTGCATCGAAGGCATTCTTGCCGGTTGCCGGGTGACCGACGTGAAGATTGATTTCTACGACGGCAAGATGCATCCGGTGGACTCGAAGGACATCGCCTTTCAGATTGCCGGCTACTTCGCGTTCAAGGAAGCCTTCCTGGCCGCCCGGCCAGTTTTGCTCGAGCCGATCGAAAACGTTGAGATCCGGATCCCGGACGATTGCATGGGCAAAGTAATGGGGGATTTGTCATCGCGGCGCGGCAAGATCATGGGCATGGACACCGACGGCGCGTTTCAGCTCATCAAGGCGACCGTGCCGACGAAGGAACTTTACCATTATTCGAGTACCCTGCGGTCACTGACCGGCGGGCGCGGAGTGCATACCGAGGACTTCAGCCATTACGAGGAAATGCCGCGCGAGGCGACGGAAAAAGTGATTGAAGAGGCCAAGAAACGGAAAGCGGCTGCCGAAGCCCATTGAAGCAAATTCCTTATGTCAGTTGTGGTTTAGATTGTGGTTCGGGCGCGGCTCGGTTCCTGCTAATTAGTTCACATGCAGACGGTCCATCCAAGACGTTTAGTTGCAGCTCGGCTCATCGTGAATATACTGCTTGCAGTCATATTGTATGCTATCACGATTCCGAACTGCTTCGTCCCTGACGAGCTGCAAAGACCAGCGCATTTCATTTGGTTTGGCCTTGTCCCCCCGGCTCTATTTCTTGGACTCTGCACTTTCGCTTTGTGGTTTCGACGATGATTCAGGACTTTTAAATTTCAAACTGAGTCACTACCCTTATATCCGCTCGTTTGACATATCACGGCATATTACCTAATGTTTTTCCATGACAGCTGTTGAAGAACGCCGCATCAAAGTCCTCCTGAAGAATGCCGTGGTGGAAGTCCTTGAAGAACGGCAGGATCTTCTCCGGGGGGCATTGCAGGAAAGCCTGGAGGATATGGCCATGCTCAAAGCCATTAAACACGGTGAAAAAACCCGGCTCACCAGCCGCAAGAAGATTTTCCAACGGCTGGCCCGCGCGGCGTGAACACGGCCTTTCGCGAATCATTTGACGCGGACCTATCCGTCATCAAGGACGCGGCGTTGCTCCGCCGGATCAGAAAGGTCATTGAGCAAGTTGAAGCGGCCCGGACCTTTCAATAAATTCCCAATCTCAAGCGTCTCGAAGCCGCCGGCAAATACTATCGCATTCGGGTGGGTGATTACCGGGTTGGTTTTGTTTTTGAGCGCGGCACCGTGACGTTCGTTCGCCGTCTCAACCGCAAGGAGATCTACCGATACTTCCCCTGATGGAAATGCCGCGCGAGGCGACGGAAAAAGTGATTGAAGAGGCGAAAAAACGGAAAACCGCCGCCGAAACACATTGACCCTTGTGGCGGCGTGTAAAGTCGAGGCTGTACCCCGACCGGTTGAGCCACCGGCTCAACACGACACTTTATTAATGCACGAGCGCCGCTTCGCTCTTGCGGACGGCGGCGTAGAGCGCGTCCTTCAATTTGGCGCGCTTGAATTTGAGTTCGTCTATCTGCTGGTCCGTGGCGTACTCGATGTCTTCTTCGATACGGCAGATTTCATCGTCGAGTTGGTGATATTCCTCGAACATCGCGCGAAACTTTGCGTCCGACAGCTTGAGTGTGCGGATGGTTTCGCGATGTTCGGGGAATTCCGTCACGAACGGATGATGTATGTCCATTGGAGGTCCTCCGGTTGAAGGTTTGACTGGCTACGCCGGGTTCCGGCGAAGGTGAGCGGTTGTCGAACTGCTCTGTTGATTCCCATGACCTGCTAGTAATAAAGCCCAACTTTCCCAAACTGGCTAGTGAAATTTTGCAATTTTTTACTTTTTTGGCCATCCGGAGCGCGGACAGCCATGTGCGCAGATTTCAGCCCCAGGCGTGTGCGCGGACAAGGCTGTCCGCGCTCCGGCTGCCTTTCCGCCTTCCCAAGCCCGTTCGAATGGCCTAAATTGACGCTATTCTCGTCCCATGCCGAGTGTTTACATCAAGACCTACGGTTGCCAGATGAATGAGCGCGACAGCGAAGCCGTCGCCGCACAACTCGTGGCCAAGGGCTACACCCTCGCGCCGTCCGAGAACGTGGCGGACGTGATTTTGCTCAACACCTGCAGCGTCCGCGATCTCGCAGAACAAAAGGCCTTGAACAAAATGGTCAATCTCATTGCCGAAACGCGGCGGGACCGACCCAACGTCGTGCTCGGTTTCATGGGTTGCATGGCTCAAAGCCGAGGACAGGAACTGATTGACCGGCTGCCGGACGTGGATCTGGTGCTCGGCACGCAAAAATTTCATCGCGCCGCGGATTGCCTCAACGAAATCATCGCCGGCAAGGTGGAAAAAATTGTGGACGTGGCGGAGGAGCAGGGGAGCGAAGCGACGATTCGAGAGCATCTGCTCAACGGCAATTCCCGGAAATCCGTCACCGCGTTCGTCAGCATCATGCAGGGCTGCAACCAGTATTGCACTTTCTGTATTGTGCCGTACACACGCGGCGAGGAACGCAGCCGTACGATTCCCGACGTTGTGTCCGAGTGCCGCCAGCTGGTGGCGCAAGGTGTCAAGGAAATCACCTTGCTCGGCCAGATTGTGACCAGTTATGGAAAAAGAGGATTTGGTAGGGCCGAGCTGCCGCTCGGCCAGGACGCGCAGCAGCGCGTCCCTACCAACAGGAAATCCCCCTTCGTCCAGCTCCTTGAGGCCATACACGAAATCGAAGGACTCGAACGGATCCGGTTTACCTCACCGCATCCCAAAGGTTATGGCGATGACTTGATCGAAGCTTACGCGCGGTTGCCGAAACTGGTTCAAAGCGCACACCTGCCCGTCCAGAGCGGCAGCAATCGTGTGTTGAAACTGATGCACCGCGGTTACACCCGGGAACGGTACGTCGGCATCATCGGGAAGTTGCGTGCGGCCAAACCGGAAATCGGCGTCAGCACCGACTTCATCGTCGGTTTTCCCGGCGAAACCGAGGCTGATTTCGAGGAGACGCTTTCGCTCGCGTGCGAGGTCGAATTTGATCAGGCGTTCATTTTCAAATACTCGCAACGCCGAGACACGCCCGCCGCCGATATGCCGGACCAGGTGCCGCAAAAAGTGCGCGAGGAACGCAATCATCGGCTCCTGGAAGTCATCAACGAAATCGCCAAACGCAAATACCGCGCGTTGGTCGGACGACAGATGCAGATTCTGGTGGAAGGGCCGAGCAAAAAGAATCCGGCGCGGATGACGGGCCGGACGCGTTGCAACCGGATTGTGGTGTTCGACGGCTCGGAGCGGCATCGCGGCCAGCTCATGGACGTGAAAATCACCCGTGCCGGTTCCTTCACTCTCTACGGCGACCCGGCGATTGTTAACCTGTAAAACTTGTAAGCAAGACCACGGATAACCCGCCCCCCTGGGGCCGGTGCCGTACTACTGTGCCGGCAAGGATTCCTGAGGTGACTTTTCGTATTCGACCAGTTGGTCCTGCGTCAGCTTTTCAACGGAAGTGACCTTGATGCCTGGCAACGCGGAAAGCGCCGCCTTTAGCTGGTCGGGATCATAGGCGAGGAAGGAACCTGCCAGCTTGTCACCCTGCTTTTTGGTCCTGAAGTAGCCGATCTCGCCGTGTTGGCCCGAATACACAGGTACTCTCGACAAAAACTCTTCGGGCGTTCTGGGCGAGAAATCACCAACCGGCTCAAATCTGACCGCCCACACACCCTTTGAAGCGTCGAGATGCTCAAAGTCAATGAAGGATTCCTGCGGTGACTTTTCATAATCGACGAGTTGTTCTTGTGTCAGCTTTTCAATGGAAGTGACCTTGATGTCCGGTAGCGAGGACAACGCCGCCTTGAGCTGATCAGGATCGGAGGCGAGGAAGGAGCCGACCAGCTTGTCACCTTGCTTTTTCGTCCTGAAGTAGCCAATCTCGCCGTGTTGACCTGAATAAATCGGGATTCTCGTTAAAAACTCTCCCGGTGTTTTGGGTGAAAAATCGCCGACCGGCTCAAATCGTACTGCCCACACACCTTTTGAGGCGTCGGGCTTGCCGATTTTGGTCGGTTGGGGCTGTGGCTCATTCTGCGCTTTCATCATGGTGATCAGCGCCAGACCAGCCAAAAGCAGAAGGGCCAGCGTCAGTCCTCGGTTTGTTTTGTGCAATTTTGCGATCATGGTTATCCTCTCTTTCATTTTTGTTACAAGATTAAATTATAAATCCATATCTGTAAAACGAATTCAAATATCTTATTCTTCATCCGCCGCGCCAGGTAGTAACCGACCGTCGCCAGACGTGTTTGGCAGCAGATTCGGATGGTCCCTGTTTCTTTGTAGCCTTTCCCGCCTTCGCTCGCTTCGGCGTGACAAGCGTGCCCGTTCGTGTTTAACTCCTCGCGATGAAATTGTCGTTGTTGTCCATATTGCTCGGGCTGGGCATGGCGGTGCCGCAGTTTTATGGCATCACGCAGCCGCAGAAGTTCGCGGCGGCGGTTCGCAAATTCCCGCGCAATCTGCCGGTCGGCGTCTTCCTGATGCTGCTGGGTACGGTGTGGTTCGTGTGGAATGTCCACAACGAATCGGTCTCCGATTTTGCGGCCTTCAAACCGGCGATGATGCTGGGCTTTGTGGCGGTGGGCGTTTTGAGCTGTATTTTTATCCCGGACTTTCTGGCGGTGCGCGGACTGGCCGTGGTGATGTTGTTGCTGGCGAAATTGATGGTGGACACGGGCCGGCCGCATCTGGGCGAGACGCATTGGGTCTGGGTCATTCAAACGTGGGCTTATGTGCTGGTCGTCGCCGGCATCTCGTTCACCGTGTGGCCGTGGAAGCTGCGTGATTTGCTCCATTGGGGGACGGCCACCGAGACGCGCGTGCGCCTGGGCAGCACTATTCGACTGGCGTTTTCCGTTTTTATTCTGCTTCTGGGCCTGACCGCCTTCCGCGCGATGTAGTTTCAAGACATTTTTCGCGACAACTCTTCTGTTCGTTGGAAGGATTCTCCTTTTGTTTTCAATTACTTTCCCAATGCGGTGACAACCTGAGTCCCGTTGGCTTGTCATCGAATTGTCACATTTGCTTCCTGCGACTGCGATGGACGGGTCGGATTGTCACCAAATCGTAACACTTCCTTCATTCGATTGTAACAATGGTGTCTCAAGGTTCGCCCCGCTGACACGAACCTGAAACCATGAAAATAATCAAAAAATCAAATCCTTCCCAAAATGCAATCTTTGCCGGGGCCGCCGCGCTCATGGCGCTGACTCCCGGTGTTTACGCGCAAACTTCCGTCGACAACCTGCTCAATAAACTGGAACAAAAGGGCATCCTGTCGCCGAGCGAGGCGGACGAGTTGAAGGCTGAAAATGCGACCAATTCAGTGGCCGATTTCAATCAGCAAATGAACTCCCGCTTTCTGGCACCGGACTGGATAACCAGTTACAAACTGTACGGCGATTTCCGCGGGCGGCTGGATGAACGGGCCACGCCCAATCCGGCGCAGCAGGACAACCTGCGAGTTCGCTACCGTTTGCGGGTGGGGCTGCAAATCAATATGAAGGATAATTTACAGGCGGGCTTCCGGCTGGGCAGCGGCGACGCAAACTCCACGAACACCACTGGGGGTAATCCGCTATCGAACACCTCCACGTTCCAGGGCAATGGTACGAAGAAGTTCATCTATGTGGATGCCGCTTACGGCAAGTGGATTCCGATCAATGATGAGACCTGGATGGTGGCGACCACTATTGGCAAGATGGACGAACCGTTTCAGGAAACACCAATGGTCTTTGACGTCGATTACACCCCGGAAGGCGGCGCGCTGCAGACTACTTACAAATTCGACGACTGGAATACGCTGGCGTTCAACACGGCTGCTTTCGTCCTGGCCTATTCGGGCTCAGCTGCGCAAAACATGTCGTTTCTCTATGGCGGCCAATTGCTCTGGACCGCGAACTGGACCGGCCGATTTTCCACCACTGTGGGAGGGGCCGCCTATGAAATCGTCAACTCCGATATGCTTACGACGGCCAACGCCAACGCCGGCAACAAGGGAAATTCCATCAATGTCGCCGGCGACCCCATTTACGGCTTCAATCCCATTGTCGGCGACGTCAGCATGACCTACAAACTGGACAGCTTCCCGCTTTACCACGGAGCATTCCCCATCAAGTTCGTTGGCGAATACATGTACAATCCGTCTGCGCCGGGTCCCGGCGGGCCAGTGGTCGGCGGCGCACCGAGCGGAAACGTGGGTTATTACGCCGGCATCATCCTCGGTCAGGCTGCCAAGCGAGGCATGTGGGACATTGGCTATCGCTACGAATCCCTGGACGCGAATGCCTGGTTTGCGCAGATCGTGAATGATGACGACACTGTTTATAACGCCGGTTTTGCCGGCGGTACCAACATCAAAGGCCATCTGGTCACCGCCAACTACGCTCTCACCGACGCGTTGCTCTTTTCGCTCACCTGCTACATAAGCAGTCAAATCGGCAACACCAACCCCGGCAACGCCAGTTCCGAGGCGATCCACGCCATGGTGGATCTGATGTGGAAATTTTAACCTGATTGTAACGTGAACACACGACACCTAACCCATTAAACTCCCTGATTGAAAATGAACAAAATCACACTCTCCCTCTTAGGTTTCGCTGGCTGGCTCGCGGCTGGCACCGGTTTGCAGGCGCAGACCCTCGTCAATGGCGCCGGTTCCACCTTTGACTATCCGGCCTTTACCAAATGGTTTGAAGCCTACGGCGAAAATCATCCCGACGTCCGCTTCAATTATCAATCCATCGGCTCCGGCGGCGGGCAGAAACAATTGCTCAATCAAACGGTGGACTTCGGCGCATCCGATGCACCGATGACCGACTCAGCGCTGGCCAAGGCGCCGGGTAAAATCCTGCACTTGCCCGTCGTTGCCGGCGGCGTGGCCATCATGTATAACCTGCCCGGCAACCCGAAACTCAAGCTCGACGGCGATACCCTGGCCAACATTTACCTCGGCAACATCAAGAAATGGAACGATCCCAAAATCAACGCGCTTAATCCAGGTGTGGATTTGCCGGACCTGGCGATTGTTCCGGTTTATCGCACCGAAGGCAGCGGCACGACGTTCATTTTTACCGATTACCTGAACGCCGTGAACCCGGTTTGGGCCGATACGGTGGGCAAGAGTACTTCGGTGAAATGGCCCGCCGGCATTGGTCTGGGCGCCAAAGGCAGCGAAGGCGTGGCCGGCGCGGTCAAACAAATTTCCGGCGCCATCGGTTACGGCGAACTGGCTTACGCGGACCAGAGCAAAATCCCCTATGCGGACATGAAAAATTCGTCGGGCAATTTCATTTCGCCCGCACCGGCCTCCGTCAGCGCCGCGCTGGCCACCGCCACTATTCCCGAGGATTTCCGTTTCTCAATGGTCAATCCGTCCGGCGCGGACGCCTATCCTATTGCCGGCGCCAGCTGGGTGTTGGTTTATCAGCATCAGAAGAAAGCCGACCACGGCAAAAAGCTGGTGGCCTTTTTGAAATGGGCGGTCACGGACGGGCAGAAAATTTCGTCCACGCTGGACTACGCGCCTTTGCCGGAAAGCGTTGAGCAACGTGAGCTGAAGCTGCTCGACACAATTAAATACTGACCTCGCTCCGCTGCCCGCTAGGCTAGGGGCGTGAGCCGGACGAAGAGCGCCGTTCCTCCAGCTCTTCCTCCGCTGGGTTTTTGACCGGTGGCCGCCGTGTAACGGGAATAATAAAACGTGACCGAATCAGCGCCAATTCAAACCGCGATTGCGAGAGCTTCCGCCTCGCATTTTGGCGACCGCGTTTTCAAATGGCTGACGCTGCTCATGGCCTTGGCCATCTTTGTGCTCGTTGCCCTCATCGGTTACGAACTGGCTCGCGGTTCGCAGCCGGCGCTGCACAAGTTCGGCTGGCACTTCCTCGTCAGTAGCGACTGGGACCCGGGCAACGACAATTACGGCGCGCTGCCCTTCATCCTCGGCACGCTGGTCTCATCACTCCTTGCCCTCCTCATCGCCGTGCCGATCAGCGTCGCTACCGCGGTTTATCTCACCGAACTCGCGCCGCTGTGGCTCCGTCAGCCACTCGTCATGTTCATCGAATTGCTGGCCGCCATTCCCAGCGTCATTCTGGGCTTCTGGGGAATGGATGTCATGGTGCCATGGTTGCACCATCATCTTTCCCCGGCGCTGCGGTCGACGCTTGGTTTTCTGCCGCTCTTTCAAGGCGAGGGTTACGGCTATTGCATGCTGGCGGCCGGCATCATCCTCGCCATTATGATTATTCCCATCATCACGTCGGTTTCGCGCGAAATTCTGCGTTCCGTTCCCAGTTTGCAGCGCGAAGCCGCCTACGCCCTCGGCGCGACACGCTGGGAGGTCACCCGCATCGCGGTGTTAAGTTATGCAAAAAAAGGAATTTTCGGCGCCGTCATTCTGGGACTGGGCCGCGCGCTGGGCGAGACCATGGCTGTGACGATGGTCATTGGCAATTCACCGCAATTCGTCCTGTCCCTATTCAAGCCCGGCAGCACGCTGGCCAGCTGGATCGCCAATCAATTCACCGAAGCGATCGGTGATTTGTTTTACAGCTCGCTGTTTGAACTCGGATTGGTCCTGATCGGCGTGACCGTGCTCGTGAACATTTTCGCGCAGTTGCTTTTGAAAACCTTCGCCGGATCCGGTGTAAAACCACAACACTGAAGCCATTTATGATTTACGATTTACGATTTATGATTGAACCGGCAATTGCTGACCTGGTTGGCGACAAATCATCAATCATCAATCATCAATCATCAATTCTGTGACTGCCCCGAACCATCAATGGCGCCAGTTCAAGGACTTCCTGATGCAGGTGATTACCTTCGCCTGCGCCATTCTGGTGGTTACCCCGCTCATTCTGGTTTTTTATCATGTCGTGAAGCAGGGGTTCGGTTCGATTAACCTCGATTTCTTCACGCAATTGCCCAAACCCCTCGGCGAAAAAGGGGGCGGCATGGCCAACGCCATCGTGGGAACGTTTGTGTTGCTCGCGGAAGCGACCGTCGTCGGCGTCCCGATTGGCGTGCTGGGCGGCGTGTACCTTTCCGAATACGGCTCGTCCAAATTGAATTGGTGGGTCCGATTCGCCGCCGACATCCTCAATGGTGTGCCGTCCATCACCTGGGGTGTGGTCGTCTATGGCCTGATGGTGGTGCCTATGCATGGTGCGTCCGCGCTGGCGGGCGGCGTCGTGCTGGGACTGATGATGATTCCCCTGGTGATGCGGACGACCGAGGAAGTCCTGCAACTGGTGCCCGGCGGTTACCGCGAAGCCGCGCTCGCGCTGGGCATCGCCAAGTGGCGCACCATCGTGCAAATCGTCGTGCGTACTGCCCTCAAAGGCATTGTCACCGGTGTGCTGCTGGCACTGGCGCGGGTGGTGGGTGAAACCGCGCCGCTGCTGTTCACGACCGGCAATCTCGGCTGGGCCCACAAACTGACCGAACCCATCGCCGCCATCCCCCTGCAGATTTACGTTTATGCCATCTCGCCTTACGACGACTGGCACCGGCAGGCCTGGGCAGGCGCCTTCGTTCTGCTTCTGTTGGTGCTGGCCATCAATGTTGGCGTGCGCTTTTTCACCCGCGACCGGTTCCAAAGCAAAGCTTGAAATCTAACGCCATGCCTGAAACCGCCACTCCACCGTTCAATGTCCCGCCCGGGCAACAATCCGCGGGCGCGCTGGCCCTGGCTGTGCGCAACCTTTCCGTGTTCTTCGGCAAACAAGCCGCCGTCAAAAGTGTTTCCCTGGACATTGCGGCGCGCGCCGTTACCGCCATCATCGGGCCGAGCGGGTGCGGTAAATCCACCTTCCTGCGCGCCCTCAACCGAATGCACGAATTGAACCCTGAGGCGCGCATGGAAGGCGAGATCCGCCTGTTCGGGGACGACATCTACTCGCGCGATGTCGAGCCCGTGGTGGTGCGCCGCCGAGTCGGCATGGTGTTCCAAAAATCGAATCCGTTCCCAACCATGTCCATCGTCGAAAATGTTACGGTCGGCCTGCGCTTGAACGGCCTGGGCAACCGGAAAGTGCTTGCCGAGCGCACGGAACAATCGCTGCGCATGGCCGCGCTCTGGGATGAAGTGAAGGACCGTCTGCACGCGCCGGCCATCAGTTTGTCGGGCGGTCAGCAGCAGCGGCTGTGCATCGCCCGCGCGCTGGCGGTGGAACCGGAAGTGCTGCTCATGGACGAGCCGGCGTCGGCCCTTGATCCGCTGGCCACGGCCAAAATTGAGGACTTGATTGTGCAATTGAAAAAAGATTACACGATTGTGATTGTGACTCACAACATGCAGCAGGCGGCGCGCGCGTCGGATTTTACCGCCTTCTTTTATCTCGGTGAACTGGTCGAATTCGGGCCGACGACCAAAATCTTCACCAGCCCGTCGCAGAAACGCACGGAAGACTATGTGACCGGCCGGTTCGGGTGAAAAATCCTCCTCGTCGTCGTCCTCGTCCTCGTAATCGAAATTGTCGAGGACGAGGAGGGGGCGAAAACGAGGACAGTGAAAGAAACGATTTATGGAAAATTATTTTGAAGCGGGGCTGGACAGTTTGCGACAGAAACTGCTCACCATGGCCAGCCACGCCGAGACCGCGGTGAATCAGTCCGTACAGGCGCTCGTTCAGCGCGATTACGACCTCGCCCTGCGGGTGAAGGAAAACGACCGCATCCTGGACCAGTTTGAAGTGGAAATTGACGAACTGGTCATCCAATTGCTCACCAAGGCGCCGCTGGCCACCAACCTCCGCCTCGTCACCATCGCGATGAAAGTTTCCCAGAACCTCGAACGCATCGGTGACGAGGCGACCAAGATCGCCAAGCGCGCCCGTGATTTGAGCCAGGAACCGCCCGTGAAAATTAATCTCGACCTGCCGCGCCTGGCCCGGATGGCGCTGGACATGCTCAAGGCTGCGCTGGATGCGTTCGTAAGCCATGATTCCGCCGCCGCCCGCGCCATCATCCCGCGCGACAAAGAGGTGGACGCGCTGAACAAGGAAATCCACCAGGTTCTGGCCCAGCACATGGTGGAGCATCCCGATTCCATCGGCCGTTGTCTGCACCTGATGGTCGTTTCCAAAAGCCTCGAACGCATCGCCGATCACGCCAAAAACGTGGCGGAGGACATTGTTTACCTCTACGAAGCCCAGGACATCCGCCACGCCGGCGCGAAAAACCAGGCCGCCTCCGCCCCCGGCTCGTAATTCACCCCGACATTTCACTTGCATCCCGCGGGAAAAGCACGATAATCATTTCGTTGTTTGGCGAAATATAAACGTATGCGCGAGTTCATGTCCATCACCCGGGCACTCGCCGACCCGAACCGGGTCCGGATCCTGCTGGCACTGCGCCGCGGCGAATTGTGCGTCTGCCAGATCACCGAATTGTTCGGTCTGGCCTTCTCCACCGTCTCCAAACACCTCTCCGTCCTGCACCACGCCGGCCTGATCCAGTCCCGTAAATCGGAGCGCTGGGTCTATTACCGGTTGCCGGACCGGGCCGCGCCGACGGCCGTGCGCGAGGCGCTGGATTGGGTGAAAAAATCGCTTGGCAAGACCGTCGAAGCCGCAACGGACGCGCGAAAATTGGAACGCGTGCTCAAAACCGACCTGGCGGAAATCTGCCGCCGCCAATGCCGTTGACCGGATTGAACCGCCCAGATGAGACCTCCCCAAAAAACTCGTGGTGCTGGCGCTCCGCTTTTGCAGAACCCGTTTTATGAAAACAAACACCCCCGATACTCAACAAACGATTCGCGAAATGGTGCGCAAAGGTTATGCGGCCATTGCCAAAGGTAAAAACTCCTGCTGCGGCGGGAAGGAAACGACCGCCGCCGGACTCGCCCGGCAAATCGGCTATGCTGCCGGGGAATTGGCCGCTTTGCCCGAAGGGGCAAACCTGGGACTTTCCTGCGGCAATCCGGCAGCCCTCGCTTCATTGAAACCCGGTGAAGTCGTGCTCGACCTCGGCAGCGGCGGCGGCTTCGATGTATTCATCGCCGGCCGCAAACTCGGCGCCACCGGCCGCGCCATCGGCGTGGATATGACGCCGGAAATGCTCGCCAAAGCACGCCGCAACGCCGTCAGATATCGCCAGCAGACCGGCCTGGACAACGTCGAGTTCCGCCTTGGCGAAATCGAACATTTGCCCGTGGCCGACAACAGCGTGGATGTCATCATCTCAAACTGCGTCATCAATCTTTCACCGGACAAACCGCAGGTCTGGCGCGAGATCGCGCGCGTGCTCAAACCGGGCGGACGCGTTGCGGTTTCCGATTTGGCCCTGTTGCAGCCGCTGCCCCAGGCCGTCCAGGAGATGGTGGAGGCGGTCATCGGTTGCGTGGCCGGCGCCGTACTCGCGGATGAAACCGAACGGATGGCCCGCGGAGCGGGACTGACCGACATTGTACTCACGAAAAAATCCGATTTCCTCAAGGCCAAGGCCGATTGGAACGACCCGCTTTACCGGAACATCGCGGAGCACCTGCCGGACGGAACCACCACCGCCGATTTCATCACCAGCCTGGAAATCAGGGCGCGCAAACCAAAAGGGTGACAAGTGGCGTGTGACGGGTGACAGGTTCAAGGCAGCCATTCCTTTATGTCTGAACTCGTAAATCGTAAATCCGAAATCGTAAATCCCCGGCGGCTGGCCTTTTTCGAGCGTTACCTGACCGTCTGGGTTTTTCTGTGCATGGTCATCGGGGTGTTGTTGGGAAAGCTCGCGCCAACGTTTACGACGCGGTTGAGCGAACTCCAGTTCGGCCGGGACTCACATGTGAACGTGGCCATCGCCGTGCTGATCTGGCTGATGATCTATCCGATGATGCTCAAAGTGGATTTTACGGCGCTGGGAGGCATCGCCCGCAAACCTCGAGGCCTGGCCGTGACCCTGTTCGTCAACTGGCTGGTCAAACCCTTCAGCATGGCGCTGCTGGCGTGGCTGTTTATGCAACATCTCTTCGCCCCGTGGATTGAACCTGAGACCGCGAAGAATTATACCGCCGGCCTCATCATCCTGGCCGCCGCGCCTTGTACCGCCATGGTGTTTGTGTGGAGCTATCTCACCGACGGCGACCCGGCCTACACGCTGGTGCAGGTGGCGGTGAACGACCTCATCATGTTGTTTGCGTTCGCGCCCATCGTCATGTTTCTGTGCGGCGTGGCGCACGTCGTCGTGCCGGCCAAAGTGCTCATCACTTCGGTGGTGGTGTTTATTGTGATTCCACTGACCGCCGGCTGGTTGACGCGAACGACGCTTTTGAAATCGCATGGCAAGGACTGGTTCGAGAAGAGTTTTCTGCCGAAATTTCATCCCGTGACCATTCTTGCGTTGCTGCTGACGCTCGTGCTCATCTTTGCATTTCAGGCGGAGAACCTGACCACGCGCTGGCTCGCCGTGCTATTGTTGGCGGTGCCGATTGTCATCCAGGTTTATTTCAATTCCACGCTCACCTACCTGCTGATGCGCCGGTTTCGGGTGCCGCATAACGTGGCCGCGCCCGGCGCGCTCATCGGCGCGAGCAATTTCTTCGAGCTCGCGGTGGCCGTGGCCATCACGCTGTTCGGACCCGGTTCCGGCGCCGCGCTCGCCACGGTCGTCGGGGTGCTCGTTGAAGTGCCGGTGATGTTGTCCGTCTGCCATGTTTGCAACCAGTCGCGCGGGTGGTATCAAACGAGGCTTGAAGCGGGCCGGATGGTTTCCTGAACGCAGCATGAAGATGACGAAGGAACATCGAACAACCAACATCGGACTTCGAACGCCGAATTTCGGCACCACCCGTTGCTTCGATGTTCGGCGTTCGATGTTCGACGTTCGGTGTTTCCCCATTTTATGAAACCCACCGTCCTCATCCTTTGCACCGGTAACTCCTGCCGCAGCCATATTGGCGAAGGTTTTCTCCGCGCGGCGGCGGGCGACCTCGTCAATGTCGAGAGCGCCGGTTCTCAACCGACTGGTTACGTTCACCCGCTCGCCATCAAGGTCATGGCGGAGGTGGGCATTGATATTTCCGGTCACCGTTCAAAGTCGCTGAAAGAGTTTCTCGGCCAGCCTATCCGTACCGTCATCACCGTTTGCGGCAACCTGGACCAGGGGTGTCCGATCTTTCCCGGTCAATTAAAGCGCCATCACTGGCCGTTTCCCGATCCGGCCAGGGCGACCGGCACGGAAGACGAAATCCTGAATTCATTCCGACGGGTCCGTGATGAAATGCGGCGTGTGTTTGAAGCGTACGCCGCTGGATTGAAGGATGCCATGGTCGGGTAGGGACGCCGCGCTGCGGCGTCCGCGGACGGCCCGGCGGGCCATCCCTACCTCTCAAATCTATCGCCCAATTTCAACGGATGCCCCGCCAGAAATTCCGCGGCGTTCATCCGCCGCCCGCCTTCACGCTGCAATTCCAGAATCCGGAGCGCACCCTGACCGCAAGTGACAAAAATTCCGTTCTTGTCCGCCGATAAAATATTACCGGGTAGGGTCGCCTCGTCGAGGCGACCGAAATGGGAAGCGGAACTTCCGCCGGACGGCCCGGGCGGGCCGTCCCTACCAACAAATTCCACGACCGGTTCCGCCTTCCAGATTTTGATCATTTTGGAGGGAAGCGCTTCGTCGCTTCCCTGACCTCCTGGAGATTGGGGCAATGACGGAGCAGTGCCCTCCACCGTGGTTCGCAAAAACGTGAACGCACCCGGCCAGGGTGTGAAGGCGCGCAGCCGGTTCCAGATCGTTTGCGCCGGCAGGTTCCAGTCAACCCGCCCGTCTTCCTTTTTAATCTTGGGCGCAAGGCTGACGCCTTCGGCGGGTTGCGGTTGCGGTTGAATTTTTCCGGCGACGTAATCGGGGATGGTCTGCAACAGCAGTTCCGCACCCAGTCGGGCCAGCCGGTCATGGAGTGATACGGAATCATCCTCCGGCGAAATCGGCGTGCGCCGTTGCGCGAGCGTGGGGCCGGTATCCAGACCTGCATCCATTTTCATGATGGTCACGCCCGTCTCGGCGTCGCCATGGGCAATCGCCCACTGAATCGGCGCCGCGCCGCGATACTTCGGCAACAACGACGTGTGGACATTCAAGCAACCGTATCGCGGCAAATCCAAAACACCTTGCGGCAAAATCTGGCCATAGGCAGCCACCACAATCAGATCGGGTTTTAATTCGCGCAGATCGGCGATGAATTTTTCGTCACCGGCGCGTGCCGGCTGGAGCAGCGGCCGGCCCAGTTTTTGGGCGAGGACCTTGAC
>JBGPDH010000019.1:0-23401 GCA_041482195.1 Verrucomicrobiia bacterium
CCGGTAAAATGTAGCGGTGGCCGTGGATGTGTTGGTAATCACGTTATTACTGCCCACCACAGACGGATAGTTCGTCTCCGTGGCCCATGATCCGCCAGACAAACTAGCCGTTTGCTCCAGATTGAATCCTACCGCGGTTGTCGGCCAGGAAATCACCACCGAACCAGCCAGAGGCGTAATCGTCAGTGTCGGCACCCCGGCCTGCACGTTAAACGGAAAGCTTTGACCCGAGTGCCCCGGAATGCTCGATTGCAGGGTCACCGCCGTCGCCGGTTGAAGCACCGCCAGACTGCCCGACCAGTTGCCGTAAATGAAGTTACCCGACACCGCCGGACTCATCGGAACCGACACCACATTGGTTCCGTAGCGCAAATCCACGAAGTATTGACCACTGTCCGCCCCATTCGGAAAGGCATCTCCGGCCACACTCCAGCTGTCATTGATGGTTCCATCCACAAACGTCGTTGACAGGTTATCGTTCCAATAAACCGTACCGTTGTTGTTGATGTGGGCTCCCACCCGATAAGTCACCCCGGCCAGCAACACCACCGCATTGGTCAAAGGCGTCTCCACCCAGGTCCCTTCCACACCCGCTACGTGCTGGGCGGCCAGCAACACCCCGCCGTCGGTCCAAATGGAGACCTTGTCCCCGAAATAGGAGCGCACGGCTGTCGCCACCAGGTTGGTGTGGGGCGTGAACGAATAACCTGCCGTGGAATCGCTGTTACCGGGGCTGATTTCCAGGGCGCTCGGAGAACCCAGCAAGTTCCGGGTGGCCGGGGCCGTGCCCGGCGCCCAGGCGCTGAGGTTGACCGGCAACATGAAGTTCACTTGAAAATTGTTGTTGTCCAGGGCCGTGAGGGTGGTGCTGAACGGCTGGCCGGCGGTTTGCGGCGAGGGCACGACGCTCCAGACAAAATGATCAGGCGGCGTATGATAATCATTGATCGTCATCGAGTTGGAACCACCGGTCCAGCCCGGAACATTCGCGGTCACACTCACGGTTTGCGGTCCGTCAATCAGTGTGTTGTCCGGAACCGTCAGGTTGAACGACACCGAACTTTGTCCGCCGGGAATGACCACGCTGGCGGGAACAATCAATTTGGATGAATCGCTGGAAGCAAGGCTGACGAGGTAATTCGATGTCACACCTGACGAGGCGTTCACGGTGCCGGCGTTAGCCAATGTCCCGGCGCCTTTGGTTGCACTCGCCGGGAGTGTGACACTCAAGGTCGCTGTATGAATGTTGGAGACCAGGATGGTGGATTGTCTTGAGCCGTAACCGGTGGCCGTAGCGGTGATGGCGACATTTTGGTTCCCATCCAGGAGTCCGTTGTCAACGATGTTCAGGTCGAAGGTGACGGCATTCGATTGCCCGGCGGGGATAACCACACTGGCGGGCACTATCACTTTGTTGGTGTTACTTGATGTCAGATTGACAGCCAAATCATTTGTCGGAGCCGGATTAACCGAAATACTGCCTTGGCCGGCGAGCACTCCCTGGCCTTCAGTGGCCGACTGAGGAATGGCCAACTGAAAATTGGAGCCTGGAGCCAGAATCTTGGCGATAGTCACATTCCCGCCATTGGGCACCACGTCGAACATGACGTACAGTTGGAAACTGCCGTTCGTGTAAACAGTTGTCGGGACGGGCGCGCCGTTCTGAGCAACAGCGGTCCAGGTCCAGTTGGTGGGCAGCGGCCGGCGCAGGCTAATGGGATAGTTGAAAATCGAGTTGTCCAGATTGTCAGTGACCTGAACGGTAATGCTGTCGCCCGTGTTGGTGGTTTCGGTAACGGACGATGCATTACGCTCCTTGATGTAACGAGCGACGTTGCCGAAAGTGTCCACCCAGAATTTATTCTGGTTGGTGCTCATATAATTGACGCTGGCCTGCAATACCGGGCTTGGAAGGGGTGAATAGCCGTTGTCGTTGTCCAGCGCATGAATCAGGTACACGCACCATGCATTTGCCGGGACGGCACTGTCCGCCAGGCTGTTAACGCTGGCGGCGGTATTATATGACCCGGTGTCGCCCAAAATAAACGAACTGATATTCATGAAATCCGAGGGGGTGCTGGGAACTAATGCGCCGGAGCATCCACGTGCGGCAACGTAGTATTGCGCCACCACGGATTCATTGGGAACGACGCAATTCGGGTAGGCCAAAGTGATGCAGGATTCATTGGTTATGTAGAAATTGATGGTGTTTTGGGAACCGACCAGTTCGTTCGTCAATTGAGTCGCGGATACGCTGTTCAGGCTGCTATGCGTTACCGTATGGCTGGCGATTTCATCTCCGTACGATGCCGCGGTTTGGGCCTGAGCCCAGGTAAAACTGGTCCAATAATTAATGACGGTGTTTAACGTCATCCTGAAACCAGCCGCGTGGAACATCGGAACCGCCGTGGAATACTGGCTGGCCAAATTATCGTCAAAGGTGTAGGAAATTGCCGCTGGACGGAATCCCTCCCACATTCCGACCTCGTATGGGGCGACCACCGTTCCCGCAAAGGTGGTCGGGATTGCCAGGATCACAGTTAATAAGGAAGCAATTGCAGTTTTTTTCGCGAAAGGCAGTTTCATGCTGAGTCCTGGGTTATTCAACTCCTTTGAGTCGTCGGTGTGCTGACCAGTTGGATCCTGGCAGAACGAATTAATAAAGATACGCATAATTCAAAGGCGGCCTGACATGACAAAGTGCCAAACCCCACCGTGCAGGACACGATGAGTTTACATCTCTTCATGGGTAGCGACAACATCGATTCTTTTCAATGATACATTATACTTATTATTGGTGGGCGTTGTCGTCCGTCCCAACGTAATCGAATTGACGTACGAAGGCCCGGAGAATGGAAAGGAGAGTTATGAGCATATTTTTTGATTCCGAATCAATGGAACCGGTGGTGCGCGAAGTCGTGCACACGGCCATCAACACGGACCCGAAAACGGTTCCGGATCCCCATCAGGCGGCTCTGGACGCAGCGCGACAAGTAAGAGAACGCGTCACCGGGAATTTTGCGGTGGGCCGTTTTATCGCGGCGATGATTTTTCTGGCATTATTGTTCGCCGGCGGGGTTTTTACCGCCAACCATCCTGAACTGAAGGATTGGAGTACAGTTTTGCTCCATACGTTTGAAGTGGCCCTGGGCGGTGTGGTCGGCCTCGTGATTGGAGAAAGGACCGGAAAGGTATAACCAACACCGTCGCGGAGCACCAAAACCTTGACGGGTTGGGGTTGACGGCGGACATAGACGCCTGTCCGGGACCGCCCTTGCCTGATTCATCTCCACCCGAAGAGAGGATGCCACTCATGCTCACCTGTGCTTGACGCTGGGCCGGTTGCGGTTTTTACTGCGGGTTTAAATCACATGGCAAAACTATTTCTCGGACTGGATTCCAGCACGCAAAGCCTGAGCGCGGTGGTGATTGATTACGACCGGCGCAAGGTGGTGTATGACAAATCATTGAACTTCGACCAGACGTTGCCGCGGTACAAGACCCAAAACGGGGTGCTTCCCAACCGCGATCCGCTGGTCAGACACAGCCCGCCGTTGATGTGGACCGAGGCGCTGGATGCGCTTTTTGCCACGATGCAAAAGGATGGCGTGGCGTTGGACGAGATTCTGGCCGTTGGTGGCAGCGGCCAGCAGCACGGCTCGGTTTATCTGAATGACCGCGCTCCTGCCGTGCTGAGCGATTTGGATTTCCGAAAGAGTCTGGTGGAGAATTTGAAAGGAGTTTTTTCGCGTTCGACTTCGCCGATTTGGATGGATTCGTCCACAGCCGTCGAGTGCGCGGAGATTCGGAAAAAACTGGGGGGCATCAAGGCCACGGCACAGTTGACCGGCTCTGACACCTTTGAGCGGTTTACCGGCCCGCAGATCCGCAAGTTTTACCAGACTGAGTCGGATGCTTATGCGCAAACCGAACACATCGCGCTGGTCAGCTCATTTATGGCCTCGCTGGTGGCCGGCCAAATCGCGCCGATTGATTTTGGCGATGGCGCAGGGATGAACCTGATGGACATCCATAAAAAGGTCTGGCACCCGGGCGCACTTAAGGCGACGGCGCCGGGCTTGCGGCACCGACTCCCGCCGTTGGCTGATTCCTCGAAAATTATCGGACCCGTCAGCCCGTATTTCGTGAAAAAATACGGGTTAAATCCCGCCGCGCAGGCATTGGTCTGGTCCGGAGATAATCCGTGCAGTCTGGTCGGTTTGGGGCTCATCAAGGAGGGCAGGGTGGCCATCAGCCTCGGCACGAGTGACACGTATTTCGGTTCGATGAAGAGTTGCCGCACCGATGACCAGGGTGAAGGTCACGTGTTCGGCGCGCCACCGGGCGGTTACATGTCGTTGATCGCATTCAAGAACGGTTCGCTCGCGCGCGAGAAAATCCGGGACGCTTACGGCATTAAAGACTGGAAGGACTTCGGCAGGTTGATGGCGACCAAACCGCCGGGCAATCATGGGGGCATTTTGTTGCCGTGGTTCGAGGCGGAGATTGTACCGCGCGTCAACCGGCCCGGCATTCATCGATTTGACCTGGACGAAAAAGACGCCGCCGGCAACTGCCGCGCCATCGTAGAAGCGCAGATGTTATCCAAGCGGTTGCACGCGCAGTGGATGAAGGTTGCGCCGGATTGCATTTATGCGACCGGCGGTGCGTCGAATGATCCAGCGCTGCTGCGGGTGATGGCCGACGTGATGAATTGCCGCGTCGAGCGTATCGAGATTTCCAAGAGTGCGGCGCTGGGTGCCGCCTTGCTGGCGGCGCACGGCTGGTTGATTCAAGCCGACGAGGAATCCGATTGGGAAAAAGTGGTGGCCGGGTTTACGGATCCCATTCCCGGCAGCGAGGTCCGCCCCGACCCGAAGGTGGCGCGGGTGTACGATCAGCTCATCGAAAAATACGCCGCCTGTGAGCGCGAGGCATTGGCAAAAAGCCGATGACAGTTGGCAAGGAAGTTGGCGCGGCAAGCGGCTTTCGAGGCGTAGGTTTGATGCGCTACGGCGGATTCAAGACTTCCGGAAATAAATGTAACAAACGGTGCCGAATGCTGCGACCGCTGCCAGGAGACAGGCTGCCGCGCCGGCGTCTGCCATACCTATCGCCTTGATGATGCCAATGGTGCCAGCCACCAAACAACCGAGCACGGCGTATCCGACTACGGCCTCTACGCTGAAGATGCGTTTAACCACCCTGGCGTCACTCACATGACTCAGGATTTTTGTCGCTGTTGTCATAGCTCCTCCATTGGTCTAATTGAACCATAACGATTATCCCGTTCTACAAATGGAGCTGCCACTGGGTGTTCAACCCAGTGAAGCTGTAGAACGCGCTGAATTAATTAAAGCAACTGCCTGGTAATCAGGCTATTCCACAACGCGTCGGCCCTGCTTGCGTTTGTGATATTGCTCGCGGATCCACTTATAAGTAGCCGCCAGACCCTTGTCCAATGGAGTGTTTGGTTCCCAGTTGAGCATTTTCTGGATGAAAGTGTTGTCGCTGTTGCGGCCAGCCACGCCGCGAGGCGCGTTCAGGTCGTAATGCCGCTTGAGCTTCACGCCGGCAATTTTCTCAATCTTGGAAAGCAGTTCATTGACGGTAACCAGTTCGCTGGTGCCCAGGTTGATCGGCGTGGCAATTAAATCATCGCAGTGCATGATCATGTCGATGCCCTTCACACAGTCGTCAATGTACATGAAGCTGCGGGTGGCGGTACCGTCACCCCAGATCATGATGTCTTTCTTGCCCTGATCCATCGCTTCGATGACTTTGCGGCACAAGGCGGCAGGGGCTTTTTCGCGTCCGCCATCCCAGGTGCCGTTGGGCCCGTAGACATTGTGAAAGCGGGCAATGAGCGTTTTCATGCCGCGTTCGGCCCAGTATTCCTGGCAGAACATTTCGGAAACCAATTTTTCCCAGCCGTAACCGCGCTCGGCCATGGCCGGGTAGGCGTCGGATTCCTTCAATGCGCGGACATTCGGGTCCTGCTGCAACAACGTGTTGTAGGCACAGGCCGACGACGAATAAAAATAACGGCGCACACCTGCGCGATAAGCGGCCTCAACCATGTGCGTATTAATAAGGATGGAGCGAAGGCACTCGACACGGAATCGTTCGATAAAACCCATGCCACCCATATCGGCAGCCAATTGGTACACCTCCACCGCGCCTTCGCAAACGCGATGGCAATTGTCTTCGAGACTGACATCCAGGCAGAGATTTTCCACGCCGGGCACCTTGAGATACCATTCGTAGAGCGGTTTCTTGTCCACGGCGCGGATGCGTTGAAAGCCCTTTTTCTTGAAATAAAGCGCAAGGTTGCCGCCGATAAAACCGCCGGCGCCGGTGATGACGATCAGATCGTCCTTTTTCAAGGTCGGGTCTTTTTCGATAAGTCGTTTTGTTTCCATATCAGATATTTCGATTACAACAGAGGGTGAATATCCCGGGTTCAATTACTGAATGCCCAATCAGGTTGACCACGGAAAAATTCATCATCATCGGCAGCTATAGACTGGTTTTGCATGAAAGGAATAAGTTTGCTCGATCATCGGCGGCGTGACAATCCAATTTTCCAGGAACTCCTGCCCGTTTCAATCTGGACGAGCGGGTGAACATGGCTCCCGGCGCACAGCGGATTTTATTGGCCGGGCGGATCACAGCCGGTTATGCCAGACCGCAGTTGGATTGGGGACGTCGAAGCGGACGCGCTGGTGCGGACTCTGAAGTGTGTAAATGGAATAACCGGTTGGTTTGAGCGAAAAGTGGCCGGCCATGAGCCTGCGTAAACGATGTTGCAGGATCCAAACGGGTTTGAGCAATCGAAGCCCTGGCGGGGTCATGGCCAGAGTTTCTTTGGTTTCTCTAATGGCATTTGGTTTTAGATTCATGTTCTCTCCAGTATCAGCAAAAACGGAGGTGAAGCCATCGCAGGCTGCCATGGGCACATTGTTTTTCAGCAGGGCTGAGACCCAGTGAAAATCGCCCAAGTCACGCCAGCGCGTATCGAAGAAGATGCCGCGTTGGTCGACCACCTGCCTGCGGATGAACAGCGAACTGGTGAAGACAGGAAAGCGAAACCAAATTTGCCGGGGACTCGGCACCATTGAGTGCCGGTGACAAATGTAATGGCCATCACCGCCCACCACGATCGTGCCCGCGAGCGCCACTTCGATTTGCGGATTCGCGTTAAAAAAGTTCTGCACACTTTTAAGCGCACCCGGCAGGTATTGTTCATCACAGTTCAAATAAGCCAGGATATCGCCTTGGGCGCGCCGGAAACCCCGGTTCACGGCATCGTACATCCCCGTGTCTTTTTCGATGAATGCCCGCACGCGCGGGTCCCCGGGCAGCCAATCCTGCGTGCCATCATCCGAACAGGAGTCCTGTACAATATGCTCCCGTTCGACCCCTTCCTGATCCGCCACGGAAGCGATGCAGAGCTTGAGCCATTTTGAACTGCGAAAACTGGGGCTGATAATGGAAAATTTCGACATACGAGAAATCAGACCGTCACCCGGAATTTTTGCGCGATGGGAATGCGCCGTCCAATGCCGAAGGCGCGGGGCGATACTTTCAATCCGGGCGCGGCCTGGCGACGCTTGTATTCACTGAAGGTGATCTTATTGATGACGTCGTTTGTGACTGCTGCGTCAAATCCGCGTTTGATAATTTCCGGTTTGCTCAAGTTTTGCACGACATAGGCGTCCAGGATCTGGTCCAGGATCTCGTAGGGTGGCAGCGAGTCCTGGTCCTTCTGGTTCGGGCGCAGTTCGGCGCTGGGCGGTTTGGTCAGGGAAGCGGCGGGAATGATTTCGCGCTCGCGATTCACCCAGCGCGAGAGTTTATAAACATCCGTTTTGAAAACGTCCGCCAGCGGGGCCAGGGCGCCGCACATGTCGCCATACAAAGTACAATAACCGACGGCCATCTCCGATTTGTTGCCGGTGGTCAACACCAGCGCGCCAAATTTGTTGGACAACGCCATCAAGGTGACACCACGCAAGCGCGACTGGATATTTTCTTCGGCTTCGTTGGGTTTGGTCCCGGCAAAAACATTGCCCAGTTGTTTTTCAACCGATTGGAAAGCTGTTTCTATTGGCAAGACTTCATAACAGATGCCCAGATTTTTTGCCAGTGCCGTAGCGTCGCTCAGACTGCCCGGGCTCGAATAACGCGCCGGCATGGAGATGCCTACGACTTTATCCGGTCCCAGCGCGTCCGCGGCCAGCACAGCGACGAGTGCCGAATCAATGCCGCCCGAAAGTCCGACGATAGCCGATTGAAAACCGCATTTGCTGATATAATCGTGAACCCCCAGGGACAGGGCCGCAAATAACTGTTGTTCCCGCACCGGCCACTCGACTTTTTGCGTCGGCGAATCGTCGGCCCAATCCACCAACAACAGATCTTCCGCAAATCCCTTACCCAAAGCCAGCGGTTCGCCGTGTTTGTTAAGCACGACACTGTAGCCGTCGAAGATCAATTCGTCGTTTGCGCCAATGAGGTTTACATAGGCCAACGGCACGCCTTCGTCCCGCGCGACACGCTGAAGCATTTCCAGTCGAACACGTTCCTTGCCGTCATGCCACGGCGACGCGGAAATGTTGATGATGGCCTGTGCGCCTTGCGCGATGAGTTCCTTGATGGGGTCGCGGCGATACAGCCGTTCCGGCCAGAAATCCTGGTCGTTCCAGATGTCTTCACAGATCGTGATACCCAACTTGCGGCCATTCAACTCAAACGGCGTAACGGTTTTCGCGGGCTCAAAATAGCGGTCTTCGTCAAAAACATCATAAGTCGGCAACAGACATTTGTGCGTGCGCCAGATGATTTTCCCGTTTTGCAGGACGGCGGCGGAATTGCGGAGGGCACGGCCGGGACGGTCCGGATTTTGGTCCACATAACCGACGCACAGGGGAATCTTGCCCACATTCCTGGCGGCTTCCTCCAGGACGGCAAGATTGGTGTCAACGAAATCTGCACGAAATAACAGGTCGCGTGGTGGATAGCCGCATAAAAATAATTCCGGCGCGAGGACAAACTCGGCACCACGCGCGCAGGCTTTTTCGTAACCCGCCAGGAGGTTCCGGCGGTTCGCCGTAAAATCACCAATGGTCGAGTTCAGTTGTAGCAGGCCGATTTTCAATGAGGTGGAGGATAAAAACTACTGACCGTTTCGCAATGTTTTCCTCGTCCTCCGCCGGTGGGTCGTCCCATGGGGTTGCGATTGAGTCGGATGAGACTTGACCGGGAAATAAACTCTTGCTTCGGAAGGGTGCGGTGTTATTCAATAACCGATGCAATTTGCGTGATGCAAAAGAAGATTCCCAGCCGGCTCGCCTTTTCATTTCTTTGTGAAAATCCGCAACACCAGACGGCGCTGACGACATTTTTTCGTGAATATCTGGTTCATTCACTGAGACATTTCGAAGATTTGGAATGGCTGGTTTTTGCCGGACCGAACCAGGAAATGAATTTCGAACATCCGCGTTTACGCTACATCCGGGATTATTCCGCCAATGACCAGATGAAAGCCCGATTATGGGCTGATCACTTTCGCGTCGGCCCGGTGGCGCGGCGGCTTGGTGCGGCAGGACTCTTGACGATCGGTTTTGTGCCGATGCGTGCGCCGTTGCCGGTATTCATGGGCGTCAATGCGCTGTTGCACGTGGACAAGGACAACTGTCCTGGTGTGTTGCGGCGCCGATACCGGGCTTGGAACATCACCCGCGGCATGCGCAAGGCCTCCCTGGTGATCACCAATTCCGAATTCACCGCGTCGCGATTGCGCGAGACGTACCCCATGTGCGTGGACAAATTGATTGTCAGCCACGAAGGAACATTGCCGGAATTCACTCCCGTACGAGCGCCGGGCGAAACCGAAGCGCTGGAGAAGGCGTTGCAGGTTAAACCGGGTTATCTTTTGTGGGTTTCCAATTTTCATCACTACAAACAGGCACCGCTGTTTTTGCAGGGCTATGCGGACTTGCCGGCCGCAGTCCGCGCCGGAATGCCGGTAGTCATGATTGGCGGCGATTGGGGAAGCATGTCGGTGGTCAAGGAATTGATTAAAACCCGGGATATCCAGTCCAATGTGCGGATAATGGGCTGGGTGGATGCCAAATGGCTCGCGCCGTTGTACCGTCACGCGCTGGCCTATGTGCTGCCGAGCCGCGAAGAAACGTTCGGCCGAACCATCACCGAAGCCCTGTCCTGCGGAACTCCCTGCGTGCTGAACGACATTCCTGTCGCGCACGAAATTTCCGGCGGTCACGCCTTGATTATTGATTTCAACAACCGCTCCCTGGTGACCGCGACGTTGCGGCGACTGGTGGAGGAGCCGTCGTTGCGCGAGCAAATCCGGGCTAAAGGTTTGGAGCAGGCGAAAAAATTCAGTTTTGAACGCATGGCCGTCGAACGCGTCGGAGCGGTTCGTGAATGGTTGAAGAAAAACACCGGGTAATTTCATGCTCGCTGAATATACCCTGTAACGGTCAAGTCCGGCCCATGGCAACGAGGTGTCGCTGTGCTTCGCGCGATTGACTCCGATGCTTCGAGGTCAATCAAACCGGGATATTCCAGTGGCAGCAGTTCCGGACTGAACCCAACGGGTATTCATGATGAAGGGCAGAGCCGCAAGCTACCGCCTGGCAGTCCACCAATTTGGCAGGCGGGAACGTTTCAACAAGCCGCAATTCGGCTGCACACAAAAGCCGCCTGCGTCGGCTTTGAACGAGTCAACCATCCAAACGGTTTCGAAAGATGTTCCCACATCCGGTGTCCCACCAGGGTGGACGGAATCCCCAGGCCAAGACTGGACACCTGGGCGAGGATTCGAACAAATCCGGCGCCCGGCCCTGAGTCCTGAGTGAAATACGGTTGAGTCCAATAAGTCCAGGGATCAGCTTCCTGATAGCAAATCATCCGCAATGCACTTGCCTGCAACCAATCCGCGATCTTTCCGTGGTCGACCGTGTGCATATGGTGTGGATTGGGTCGGCGCTCGTTGAGCGGAAGGAGGACCACGAGCGCACCATCCGGGTTCAGACACTCTTTTAACCGTCGCAGGACATCAACCGGATCCGGCAGGTGCTCCAGGACATGGCTGCAAAGCACCACGTCGTAGGACTGCTGCAGCAACGGGTGTGTTGCCCAATGCTCCGGATCGATGGAGGCCAGCGTTACCTTCGGATGGCCGCGTCGGGCAAGCATTCGCCCCACCTCTTCCACCGTCACGGGATCCATTTCAACCCCAAACAACTGCGTGTTCAAAGGGCAATATCGAAAGAAAGTCCCTGCGCCAAATCCGTAGTCGAAAAGCGACTTGCCGGTGAGGTCGATTCCGGCCTGGTGAAGGATTTGCTGGCTGAGCAGGACTTTCGACATGCGCATATAAGCCATGTGGTGAAGCGCACTTTGCCGACCTCGATAGGCTGTTTTAAAGACTTGCTGTGTTGCTCGGTCGTCCATTTCGAATTCAAAACTAAGGGGAGCCATCAGCCGGCACAATGGAAAATGAACCCTCCGCCCGAATTCCACTCGCCGACCATCTGGCCGTGGGGAATCCTTCCCGGAAGTCAGTCACAGTCGCTGCTGGCTTCGAAATGGATGTGTTTAGAAACGGAAACCATCGTGTCCATCGTACGAGCGAAGCCACTGGACGGTTTCAGCCACCGCTTGATTCAAGGAAACCGGGCTGGGACCGAGCAGTTCAAATGTTGCCGACATGGGGGCCTGATCGGAAGTAATCATGCTGCGATAGCGCGACGAATGTATGAGAAATTCGCGTCCACGCACCTTGCCGATGACGTCACCCGCAAACGCGAGGGTGCGCAGCAACGGCCGGGGTACCACCGTCACCGGGCGGCTTCGCAAGGCAAGAGAAAAACCGTTGACCCAATCATGCAAATCCCGCGGCGCATCGCCGACGTAAAAAATTTTGCCATTGATTTTTGCGACCTCGGCTTCCATCAGCCCGGCCATCTGTTGCACCACGTTGCCGACATAGCCGTAAGAACGGACGACAGGCTCACCGCCGGGATGAAGATAAAAGCCGCGCTGGATTGCCCGCCAAACCTGTTGTCGGTAGCGCAGATGCCACGGTCCCCAAATATTAGTCGGCCGAACCATGACCCATGGACATTTCAAACCGGCGCGGCGGGTGGCGCGTTCCGTCTCCACCTTGCTCCAGCCGTACACGGTATGCGGACAATAATCCTGGTCGTCCACAGGCGAGTGTCCGGGCCGGCAAACATATTGGGAAGAGGTGATCAGCGCTCTTTCCAGTGACGGGCTGGTGGCAGCGGCAGCCAGGACATTCGCCGCACCAACCGTGTTCACCTTATATCCGTCTTCAACCGTGGTCGTTTCATCACAATCCGCACGGGCGGCGAGATGAAACAACCATTGGGGACGGAACGAACCAAACTCATTGCGAATGGAGGCAGCGTCAAGAATGTCCGCCTGGCGATGAACCTTTGCTTGCTCCGGATTCAGCGGCTCATCCCGATCAAGGTTCAGGACTTGATGTCCTTGTTTAAGCAAATGGGAAACCAGGTGGGTGCCAATGAATCCAGAACCGCCGGTGACAATAACACGTTTCACAAAACTGAGAGATAAAACCGAAACATAGGCAAAAGCCCTGCCTGGTGCAAACACTTTTGGAAGCCGGACTACCCGCAGGATGATGAGGGTGCCGGGGTTTGGCTGGCGTTTTGATGTCCATTTCGTATTTTGCACACTGTTTTCAATCGTATGCTTGTCCAACGAGTCAACGTTCTCGGCGTCGGCGTCAGCGTCCTTAATTTACAAACGGCGCTGGCGACGATTGCCGATGCCTTGGGGCAAAAACGCAAAGGCTACATTTGTGTTACCGGCGTGCATGGTGTCATGGAGGCGCAAAACGACAAAAATTTTCGGGCCATTCTAAACCATGCTTTTCTCTGCACGCCCGACGGGATGCCGATGGTTTGGATGGGCAAAATCCACGGTCATTCCGAAATGCAGCGGGTTTATGGTCCCGACCTGATGCTGGAGGTTTGTGCCTGGAGCGAAACAAACCAGTGCCGGCACTTTTTCTTTGGTGGTGCCGATGGCGTGGCAGACCAACTTGCCGAAAAATTAAAGGCACGATTTCCGAAAATGCAGATTGTGGGAACGTTCACACCGCCATTTCGGCCGCTCAATCCTGCCGAGGAAGATGAGTTGCGGGAAAGAATTCGTGTCGCGCAACCCGACATTTTGTGGGTTGGCTTGAGCACGCCCAAGCAGGAAAAGTTCATGGCGAAATTTTCACAAATGCTGGACGCGACGTTGACGATCGGCGTCGGTGCGGCTTTTGATTTTCACAGCGGCCGCATTAAACAGGCACCGCGCTGGATGCAGCGCAGCGGACTGGAGTGGTTTTACCGTTTGTGTACTGAGCCGCGCCGGCTGGCCAGACGCTATCTCCGAAACAATCCTCTTTTCCTGCTCAAAATTGCCGGTCAGTTCTTGCGGTTGAAAAAGTATTCACTGGAGTAACCCGTAAGTTTTTCCAAATCACCCTATCGCAAAGCAACCCGATCAACCCGGAACGATTCGCCGGACCGTCCGCGGGTCACCTGGCCGAAGTGCTTCGGCCGGGCTCCGGGGAACACTCCCACAATTAAGGGAGAATGGGATGACGCCCGGGCCCGCATTGCCGGTGAAATCAAGCACGCTGCTGTGTGATTTAACAAAGAAGTTTACTTTTTTCAACGGGCTGCAATTATGGCGCCTCGAATTGTAATCGCACCTTGGCATACTATGCGCACGATTATTGTTGTCTTCAGGCTGGTTGCACCGTCCGATATTCTTGGATTGCTGGGTTATTTCGTGGCGCGAACTGTTTATAAGGTGTTGGGGGTAAGACTGTTCAAAGGCATTTCGCTTACGTTTCGAAACATTTCTTTGTATTTACGGCCTGATTTTCCGAGCGGTATCCACTTTATAAAAGAGTTAATTGCAGACGACGTGTACCGCAATTTTCAGACATCGCCCCGCCCGGACGAAAGCATATTGCTGGATGTTGGCTCCAATATTGGCCTCGTAAGCCTGGATCGCTGTCTAAGGAATGCAAAATTACGCACTTACTGTTTTGAGCCTCATCCCGAGACCTGTTCTTTGCTACGCCTCAATGTTGAGCTGAATCAGCTATCGGATCGCATCACGGTTTACAACTATGCCGTGTCCGACCATACCGGGAACATAGCGATTATGGCCGGCTCCAACGATAATATGGCGAAGACGGTTGAATCAGATGAACCAGCCAAATCCGGTGCGATCCAGGTTCCGTGCTGGACCCTCGACGCTTTGTGTTCCGATCACAATATCAGGCCGACGTATCTCAAGGTTGATGTTGAAGGGCACGAATTATCTGTTCTGACCGGCGCCAGGAATGTTTTGAATGATATCTCTGAGGTTATTGTTGAATGCCATACCGAGCAACTTGCCTTGGCCTGCAAACAATTGCTTACCGACCGTGGATTTACAATCTCCTACGCTTCCGGATTACTCTCCGGCCAAAGGCCTTCGTAGTCGATAGCCACACGACAATTCCAGGGTGGAAGCCATGCGATTACTGTGTCAATTGGAAATGCGGCAATCGCTTACAGACCCGGAAGTAATCACCGGGGAAATGTTGTGAGTGACACCAAATCGGTGAATGCATTTTTAGCCAGGACCCTGACGATTCCGTGTGATTCCTGCGAATTTGTTTGAATAAATGCAACCAGTTGGTTATCTCAAGGTTGGAATTGCCCGAAAATGAAAGAAAATCAAATCAGCGCAACACATCCGGACTGGTGGCAGGATACAATCGGTTGCTGGCAGCGGTTGCCGAACAAAGGTTTCTTTTTTCTGTTGTTGGCGGCGTGGCTGACGTTGTTTCAATTTTTGGGGAATTCAGTCTTTGGTTACTTGAATACCCCGTCGTTGCTGCGGTGGATGTTTAACTCTTACAACAGCCAGGGTGATGCGGGCGACGATGCCGTGGGAAACCTGATTCCTCTTCTGGTGATCGGCTTGTTTTGGTGGAAACGCAAGGAATTATTGGCATTACCGTTGAGGCTCTGGCCGCCGGCCGTGTTCATTGTGGGGTTCGGATTGCTGTTGCATATTGCGGGGTATGTCATCCAGCAGCCGCGCCTGTCCATCCTGGCGTTGTTCACCGGCATTTATGGATTGATGGGATTGGCCTGGGGGCCCGCCTGGTTGCGCCACAGTCTCTTTCCATTTTTCCTTTTCATTTTCGCCGTGCCATTAAGTACGATTTCCCAGCCCATCACCTTGCCGTTGCGCATTTTAGTTTCCGCACTGGTGGAATGGGTGGCGCACTACATTCTGGGGATCGGGGTCATGCGGATGGGCACCCAACTCTTCGATCCGCTCGGTACCTATCAGTACGATGTCGCTGCGGCGTGCAGCGGCATCCGCAGTCTCGTGGCGATATTATTGTTCGCCACGGTCTTTGGTTTTGTGATGCTTCGCTCTCCCGCGCGGCGGCTGTTCATGATTGCCCTGGCGATACCTTTTGCCATTTTGGGGAATCTCATCCGTATGTTCTTGATCATCATCGCGGCAACCATGGGCGGTCAATCCTGGGGTAATTATGTTCACGAGAGTACTCTCATCAGTCTGGTCCCTTACCTCCCGGCTTTCCTGGGATTGTTGTTCGTCGGCCGATGGTTGGAGGAAAAACCTGATTCAGTGGAAAACAAACAGCCATGAAGAGCCAGAAAATCGCCGTCTTTATAATCGTACTCGCGCTGATCGGTGGTGGGGGCGGGGTATTAACCTGGCTGAAGAAAAATCAAAACCTCGGTGAACCTGGTATCAGTGCAACGGCGATCCCTGGCAGCATAAAGATGGATTTTGATTTACCCGCGCGCGTTCTTGATTTCACCTCAAAAAAAGAAGCGCAGGATCAGATCGTTTTGGACGTGCTGCCTAAAGACACCAGCTACGCCCAACGCCTTTATATGGCGACGAACGGGTTTTGGGTGAATGCGAACATTATTTTGATGGGCATGGATCGAACCAGCATTCACAAACCGGAGTTTTGCCTGCCAGGCCAGGGCTGGCGGATTGACCAGAAAGCAATCGCCAACGTTCCCATCCAGGGGAAACATCCCTATCAATTACAGGTCGCAAAATGGACGATCACGAATTTTATGCAGAACAACGATGGCCAGAAGCAGGAAGTCCGCGGCCTGTATGTCTTCTGGTTCGTGGCCCGGAATGAACAGACCACCAGCCATTGGCAACGCATCTGGTGGCTGACGCGGGATTTGCTCACGACTGGCACTTTGCAGCGCTGGGCTTATGTTTCCTATTTTACCACGTGCCTGCCGGGGCAGGAAGATGCCGCTTTTGGCCAAATGGAAAAACTTATCGCCGCTTCCGTGCCGGAATTTCAGTTGCCGCCAAAAGTACAATAAACCCGGCCTTTAAGCTGCTGTAACGTGGGTTTGCGTGCTGTCCGACCTGATTGGACGCCGCGTTATGATTGTATAATATGTTGAGACGCGATCGTCAGATTCGAACGGTGATTCATCAGCTGGCGGACGCCAGTCTGTTTGCCATTGCCTTTTGGTTCGCGTATGCGCTGCGTGCCGATCCGGATATCATAAGGTGGTTGAAGCTGGAACCTACCAGTCCGTTCGAAAATTTTGCCTGGCTCTATCTGGTACTGATCCCCGCCACGCCCCTGGTGCTGGAATCGCAGGGATTTTACGATCATCCCCCGTTGTGCTCCCGCAGGGCCATTCTGTGGCCGTTGTTCAAAGGTTGTATGTTGATTACGGTGGGGTTGATGCTGACCGTTTATCTGTTTCATCTGATTGTGGCCCGCGGCATTTTCATTTCATTCGGCTGTATCGGTTTTTGCATGGTTTACCTGAAGGAGGAATTGGTCCGTGCGTTACTCAAAAGCAAAATGGCCCAGTTGCAATTCAAACGCCGCTTCATCCTGGTCGGCACCGAGCGAGAAATCACCAAAATACGCTCGGAACTGAAAGGACAGGCCGATCGGAGTGTTGAAATCGTGGGTGACCTCAACCTGCTGGAGACGCCCGTACAGCAAATCGTGTCCATGCTCCATCAATATTCCGTGTACGGCGTGATTCTCAGCGCCAAGCACACCTATTTCGAACAGGTGGAATACATCATCCGGGCCTGTGAACTCGAGGGCGTGGAGGTTTGGTTGATTGCCGATTTTTTCGCGACGCAGATCTCCCGCACCAGTTTCGACGAATTGTTAAACCGGCCACTGCTCGTTTTCCGCACCACACCGGAAGCTTCCTGGCAAAGCGTCATCAAACACGTCATAGACCGGGTGGGTGCGTTTCTGTTGCTGGTCTTTTTGATCGTGATCCCGGTGATTCCCCTCATCGCGCTGCTGATCAAATTCACTTCGCCCGGACCGGTGTTCTTCCGGCAGCAACGCTCCGGTCAGAATGGTGCGCCTTTCACCCTTTATAAATTTCGCACCATGATCAGCAACGCCGAACAGTTTAAACACGAATTGGAGGCGATGAACGAAATGAGCGGCCCGGTGTTCAAGGTGACCAATGATCCGCGCATTACCCGCGTCGGCAAGTGGCTGCGCCGTTACAGCTTCGATGAATTACCGCAGTTGTTTAACGTTTTACGGGGCGAAATGAGCCTGGTTGGCCCGCGCCCGTTGCCCGTGGACGAAGTCAAACGTTTCAGCGATCTGGCCCATCGCCGACGTCTCAGTGTCAAGCCCGGCATCACCTGCCTCTGGCAGATCAGCGGGCGCAACCAGATCAAGGACTTCAAGGATTGGGTGCGACTCGACCTCGAATATATTGACAACTGGTCGTTATGGCTTGATCTGACAATTCTGCTGCGCACTATTCCCGCTGTGTTCGCCGCCACGGGTGCCAAATGAACAACCGGTTGCTTAATCATGGTCTCCCGCTGCCGTTTCATTACTCTTCGCTTGCCCGGCACCTGCAGCCTCTGGCCATTTGCTTTCGATGAAGAAGAAACCGCCCACCTCCGTTGTCACCGGCGCCGCCGGGTTTCTCGGCTCGCATTTGACCGATTTACTGGTGGCGCGCGGTCATAAGGTCATCGGTATTGATAATTTTGTCACGGGCACGGTGGACAATATCTCACACCTCGGCGGCAATCCGAATTTCAAGTTCATCCAACAGGACGTCTCCGAATTTATTTTCTTAAATGAGCCGGTGGATTTCATATGGCATTTTGCGTCCCCCGCCAGTCCGGTGGATTATCTGGAACTCCCGATCCAGACGCTCAAAGTCGGCTCGCTCGGCACGCACAAGGCGCTCGGCTTGGCCAGGAACAAGCGGGCGCGGTTTTTGCTCGCCTCGACCTCGGAAATCTATGGCGACCCGCTCGTGCATCCGCAAACCGAGGATTATTGGGGCAACGTCAATTCCATCGGCCCGCGCGGCTGTTATGATGAAGCCAAACGATTTGCCGAGGCCATGACGATGGCTTATCACCGTGAACACGGGATCGAGACGCGCATCGTGCGCATTTTCAACACCTACGGCCCGCGCATGAGACTGCACGACGGCCGCGTTGTGCCCTCTTTCGTCAGTCAGGCCCTCAAAAACAAACCCGTTACCGTCTTCGGTCAGGGCCGGCAGACCCGCAGTTTTTGTTACGTGTCGGATTTGATTGAAGGTATTTACCGGTTGATGATGAGCCGGCACGACCTGCCGATGAACATTGGCAATCCCAGCGAACTGACTATGCTCGAATTCGCCAGGGAGATCATCCGCGTCACCGGGTCGCGCAGCAAAATCGTCTTCCGACCGCTGCCGGAAGATGATCCCAAGCAGCGCCAGCCCGACATCAGCCGCGCAAAAAAAATCCTCCGTTGGTCGCCCAAGGTGCCGCTGGACCGGGGGTTGACAGCTACCATCGCCTACTTCCGGACGAAAATGTAACACGGTGCAGGCGAATTCTCATTTATGATTGATGATTGATGGTTTAAGATTTGCCCGGTTGGCCGGCGTTACCAAAACCCGATCATCAACCATAAATCATCAATGATATTCCGCGCCCGCCAGTTCGAAATTGTTTTCCCCCGACCGGCGCTCGTTATGGGAGTGGTCAATGTCACCCCCGACTCGTTTTCGGACGGCGGAAAATTTTTGGATGCTGGTGCCGCCGTGGCTCACGCGCTGAATCTGGTAGCCCAGGGCGCGGAGATCCTCGATATTGGCGGTGAGTCCACGCGGCCGGGTGCCGAACCGGTCAGCGAGGCGGAGGAGTTGCGCCGGGTCCTGCCGGTCATCGAACAATTGGCCGGTCGCGTGCACGTTCCCCTGTCCATTGACACCACAAAACCCGCGGTGGCCCGCGCCGCGCTTGCCGCCGGGGCCAGTATCGTCAATGATGTCGCGGCCTATCGCGAAGAAGTTTTGATGTGGCAGGTTGTGGCGGAGTTCCAGGCGGGGTATGTTTGCATGCACGCCCGCGGCACGCCCCGGACCATGCAGGAAAACCCGGTTTACGGGGATGTCGTTCGTGAAGTCGGTGAATTTTTTCATGAACGGTTGGGGCGCTTGACCGCCAGTGGGGTTTTTGCCGAACGGATTGTGTTGGACGTGGGGATTGGTTTTGGCAAGACGGTGGAGCATAATTTGCAGTTGCTCGCAAACCTGCGGAGTTTTACAACGATGGCACGTCCACTGCTGATTGGGGTTTCGCGCAAGTCGTTTATTGGAAAACAGCTGGGCGTGGAGTTGGATGAACGATTGCCGGCTTCGTTGGCGTGCGCCTGCGGAGCGGTGGAGTCCGGCGTTCAAATCATCCGGGCGCATGACGTGGCAGAAACGATCCAGGCGGTGCGGATGATCGAAGCCGTGCTGGGCCGGAAACGAATATAATGTGGCACTACCTCCAGGAAGCGTGGCGGCCCGCGTTGGAAATATTAATCCTCGCGGTGATGATTTATTATGCCTCCCGCTTTTTACGCGGCACGCGCGGGTGGCCCGTGGTGGTCGGCTTTGTGGTCGTGCTGCTGGTGCTGGCCTTTACCACGACACTCCTGGAATTGAAGGTGTTAAGCTGGTTGCTCGGCACCTTTTCGGCCTTTTTCGCCGTGGCCGTGCTGATCATTTTTCAGCCGGAGTTGCGCCGCATGCTGGCCGAACTGGGCAACCTGCCGCTGTTTTCCAGCTCCCGGGATCAGCGCGAAAATATCGAGGTGATCATTCAAACGGTTGAAAGGCTTGCGGATGTCCGCATCGGCGCGCTCATTGCCATCGAACAATCCATCCAACTTTTTGAAGCTGTCGAATCCGGTGTGCCGGTGGATTGCGAGGCGACGCCCGAAATGCTCGAAACCATTTTCTTCCCGAACAATGCCATTCACGACGGCGGTGTCATCATCAAGGGCGATCGTATCGCCTACGCGGCTTGCATTTTTCCGCTGACGCAAAGACAGGATTTGAACAAATCCCTGGGCACACGACACCGTGCGGCCATCGGTCTGACGGAGGAAACGGACGCGGTGGTCGTCGTGGTGTCCGAGGAAAATGGCAAAATATCACACGCCTACAAAGGCCAGCTCGTCCGAGGCGTCACGCTGGAGGAATTGCGCGCGTTTCTGACCTCCCAGCTGATCCGGCCGGCGAAATCGCACACCATCATTGACTGGCTCCGTTCCCATTTGAGCGAGCGATACAAGCCCAGCTCGGCGGTCATCACCAAAAACGAACCCCGCCCGGAACTCAAGCAGACGGGCAATTGAACTTATGCCGAATCGCGAGTGGATGACAAAGGATCTGACCTGGAAATTGTTTTCCCTGATTCTGGCGGTCGGCCTTTGGATCACGATCCATAATCTCCGCGATACGCCCGCAACGGCCGTGACCCCCTTTGCGACGGCGAGCACCGTTACGTTCACAAACATCCCGGTGTTCGCGGTCTCCGCCAGCGCGGATGTGCACAGCGCCCAGATCGTTCCCATTACGGTCGCGGTCAAAGTCAGTGGGCCGTCCGACGCCATTGCAGTCTTGCAGGGGATCAAGCTTCATGCCACGGTCAATCTCAAGGGCATTGAGTCCGTTCGTGGCCAGCTTTTAGATGTGGATGTTTCCACGCCGCCAGGGGTGACGCTTAATAGTATTGACCCGCCACAGGTGAGTGTGACCATCTCGCCTCGCACGGAGTAAAACCATGAGCACACTGTCGAAGATTTTTGGAACGGACGGTGTCCGCGGCACGGCTAACGTCGAGCCGGTGACCGCCGAGACGGCACTCAAACTCGGCCGTGCCGCCGCTCATGTTTTTAAAAATCTGGAACGCCGGCCCCGGCAGGGGAACCGGGGCAAACATAAAATCGTCATCGGCAAAGACACGCGGCTCTCCGGTTACCTGCTCGAAAACGCGATTTCCTCCGGCATTCTTTCCATGGGGGTGGATGTGTTGTTCATCGGCCCGTTGCCGACGCCCGGCGTCGCCTATGTGACCCGCAGCCTCCGCGCCGATGCCGGTATTGTGATTACCGCTTCGCATAATCCGTATGCCGATAACGGCATCAAATTCTTCCGGGCCGACGGCTACAAGCTCGATGACAGAATCGAGGATGAGATCGAAAACCTGGTTTTCAGCGGCAAAATTGAGAATATCCGTCCCACTGCCGACGAAATCGGGAAGGCCGTGCGCATTGATGACGCACTGGGCCGTTACATCGAATTTGCCAAGGCTTCCTTTCCGCGAGGCATGACGCTGGAAGGTCTCCGGGTGGCGGTGGATTGCGCCCATGGCGCGGCCTACAAATCCACACCCTGCGTCCTGCGCGAGTTGGGCGCTGAGGTCATCATCTATGGCCATCAGCCGGACGGAATGAATATCAATCAGGATTGCGGTTCGATGCACCCGGAAAACCTTTGCCGGAAGGTGGTCCAACACAAGGCCCATGTCGGCATTGCGCATGACGGCGACGCCGACCGCGTCCTGTTGTGCGACGAGACCGGTGCGTTGATTGATGGGGATGACATCATGGCCATCGCGGCGCTGGACATGTTGGCGCAGAAAACGCTGGCGGAAAAAACCCTGGTGACAACGGTGATGAGTAACGCCGGCCTGGAAGCCGCCGTCAAAACTGCCGGCGGCAAGGTGGTTCGTACGGCCGTGGGCGACAGGAATGTGATTGATGAAATGCTGAAGCACGGTTTCAACTTCGGCGGCGAGCAGAGCGGTCATCTGATTTTCCGCGATTACAGTTCGACCGGTGATGGCCTCGTGGCGGCGTTGCAGGTCCTGCAAATCATGCGGGCGAAGCAGGCGCCGCTGTCAAAACTGGCAAAATGCTGGACACGCTTTCCGCAACTCGTGACGAACGTAAAAGTCCGTGAAAAAAAGCCATTCGAGCAGCTGGATGGCTTGACCAAGGTGGTTGGCCAGGCCGAAACGGAACTGGAAGGGCAGGGCGGGCGTGTTTTCCTGCGTTATTCCGGCACGGAGCCGAAGGCGCGGTTGCTGCTCGAAGGTCGCGATGCCAAAGTACTGGAAAAATGGTCCCGGAAGATCTGCGGCGTAATCCAGAAGGAGATTGGCGCGTGAAAGCAACGGCGGTACCCGCACTTTCCGCCAGAGTTTCGGGAAATTCTTCAAATGGAGCTTCAATGGTTCGCGTTGAGCTGATACGGGCCGTCGGTGTGGGCCACTACGAGTGAAAACGGGGTGACGAGGATCGTGTTAGTTGCTGTTGCCAATGTCTCCGTGCCCGCCGCCTGGTCGTTGCTTACTATGCTCCAATCGCCGGTCACAGTTAAATTCTTAGGCTCTGGGTTGCCGTTATAAATCACCAGGATGATCTTCCATTCGTCTCCGTTCGCATGGTTCTTCAGCACATATTCAACGACGTTCGCCTGCACGGCGGTCGCGAATTCCAAAGCCTCATCCACGCGCGCCCGGTCCGTCATGCGGAAGGCAGGATGCGCGCGCCGCAAGGCCATCAGGCCCCGGTAGAAATTGAAAACGTCCTTGTGCCGGTCCTTGAGCGACCAGTCCATAGGATTCACGCGCGGGTCGTTGTCGTTGTAGCTGTTGGGATTGAGGTTCTTGGACCGCAGAAATTCGTCGCCGGCGTGGATGAAAGGGACTCCCTGGGCGGTCAGCACAATGCCGGCAGCGAGCTTGTCCATGTTGATGCGCAGGGTTTCCGGCACGTCGGGCGCGGACAACTGGAGCTTGTCCCAGAGACAAAGGTCGTCATGAACCGAGTCGTAATTGATAGTTTCGTCCGGAGAAAAGACTTCGATGTCCTGCTTGTCCTTGCCGGTACTCTGGCCTTTGATTTCCAGATGAAATCGTTCCATGCCGCCAAATGGCGGTTCGGCTCCCTGAACTAATC
>JBGPDH010000020.1:0-23304 GCA_041482195.1 Verrucomicrobiia bacterium
GGCCTCAACATCGAATTGCCACATGAACAAACCGGTAATCGCTTCGTCAACCTACCCTTGCATTTTCATTATTTCTTTGCACGCAAGGTTTGTTTCGCAAAATACAGTCTCGGATTCGTGTTCATGCCGGGCGGTTTCGGCACGCTCGACGAGTTTTTTGAAATCATCACCCTCGTCCAGACGGAGCGCGTCCCGCAATTCCCGCTCATTCTGTTCGGACGCGATCACTGGAGCGGCCTGATGCGCTGGCTGAAATCGGAAATACAGGACAAAAGCAAATACATCGGCTCCGGTGACCTGGACCTGGTGGCAGTCACGGATGACCCAAAAGAAGCAGTGGAAATTATCCTGGATTACGAACGTCGTGTCGGTCATCCCGGAGTGCCGCCCAAGGCTTTCGCTTGACCCTTTGTGCCCGATGCATCCGTTGATCCAGGAAATCGCCACCTCGCTTACGCCGGAATCACTCGTCGGAAATTTGCGGCGAGAGCGCGGTGTCATTCTGCTCCGGACTTCCGCGTTTGACCTGCCATCGGCCCGTTATTCGTTTGTGGTCGCAAACCCGTTTCTCACCTTCCGCTCTTTTGGTTCGCGCTGCGAAATTGTAACCGCCCCGCAAGGCGGGATGAATTCGCAGACAGTCCCGCCGTTTGACAACGGCGGCTACGTCCAGTTCGGCAACCCATGGCAACTTTTGGACGCGCTCATGGCCCGGTTTGAATTGCTGGATGAAGTGGACCTGCCGTTTCCGCTCGGCGGATGCTTCGGGTACTGGGGTTATGATCTGAAGAATTTCACCGAACCGAAATTGCCGCGCCGGGCCGTCAATGATCTGGAACTGCCCGACTGCCATGTCGGTTTCTACGACAGTGTGGTGGTATTCGACCATTGTCTGGGCAAAACCTGTGTCGTTTCCACCGGCCTGGACGCCGACGGCTCCCGTAGCGAAGCAAGGGCAGAAAAACAGGTGGAATTTTGGCAGGAGAAACTGTCATTGGTAGTGGCGTTGGTGAAAGCGCCGACAACCGGCTCAATCCCGGTGGCCGCGCTTTCACAAGCGCGGCTACGGTCGAATCTATCCCGCGCCGGGTTCATCGCCGCCGTTGAACGCGCCCAACGTTACATCCGTGCCGGCGATATCTATCAGGTCAATCTCTCGCAACGACTGACGGCACCGTGCCCTTCATCCGGTTGGGAATTGTTCGAGCGTTTAAGCTCGGTTTCGCCGGCGCCGTTTTCCGCGTTTTTGGATTGTGACGACGGGACGCCACGTGGCCGCTTTCAAATTGCGTCGTCGTCACCGGAATTATTTTTGCGCTTGAGCGGATCGCATATTCAGACGAAACCCATCAAAGGCACGCGGCCGCGCGACGCGGACCCGACGCGCGACGCGCAACTTGCCTACGAACTTCAAACCAGCGCCAAGGAACTCGCCGAACTGGTGATGATCACCGATTTGTTGCGCAACGACCTGGGCAAAGTCTGCGAATTCGGCTCGGTGCAGGTACCGGAACTCGCACGGCTCGAACGCTTTGCGCAGGTGCAACATCTGGTTTCAACAGTGGAAGGCCGATTACGTCATGAGGTGACACATTTTGCCGCACTGGCTTCGAGTTTTCCCGGCGGCAGCATCACCGGAGCACCCAAGTTCCGCGCGATGGAAATCATCGATGAGCTGGAGCCGGTGGCACGCGGACCTTATTGCGGCTGCCATGGTTATCTCGGGTTTAACCGCGAAAGCCAGCTGAGCATCACCATTCGCTCGGCGGTTTGTCAGGCGGGCCTTGTGCATTTTAATGTCGGCGCCGGCATCGTAGCCGATTCCAATCCGGAGGCGGAGTACGAGGAAACGCTGGCCAAAGCCGCCGGTCTTCTGGCGGCGCTCAAAATCAAACTGCCTGCTCTGCTTTCTCCACAGTCAACACTTCGAAACGCCGCTATTGCTCCGTAACAAACCAAATGCCCACGGGGCGCCGTTCGTGTGTGAAAGCAAGTCCCGTTTGCCTTGTAAGATTTTGAAGCACTTTTTCTGTAAGTTCTTCACGCCGACTCCCCATCTTGGAGAAATTTGAATCCGGATAATATGCCCAATCAAATAGATTGGCGTAAAGAGGGTTGACCCGCGCTTCATTGACAACACAGAAATTGACTTGTTCGCCTACGGTTCCCAAAAGTTGTTGCAGATTCCCGTGACCCATCCCGCCGCCTCCGACGTTTGATTTTTCAGCATAGATTTGGATTTTCGCATTCGGACCGGGAGGACTCTGTGCGAGGCCATGTGCAACAATCACTTCGCGTTCTACAGTCCGTTTTTCAAAATGAATTCTATGCCCGGTGGCCTTTTGAATAATCGGCTCCAATGCAGCCAGTAAATCTTCACGGTCGACACCTTCCAGAATTGTCCAATCTCCGGGCAGATTCAAATCGAGCAACCCATCCGAAGCTTCAAATTCATATCGCCAGAATCCTAACGGGGCATCCAGGATTTGCTGTAATGAGTGTTTCTTAAATCCAAAGAAGCATTCGGAGTATTGGAGTTGTCCGTTCTTGTTTTGACGGAAAACAAAAGAGTCGGGACCCCTCGGGACGGCTTTTGCCTGGTTCTGTAACATGTCTTCGGACTGATAATACTTTAGCCGCTCGTCAATAAATGGCGGCGGAATATATCGCAAAACTTCACCATCATTTAATTTATAGACGGCATCAAAACGGTTTCGCCAAGAGTCTTTGCCGGAATGGAAATCCCAAAGGGCTGCCGTCGTGCTTGTAACCAATAGTATCCCGATGCCGGTGAAGACTGCCGTTTTTACTTTTGCCCATGCCATAATTTTCAATGCTCCTTTAACGAGGGTTAGAGTTGAAGTTGAAGCCGCCGCGCCTTTGGCCATGGCGGTGGTGGTCACGAATTTTGCCAACGCCAACGGCGCGGCTTGAACGGAGTTGGTGGAAATTTCGCCAGCGATGATGGCCGTGGTTGAAGAAATGCCACGGCGCTTGAAATAGCGATGTAATTTTTCCAGCGCCCGGCTGACCCGCTTGCGCGCCGCGTCCTCACCCAGACCCAATGAATGCCCCACTGCCGCCAGGGATTTGTTATCGAAGAAACGCAGGAGCAAGGCCCGCCGGTCCTGTTCACCCAGCGCGGCCAGTGCCTCGTCGAGCAGTGGCGACATTTGTTCCCAGAACAAGTCGGACGCAGTTTTTTGAATTTCAGATTGCATGTTGGCCTCCTGTTCACGTTGCCGACGTTTTGTGGCCGCGCGGATTTGTGCGAGTGCGACAAACCGCGTCGTTTTGAACAGCCAGCAGATCAAAACGTTTTTTTCAGAAAGTTGCCCAGCTTTTTGCGCGAGTATGATAAATACTGCCTGAGTGATTTCCTCTGCTAACAGTGGTTCGCGTACTTGGCGTAATGCCGCCGAATAGACGAATCCGATGCGCCGCATGACCAGTTCTTCAAAAGCTGCTTCCGAATGGCGCGTAACGTATTCGTGCAGCAGTGCGATGTCGTCCATTGCCTTCATCCAACTATTGAATGCCTGATTCCGCCAAAATCGGACATTCTTTTTGAATTAATTTTCGACTCGCGAAATGCCGCTAGTTACGGTAGTTCAGAAGCATTAGGAACGCATGACCATTTTTCTCAACGGCCGGTTTGTGCCCGAAGCGGACGCGGTCATTCCCATCAACGACCGGGGTTTCCTGTATGGGGACGGGCTGTTTGAGACCGTGCGCGTCGTGAACCGCCGGCCGTTCCGGCTGGCGCAACACCTGGAACGGATGACGCGCGGGGCTGATTTCCTCAAAATCAAACCGCCGTTTCCACCGAAGGAAATGCAGCGGTTTGTGGAACAACTGATCGACCAGAATGAAATGCCCGAGGCGATCCTGCGCGTGACCCTGACCCGGGGCCCGGGTGCGCGCGGTTACCTGCCGGGAGCCGAAGACCGACCGACGGTTGTGATGACACTGTATGCCGCTCCTGTTTCGGAAAATTCGGCGCATTGGAGCCTGATCACATCGTCTTTTCGGGTGCTGGCCGCTGATCCACTGTCCTCCTTCAAAACCCTTAACAAACTCACGCATGTCATGGCGCGGGAAGAAGCTGCCCGGAGAGGAGCGGACGAGGCGCTGCTGATCAATACCAACGGCGAGGTGGCGGAAACGACGAGCGGAAATATCTTCTGGGTTTACAATGACCAGATTTGTACGACCCCGACCGGGCGCGGTGTGTTGCCGGGCGTCACCCGCGCCGTCGTGCTGGAAATCTGCCAGGCCTTGGGCCTCCAGACCAACAAGCGCGTCATCAAACCCGAGGCCTTGAGAAATTCCGAGGGCATTTTTGTGACCCAAAGCGTATGGGGGATTGTCCCGGTAGCCACCTTCGATGCCGAGCCGATTGCGCCTTCTCCACTGGTCGACCAGATTTTCAGCGCCTACCGCGAATTGCTTGCCAAATCCTAGCCCAACGGCCGACGGTGGGATTCGAACTTGCCGATCGGGTTAATAATTTATATTAGCCATCATCAAATCGGCCCGGCACCCTTGAAATCGGTGCGGTTGAGGGCGTATTTTGGATCAGGCAGAGGTGAAGCTGAACCGGAGAGGCATCACCGGCCTGAAACCGTTAAGGCAGTTTATGGTCGCAAGGCGAATCCAATTGACGCCAGAAGCCGGGTACGGGCAAAAAGGTAAAGGTGCCCGTAATCCTGCAGGCTCAGTCTCAAAACCGGGAGGTGGTTATGATTGAAACTCGTGGTCTTAATCCTTACGTGTCCTTCATCAGCAGCCAGTTCAAATCCGGCGGCGAGGTAGGGACTCCGGTACGACGCGCAGTAACGATTTCGCGCCAGGCCGGTTGCGGCGCACTGGTCGTCGCCGAAAAGCTCGCCGACTATTTACAGGCGCACACCCTCGGCGATGCCCGCCCCTGGACGGTGTATGACAGCAATCTCATTGACAAGGTGCTGGCGGATCATGGCCTCCCGCCATACCTGGCAAAATTTCTGCGGGAAGACCGTGTTTCCCAACTGGAGGATCTCATGGCGGACGTGCTCGGAGCGCTGCCACCTACAGCAACTGTAATCAAGCATGTCACCGAGACGATGCATGGGCTGGTGGCATCCGGTAACGTGATTCTGATCGGTCGCGGCGGCAATATGGTCACCGCCAAATTGCCACATGTGTTCCATGTCCGTCTGGTGGCGCCCCGGGACAAACGCATTGCGCACTGCATCGAAGCCTACCAGATGACTCACGATAAAGCGGCCCGGTTTTGCCCGGACGAAGATCATGCCCGCCAACGCTATTTCCGGAAGTACTTCAATGCCGATATTGATGACCCTCTGCTTTACCATATGATTATCAATACCGGCCAGATGGGTTATGAGGCTACGGCCAAAGTCATTGGTGACGCCGTTTTAGATCCGGGTTAAGGAACCCGTACCGGCAGATGATCCAGCCACGCGGCCTGTTTTCCGAGTTCGATCTTGGGTTGGCATGCAATTTGTTGCTTAATATCCCCGCGTGCCTCGCAGCACCCGACATCCTGCTTCCCGTTCACAGCGTAGACATGGCCGCTGGTTGTGGTTGCTTGTATTGGTCGCATTTACCCTCGGGACATGTCTCTGGTGGCGACACGAGCATCCGAAAAAAATCACCCGGCCGCCAACTTCCACCAACAAGCCACCGCGGCCGGCGCTGGTTTTGACCCGCCAATCGCTGACTGATTTTCCGCGCCCGGTTCACGATGTCGTGGAGGCACAGGTCGCCCTGGCGCGCCGGGGGATTTCACCGGGCTCGATTGACGGAGCGCTCGGTTCGCAAACCCGGGCGGCAATCGCAGTCTTTCAACAAACGCAACATCTGCCGGCGACCGGCGTGCTGGACGCCAACACCCGCTCCCAGCTCACACTCGATGCGCCGGTGTTGACAACGTACACCGTGACCACGAACGACCTGGCACACTTGCAGCCCCTGGGTAAAACGTGGCTGGCCAAATCAGATCAGTCAGCTCTCGATTACGAGACGGAACTCGAGCGGGTGGCGGAAAAAAGCCATGCGCGTCCGGATTTGATTCGACTACTCAATCCGGCGGTGACCTGGACGAACGTTGGGCCGGGCATGGTTTTGAAGATTCCCGATGTGAACTATCCGGTGCTGGCGGACAAGGCCGCGTTTGTGGTCATCCATCTCGACGGGAAATTTCTGGAGGCATTCGACCCGGAAACAAACCTGATGGCACACTTCCCCTGTAGCATTGCCGCACGCGTCGAGAAACGGCCGGTCGGCGAATTGCATGTCATCGCCATTGCACCGAACCCGAATTACACGGTGGACCCGGAGCTTTTCCCCGAGGCCCCTGACTTGCAGACCGTTGGTCACAAACTGATTGTGCCACCGGGACCGAACAACCCCGTGGGCGTGGCCTGGATTGGGCTGGATAAGACCGGTTATGGCATTCATGGCACACCGATCCCTGAACAAGTTGGGCGGACGGAATCGCACGGTTGCTTCCGGCTGGCGAATTGGGATGCGGAATATCTGGTGCAGTTGGTTTGGCAGGGCATGCCGGTGCACGTGGAACCGTAACGGACAATGCCTTGGGCCGGGCGATTCCAAAATGTGGTCCAAATTATCATTGCCCGGACGCAGGCTTTGACCTAATCGTTAGACAAACTTAACAAAGGAAAAATATGGGTATTGGATTGATTTTCGTTGTCATCGTGGCGGTTTTCGCGCTGGGCCTCATCGGCTTTGTCATCGGCGCCTACAACAAGCTCGTCACCCTCCGCAACCGTTACAAGAACGCCTACGCGCAGATTGACGTGCAGCTCAAGCGCCGTTATGACCTGATTCCCAATCTGGTCGAGACCGCCAAGGGCTATATCAAACACGAACGCGAGACGCTCGAAGCCGTCACCAAGGCCCGCAACATCGCCTATGCCGCTTCGCAGGCGGCTGCGGCCAATCCCGGCGACCCGGGCGCCATCAAAAGCCTCGTCTCCGCCGAAAGCGGCCTGGCCGGCACGCTCAGCCGTTTGATGATGGTCTCCGAGCAATACCCCGATCTGAAGGCCAATCAGAACATGATGCAACTGAGCGAGGAATTGACTTCAACGGAAAACAAAATCTCCTTTGCCCGGCAGGCGTACAACGACTCGGTGATGGGGTACAACACCGACCGCGAGGTTTTTCCCAGCAACCTCATCGCAGGCGTGTTCAATTTCAGCCCGGCGGAATTGTTTGTCATCGACAAACCGGAGCAAAAGGACGCACCCAAGGTTTCATTTTCGTGATTCGTTGAACGGTTGAATCGTTAAATCGGAGACGGTTCAACGATTCACACTTTAACGATTCAACGGACATGGATTTTTTCCAGCAGCAGGACAAAGCCCGCCGCCAAACGAAGTGGCTCATCGTCTATTTTGCCATGGCTGTGGTCGCGATGATCGTCGCCATTTACGTCGCAGCGCTCCTGATCTTCTCCGGAATTAAATTGCATCAAGACCGCTATGATTACGGTCAGGAACAACCGCCGTTTTCGGTTTGGGATGCGCAAATTTTCGGCGGCGTGAGCATCGTCACGCTCGCCATCATCAGCATCGGCAGCCTTTATCGAATCTCAGTGCTTTCCACCGGCGGTAGCGCGGTTTCAGAAATGATGGGCGCCCGCGCCGTCAACCCGACCACGACCGATCCTGATGAACGCAAGTTGCTTAACGTCGTCGAGGAAATGGCCATTGCCTCCGGCATACCGGTGCCGCAAGTCTATGTCATGGACGAAGAGGATGGGATCAACGCGTTTGCCGCCGGCCACCAACCGGGTGACGCCACCGTCACCGTGACGCGGGGCTGTATGAAACTGCTTTCGCGCGACGAATTGCAGGGCGTCATCGGCCATGAATTCAGCCACATTCTCAACGGTGACATGCGGCTGAACCTTCGGCTCATGGGAATTATCTTTGGTATTCTTTGCCTGGCCGTTATCGGCCGCGTGTTGTTGCAAACGGCGCGGGGCTCGCGCGGGCAGAATCCGCTGCCGTTGCTTGGCCTCGTGTTGTTGCTCATCGGTTGGATAGGTGTCTTTTTCGGCCGGCTCATCCAGGCCGCCGTCAGCCGCCAGCGCGAGTTCCTGGCTGACGCTTCGTCCGTGCAGTTTACGCGCAATCCCGGCGGCATCACCGGCGCATTGAAAAAAATCGGCGGGCTTGGCGAAAACGGTTCGCGCGTCAGTCATGCGCACGCCGAAGAACTGTCACACATGTTTTTCGGCAATGGGGTGTCCGCGCCTTTCATTGGTTTGCTCGAAACCCACCCCCCACTCGTGCAGCGCATCCGGGTTTTTGAGCCGAACTTTGACGGTCAGTTTCCGTATGCCCGTTACGATGGCCGCGACCGGCCGCCGGACGAAACAACCAAACCGAAACCCCGGCCCGTACCCAATCTTTTCGGCACGGTGCTGAGCGGTGCGATTCTTTCGTCCGGAGCCCTGGAGGAGCCGCCGGTCATCCGGTCGCATTCCGTGCTGCCGAACCTGGGTAACCCGACACCACTGCATTTGAAATATGCCGAACAATTGCGCGATTCATTGCCCGACAGTGTCAAAACCGCCGCCCGTGAGCCGCTCGACGCCGTCGCGCTGATTTACGCGATACTATTGAGTGACGATGAGTCAACGCGCACGACGCAGCTGGCCGGGCTGGCCAAACGGGTGGACCCTGCGATTCAGTAAAAGACCGCTGCGCTGTACCCGGACGTTTCCAATGCCGCCGCGCGTGCGCATTTGCCGATGATTAGTCTCGCCTTGGGCACGTTACGCCACTTGATCGCCGACCAGTTTGCGCAGTTTTCGCAGACACTCCAGTGGCTTATCCAAAGCGACGGGAAGGTTGAGTTGTTTGAATATGTTATCCAGAAGATCGTCCTGCACCACCTCGCGCCGCAATTCGGGCAGGCACCGCGCGCCGTCGTGCAGTTTTATTCCATGAAACCACTCGTGCCGGATTGCGCCGTGCTGCTCTCGGCGCTGGCCAATGTCGGCAGCAGCAACGACACCGAAATCCAAAAGGCCTTTGCGACCGGCATGCCCTACCTGCGGGCGCCGGATGAAACCGACCTCGTATTGCTCCCGCGTTCGCAATGCGGTGTGAATCAGATTGATGCCGCGCTAAACCGCCTGGCACAGGCAGCGCCGCTGATCAAAAGGAACCTGCTCGAGGCCTGCATCCACACCATCGGCGCCGATGGTGTCATGGTGGAAGCGGAAGCCGAGTTGCTCCGTGCCGTATCAGACACACTGGATTGCCCGATGCCACCGTTCGTGACAACGGAGTAAATAAAATGCGGACCAACCGCAGAGAGTTCCTTCAGACCACGGGCGCGGCGGGCCTGTTGCTCGCGGCCGAACCACTATCGGCATTCGGAGGTCTATCCAATCGCATCGATCGGCGAGCACTGGTCCGCCGACACAATCCGGCGGTCACGCAATTCGACCCCTTTGCCGCGTTGTCCGTCGGCAACGGCGGATTCGCTTTCACCGCCGACGTGACCGGGTTGCAAACCTTTTCCACCGAATGCGAGAAACTGTTTCCGCTTTGCACCACGTCACATTGGGCCTGGCACAGCACACCGGTGCCTGACGGACTGGATCTGAAAAATTTTCGCTATAAGGACTACGATACCTACGGCCGGCCTGTTGGGTATGCGACGGATCCGACCGGACAGGATGCGCTGTTCAACTGGTTGCGGCAAAATCCCCACCGCTTTCATCTGGGCCGGATTGGATTTGAGCTAAAGAAATCCGATGGTTCGATGGCCACACCTGGCGATTTGAAAAACATCCACCAGACGCTCGACCTTTGGAGCGGCTGGCTGGAAAGTAATTTTGAATTGGAGGGCCGTCCGGTTCAGGTCCAGACCTTCTGTCATCCTGCTTTGGATTTGGTCGCCGTGCGCGTTGAATCGCCGCTTCTGATGGATGGCCGGGTACTGGTGCTCCTGGCGTTCCCGTACGCTTCGCCGGACATGAGCATGGCCGACTGGAACCACCCGGAGCGGCACACCACAACTTTCTCGCGTCCGGCAAATCATCGCGCCGATTTCGCGCGTAAACTGGATGCAACGCAATACGCCGTCAGTTTGCATTGGGACAACACCGCAGAACTAGCACGGCGCGCGGAGCATGAGTTCTTGTTGTCGGTAAAAACCGGTCGCGCTTTGGAGTTCGCCTGCCAATTTTCGTCCGGGCCCGCATCCGAAAAATTGCCTGATTTCGATCAAACTCAATCTGCCGGTGAAAAACACTGGCAGCGGTTCTGGAGCGGCGGCGGCGCCATTGACTTGAGCAACAGCAGCGACCCGCGCGCCATCGAATTGGAACGGCGTATTGTGCTCTCGCTCTACAACACCGCCTTGCACTGTGCCGGCCCGTTGCCATCGGCGGAAACCGGTCTGCTCTGCAACAGCTGGTACGGAAAATTCCACCTGGAAATGCACTGGTGGCACAGTGTCCATTTCACGGCCTGGAACCGTTTCCAGTTGTTCGAAAACAGCCTGGCAATTTACGAGCGCATTTTACCCCTGGCCCGGGACACCGCTCAGCGCCAGGGTTACCGCGGCGCGCGCTGGCCGAAAATGATCGGCCCCGATGGACACGATTCTCCCTCGTCTATCGGCCCGTTGCTTATCTGGCAACAGCCGCATCCGATTTATTATGCCGAACTTTGTTATCGACAACAGCCGGATCGGAAAACCCTGGCGCGCTGGCGGGACATCGTCTTTGAGTCAGCAGAGTTCATGGCGTCCTATGCCGAATTCGTTCAACCACGAAACCAATTTGTTCTTGGTCCACCGTTGAAAACCGTCTCCGAAAATACCGATGCGCAAATCACCATCAATCCGGCATTTGAACTGGCTTACTGGCGATTCGGTTTGCGGGTCGCCCAGGGCTGGCGCGCGCGGCTGGGATTGTCACGCGAACCTCATTGGGATCGAGTCCTGAAAAGTCTTTCACCGCTGCCTCTCCAGGGCGACGTTTATTTGATGCAAGAAAGCATGATCGACACGTACACCAACTGGAACTGGGAACATCCGGCGTTGCTCGGAGCCCTGGGCATGCAACCCGGTGATGGCGTGGATCCGGAGGTCATGCGGCGCACGGCGCAGCGAGTCAGGGACACCTGGCACTGGGACCGAAGCTGGGGCTGGGATTTCCCGATGGCCGCAATGTCCGCCACACGCACCGGTCAGCCGGAACTGGCACTGGATTTTCTCCTGCTCGACACCCCGAAAAACCGGTACCTACCCAACGGCCACAACTATCAACGTCCTGATTTGCCGGCCTATTTGCCGGCTAATGGTGGATTACTCGCGGCCACTGCGATGATGTTCGCCGGCTGGACGGGCGGTCCCAACGAATCCGCACCCGGATTCCCCAGGAACGGCAAATGGTCTGTGCGCGGGGAAAATCTACGACCGTGGATGTGAGTTGTGACGAGGGGCGGGTGGCGTGTGATGTGATTTATTGGTCGAACATCATTCCCGCACAGTTGCCTTTAACTGCGTCTTGAATGCCTCCACGACTTTCGTGTGCGCCGGGTTGACTTCCGCATCAGTCAACGTTTTTTCCGGTGAGCGATAGATGAAAGCGTAAGCCAGACTCTTTTGTCCTTGGGGCACGTGTTTGCCGCGAAACACGTCAAACAGTTCGACCGTCTCCAGATTTGGCGGTTTGGCCTGTCTCACGACCTGCCACACGGCATCATGCGTCGTTGCTTCCGGTACCAGCATCGCCACGTCGCGGCGGATGGCCGGAAACGGCGGTAGCGGCTTGAACGATTTCGCGGAATTCCGCCGTGCCAACAGTTGATCCAGGTTCAGTTCCACGAGAAAAACCGCGTCGCGCAAATCGTACTTTTTGGCCAGCACAGGAGAAAGCTGGCCCATCTGGCCCAATGGCAATTTGCCGCCAAGCTGAATTGAGGCCGATTCCAGGAACAGTCCCTTGCTGGCGTCCTTTTGGGCGGGATTGAACGTCACGCCACGGACCCCAAAATGCTCGAGGAATTCTTCGACGATGCCTTTTAAATCGTAGGCGTCAAATTTCGCGTCGCGTTCGCTGCCACTCCAGAAATTCGGCGCGCGTTGGCCTGTCAACGCCACCGCGACACGGCGTTCTTCAATCGGAGCGCGCACAGCCTTGTCCGCGTGTTCCGGGATGCGCTTGTTCTCGCGGACGTGGCCGTCCGCGCTCCCGAACACCCGTCCAATCTCAAAAAGTGCCACGTCGTAGTTCTTCCGGCTGACATTGTGTCGTAGCGAATGAACCAGTCCCGGCAACAAGCTTGGCCGGAGCACATCCATATCGCTGCTCAATGGATTGGCCAGTGCGGCCAACTCTGCATGCTGCACTCTGCATTCTGCATTAGCGATCAGCGTCTGTCCTTGTGCCTCGTTCAAGCCCAATCCGCTCAGAATCCGTCGGGCCTCGACAATTTGGTCATGGACTGAATCAAAAGCGTTCGCGCCAATCGCACCCCGCGGCGGCGTGGCCGGAATTTTATCGACACCATGAAGACGGGCGATTTCCTCGATCAAATCCACCTCACGTTTCAAATCCACGCGGAAACTGGGAATCTGAAACGTCACCGGCTCCGGCGGACCGCTGGCGCCAACGGGCCGGGCCTTGCGATTGGCAATCTTCAACCCGAGTTGGCCGAGATAAAATTCACATTCCTCCGGTTTCACGGGAATCGCAAGCAGTTCGGTAACCTTGTGATGGCGGAGCGTGATTTGTTTCGGTTCAAACGGCTTCGGATAGGCATCCACAACACCTTCAGCGAGTTGGCCACCGGCGGTTTCGAGAATCAATTGCGCCGCGCGCTGGCTGGCCCAATCGCAAATCCCAATGTCCGCGCCGCGTTCGAAGCGGTAGCTCGATTCACTGCGTAATCCGAGGGCCTTGCTGGTGCGACGGATGTTCGTCGGCGAGAAATAGGCGCTCTCGATAAGCACATCCACGGTCTTCTCGTTGATTTCCGTGTTCTGGCCACCCATGACGCCGGCGAGGGCGATGCCTTTGTGTTCGTCGGTAATCAGCAGCATTTCATTCGTCAACGTGCGTTCGATGTTGTCGAGCGTTTTGAATTTTTCACCGGCGGCGGCGCGGCGGATGACAATAGTTGGTTTGTAGCCGCCGTCGTCAGACGGCGCATTCTTTCCATCAGAAGTTTGCGCCGACTCACGTCGGCAGCTACGGGCGATTAGATGATAATCAAACGCATGCAGCGGTTGGCCGATCTCCAGCATGACGTAATTCGTCACGTCCACGACGTTGTTGATGCTGCGGATGCCAACCTTTTCCAGGGCAGTTCGGAGCCAGTCCGGGCTGGGTCCGATTTTCACGCCTTTAACGACACGTGCCGTGTAACGCGGGCAAAGCTCCGCATCTTCAATTCTCACGGACACCAAATTTTCAGCTCTGACTTCTGACTTCTGGCTTCTGACTTCCGGCATTTTCAGCTTGTTCCCGGTCAACGCCGCAATTTCCCGCGCGATGCCGATGACGCTGTTCCAGTCCGGCCGGTTCGGCGTAATTTCCAAATCATAAACCACATCGCCACCAGCGCGACCGAGATATTCGGCGAACGATTTTCCGATCGGCGCGTCTTTGGGAAGAATCAACAGACCATCCACCTTGTCCGGCAGACCCAGTTCCTGCGGTGAACACATCATGCCCTGGCTGGTGATACCGAAAACCTTGCGTTCCTTGATCACAAACGGCTCCTTTTCGCCAGGCTTCAGCGGTAGCGCGAAGTTCGGGAGGATGAGCGGCACCTTGTCGCCTACGCTATGGTTCTGGGCGCCGCAAATGATGGTGCGCTCGCCTTTGCCGTCGTTGACCTTGCAGACGGAGAGCTTGTCCGAGGAGGGCACTTTGTCTTTGGTGAGGATCTGGGCGATGACGATACCATCAAACTCGCCGCCGATTTTGTGGACGTTCTCGGCTTCGAGGCCGAGCATGGTCAGCCGCTCGGTCAATTCCTCCGGCGACCAGTCGAAATCGACGTATTGTTTGAGCCAGTTGAGAGTTACTTTCATTTATCGAAATCTATTTACCACGGATAAACACGGATTCACACGAATACGGAATTAGAATTGTTTCAAAAACCGCACGTCGTTTTCGTAAAAGAGCCGGATGTCGTTGATGCCGTAACGAATCATAGCGGGTTCACGATGGCAGGGATTGACCATAGAGCCGCTGGAAAAGCCGACGTCTCAATTCCTCCGCTGAAAGCCCGGCAGGAAACGAGGCCAGCGCCATGGAGCGAGCCGCGTCGAACATCCGCACGCCCATCAGGAAACGCTCCTCGCCGGAACGTGCCATAAGCTTTTTTCTGACGAATTCGGCAATTTCCGGTGAGGTGTCAGTCATGTGATTTCCTTCCACAAGTTAGCCAAACCCAGTTCCGCCGTCCAACGTTCGATGTAGGCACGGTCACAGCCGGTGGAAACCAGATTCTTCACATCGCGCAGTTGCACCTCCGAGCGCGATTCTTTCGTCCAAAACAGTTTGGAGAGAATCAGGTCTTCTTTGCTGACGATCCAAGTCTCGAAGTCCTGAATTTTGATACGCTGCCGGCGGTTGAATTCGTTGAGGCGATACTCGTTCTGCTTGCGGACGATGCAGTCCACTTTAATGATGCTTTCGTTGTGGATGAGGTTGAACAGGGATTGTTGCGCAATGGAACTGGCCACCGCCTCGTGCGATACGTAGTAGTCCGGGCTGAACAGTCTTACGACGCGGTCGGCGTCCTCGCGGCGCAGCGCGACAACGACATCAATATCGCGGGTCATGCGCGGCTGCGCATAGTAATTCATCGCCATTGAGCCAGTAAGCATGTAACCGATGCCCGCCGTTTCCAGGCGTTGTGAAACGTCACGAACGATGTCCAGTTCGTTCTGCATCTTTAAAACTGCCTCAAAAACCGCACGTCGTTTTCGTAAAAGAGCCGGATGTCGTTGATGCCGTAACGAATCATCGCGATACGTTCGATGCCGAAGCCGAACGCCCAGCCAGTCCAGAGCTCCGGGTCGTAACCGACATTCTCGAACACCTGCGGATGGACCATGCCGCACCCGGCGATTTCCAGCCATTCCTTGCCGAGCTTTTTCACGAGCGCGTTGCTGAAATCAATTTCAAAACTAGGTTCGGTATAACTGAAATAATGCGGCCGGAACCGGATTTTTGTCTCCTCACCCAGCAGTTCCTTAAAGACAAATTCCACCGTGCCCTTGAGATCACCCACGGTGACATTTTTGTCCACATACAGCCCTTCGATTTGCTGGAAGGTCGGGTTGTGCGTGGCATCAGCATTGTCGCGGCGATACACGCGGCCCGGCACGATGATGCGAATCGGAGGCGGCTGCTTCTCCATGATGCGGATTTGAACGGAGCTGGTGTGGGTTCGGAGGAGAAATGGTTTTTCCCCACGACCCTCACCCGGCGCTGTCGCGCCACCCTCTCCCGCTCCTGCGGGCGAGGGACTCAAATAAAAAGTATCCTGGGTGTCGCGGGCGGGATGGTCGGCGGGGGTATTGAGCGCGTCGAAGCAATGGTATTCGTCCTCGATTTCCGGGCCGTCGGCGACGACAAAGCCGATTTTACGGAAGCTGCGGACGATATCCTCGGTCACTTGGGTCAGCGGATGGAGTTTGCCGAGCGTACGACGACGCCCCGGTGCGCTGAAATCGGTCGGTTCCTTCGGCAGCGCGGCTGCCAGTTCGAGTTCGGAACGGCGCTCGGCCAACGCGGCTTCGAGCTCCGCTTTGGCAGAGTTGATGGCCTTGCCAGCGGCGGGTTTCTCCTCCTTCGACAGTGAACCGAGCTGTTTCATCAACGCGGTGAATTTACCGTGTGGCCCGATCCATGCGCCCTTGGTCTGTTCGAGCGCAGCGAGGTCGGGGGCGGCTTTCAACTCGGCCAGCGCGGCCAGCTTCAACGGCTCGATGTCGTTCAGAAGTCCCATACGATTTGAGGATGGAAGATAGGGGATGGCGGAGGGAAACAAAAGCAAAACGGGCGGTCCATTTCAGGCCGCCCGTTCGAATTAAAATTGAAAGTTCAGTTATGCCTTGATCAGTGTTGCACCGGGTTTGGCCTTGAGCGCGGTTTTCGCGATATTGGCCAGTTCATTAAAAGCGGCGGCATCGGTCGCGGCAAGGTCGGCGATCACCTTGCGGTCCAGCGCGCATTGGGCAGCCTTCAGTCCTTCGATAAAGCGGCTGTAGGTGAGGCCGGCCGAGCGGGCGGCGGCATTGATACGCACCTGCCAGAGGTAACGGAACAGGCGTTTTTTACGGCGCCGGTCACGGTAGGCGTATTGACGGCCGTGATCCACGGCATCGGACGCGTAGCGGTAAAGTTTCGAGCGACGCATCCGGAAGCCTTTGGCGGCTGTGACCATCCGTTTGCGACGTTTGCGGGAAGCTGGGGCGTTGGTAACTCGCATGAGTCAGTTGAGAGTTGAATGTTGAAAGTTGAGAGTCAGTGGCTGAAGGGCAAACTTTGAGTGATGCGGTAGACATCGGTCGGATCCACGCCGGTCAAACCCCGCAAAGAACGGCGGCGTTTGGGATTTTTGGATTGCGCCAGGTGGCGCCGGCCGGCGCTGGAACGCATGACTTTTCCGCCGGCCGTAATCTTGAAGCGTTTGGCCACGGACTTCTTGGTTTTGATGCCTTTGGGACGTCGCATAAACTCGTAAAATCGTTAAAAATCTTTATCGCAAAAGAGCGCGCACTATACGTCAAGCCGGCGACGGTAGCAAGCGATATTTGAAGTCAAAAAAGGGCCGGGTTGCTTGCCAGGGCTGCAAGCGTCACCTATTTTCGCCCGGATGAAATATCGTCGTTTCGGGCGGACGGAGCTGGCCATGCCGGTGATTTCCTGCGGCGGGATGCGTTATCAGTTCCAGTGGCAGGACGTGGAACCCGGGGAAATCCCGCGCGAGAACCAGGAAAATGTCGAAGCCACCCTCCACCGCGCGCTGGAACTGGGCATCAATCACATCGAAACCGCGCGCGGCTACGGCACCTCGGAAATGCAACTCGGCCAGGTGCTGCCGAAACTGCCCCGGGGAAGAATCATCGTCCAGACGAAGGTCAAGCCCTATGCCACGCCACAGGAGTTTATCAAGGACTTTGAGACCTCGATGACATATCTGCGGCTGGATTACGTGGATCTCTTGTCGTTGCACGGCGTCAACAACCGCGAATTGTTGGACTGGTCGCTCAGGAAAGGTGGCTGTTTGGAGGCCGCGCGGCAACTGCAGAAAGAAGGCCGTACCCGGTTCGTGGGATTTTCCACACACGCGACCACGGACGTTATTCTGGAGGCCGTGAACAGCGGCGGTTTCGACTATATGAACGTTCACTGGTATTTCGTGAATGATTTGAACCGGACGGCGGTCGAGGCGGCGCACCGGCAGGACATGGGGCTTTTCATCATCAGTCCGAACGACAAAGGCGGGAAACTGTACGAACCGCCGAAAAAAATGATGGACCTGTGCGCACCACTGACTCCAATGGAGTTCAATGACCTCTATTGCCTGGCGCGGCCGGAAGTTCACACCTTGAGTTGCGGCGCGGCCCGGCCGACGGATTTTGACGAGCACGTTCGCGCACTGAGATTTTACGACCGGATTCCGGAAACCATTGCCCCGATCGAAAAACAATTGCGCGCGGAAATGGACCGGATGCTCGGCGCGGACTGGTGTGCCCGGTGGTTTGAAGGATTGCCAAATTTTGATGTCGTGCCCGGCGAAATTAACGTGTCAGAGATTCTGCGGTTGTGGACCTATGCAAAATCACTCGATCTCGTGGCCTGGGGCAAAATGCGGTACAACCTGTTGGGTCAGGCCGAGCATTGGTTTCCGGGCCAGAATGCAGCGAAGCTCCGGGAACTGGATCTACAGGGGGCGATACGGCACAGTCCGTTTGCCCAACGGATTCCGGGAATTCTGAAGGAGGCGCACCGGATGCTTTTTGAGAAACCGGTGCAACGGCTCAGCGCCAGTTGAAATGATTCCTATGGGCTGTTGGTGGTGATGGTGAGACGCGGCACCACCGAATCGGCCGGTTTATTCAAATCGATGGGAGCGCCGGCATTCAACTGGGCAAGCGCGGTAGCGGTCAAATCATTCTGCCCGTCCGTGTATAGCAAGACCGGCGTCTGGTTGGAGGTGTCCGCCGAGGAATCCACCACCAGGGTATAACCGGCGGCCTTGGCTTTGGTGGTCACGGCCGTCTGGATTTCCTTAAGAATGTCGGTACGCATCCGCTGGCTTTGTGCGCTCAGCGTGGCCTGGGCCTGCCGTTCAAATTGCACTATGGCCGTCTGGGAGTCCTTGACTTCGGCATATTTGTCGGCCGCAGCCTGTTTGCGCTTGTCCCGTTCATCGGCGGAAATAGCCTGATCGGCAGCGGAGTCCAGCAACTTTTGATATTCATCCCTGGTTTTCTGCAGATTATCAAGAAAACCCCGATCCTCCTTGTCGAGTTCAGCTTTGCGGTCGTTGAGCGCGGTCTCGGCCTGCCTCTTTTTCCAATACCCGTCAAACAGCTTTCGCATGTCCACCGTGGCAATTTTTTGCTGCGCCAGCGCAGGACCACTGAAAACTGACATGAGCAAAATCGCCGGTAAAACAAATCGTAAAACACGTTTCATGGGAATAGGAAAACAGAAATTTCCGCGGACGCAAACTGAAAATTGCCGGTCCGGAGCCGGGGCGGGCAAATCATAATTATTGTGTTTGCAGGATGTAAAACAGCTGCGCCGCGTCGGTAGGCGCAATGTTCGTGAAGACGAACTGGCCCAGGCTGTTGAAATGTTGATTGGTTGCCACGGACGTCCATAAGCCCAGCGGCGTTGCCAGGTTGGTCGAAGTCAGGACGGCATACATGCCGCCGTTGGTGCCGCCGGCGCCGGTCAGAATGAAAACGCCATTGGTGCCGCTCGCCGCCGTGATCCCTCCAAACAAAGGCGCCGCCAGCACCGTGAGCACGGCGGGCGGGGAACTGGTTACCGCTCCGAAGGCGTTGGTGACGATGACTGCATAACCTCCGTCATCGGTGATCTGCGCGTTGCTGATGGTCAGGACAGCGTTAGTCGTGCTACCGATGCGCCCTCCATTCACCAGATTCGTTCCATCGAGCTGCCACTGATAACTTAAAGGTATCGCTCCCACGGCAGTGACGGGAAATATCACTTTGGATCCCAGCCCCACCGTCTGATTCGTCGGTGGCACGATAATGGTCGGGAGGGATACCACCGTTAGAACGGCGACAGAACTGGTCGCCGCTCCAAAATTATTCGTGACGATGATCCAGTAGTTTCCTTCGTCGTTCGTCTGCACATTGTTGATGGTCAAACTGACATTGGTTGCGCCGACGATGATTGAACCGCTGATGTTTGTCCCGTTCGTCAGGTTAATTCCGTCTTTTAGCCACTGCAAAGTGAACGGCTGCGTCGCGAACCCGTCGATTTTGAATGTTGCATTCGCACCGACCCCCACCGTTTGATTTGTTGGTTGCTGGGTGATTCGCGGCAAATCCGTTACCGTCAAAACCGCCACCGAACTGGTCGTCGATCCCGCGAAGTTGGTGACGATGACTTGATAGTTACCACTTTCGTTGGTCTGCGGGTCGTTGATGGTCAAATTGGCGTTGGTTGCGCCGCTGATGTGCGCGCCTCCACCAACCAGGTTGGTGCCCCCATTCACCAGGTTGGTCCACATCAGGTTCGTTCCCTGAAACTGCCACTGGTAATTCAACGGCGGCGTCCCGGTTGCAGTTACTTTAAAGGTTGCAGCCACTCCTGTTTCCACCACCTGGTTTGTCGGTTGCGCTGTAATCTCCGGCAGCAACACGACCCAACCGATCTTGGCCAGGAAAGCATCGCTGGTCCCGTTAAGGGAAGGCTGAGATGCAAAAAATGTAGGAAAATTCGCGGAAAGCGTCTGGCCGGTCAGATACACATTGGTTTGCGCATCCTCGGCGATCCCGTAGCCGTAGTCGTTGCCGGAACCGCCCAGATATCCCGAATAAAGGATGGCAGAACAATTGGTGTAAAACCCGATGACGAAGGCATCGCTGCTGCCGGAATTGGTCGTGTGGAGAAGACCGGGTGTATTCACGGCCGGAAAATTGGTGGTGGAGGAAGCGCCGACCACGAACACGTTGCCGGAAGGATCCACCGTTACGCCAAACCCGATATCCATGCCGGAGTTGGTGCCGCCAAAAGCCGTAGACCAGCCGATGGCCGCATTAGTGCCACTCCACATGATTTGCGTTAGAAAGGCGTTGGTGATAAGCGGGGCGGCAACGCCGGTATTATTGGCGAGTCCATTATACAAACCGGCAACGTTCGTGACGGTGTTGGGGAAATTGGTGGAAACCGTCCAACCGGTCACATAGGCGTTGTCCAAGGCATCCACTGCAATGTGGTATGGAACGTCGCTATTCACTCCTCCCAGGAAAGTGGAATAGACAAAGCCGGTACAGGAGGGGGTAAATTTAGCGACAAACCCATCGGAGGGAGCAGTCAGAATATTGGTGCCATTGAGCAAATAGCCGTTGAAAACGTTGGTGATGAACACCACGTTGGTGGGCGCGGCATTGGTGGTCAGAATCACGGACACAAACTGTTGTTGCACGGCATTGGTGGTGGGAAAATTCGTGGAGGAGGTAAAACCGGTCACATAGACATAATTGGAACTGTCAATCGTTATGCCTCTGCCGGTGTCAAAATTGGTACCGCCCAAATACGAAGAGTAGACCAGACTGTTACCGGAGGCACCGATTTCAGTTACAAACGCATTGGCGTTCAAGGAAAAGGTGTTGGGACAAGCCAGATTTTTTTGAAGCGCATTCAAAGTGGTTGGAAAATTGGTCGAATAAGTAAAACCAGTAACGTAGGCATTGTTTGATGAATCCAAAGCAATAGCGTAGGCCGCATCAGCGCTTTCACCACCGAGATAGGTTGAATAGAGGAGATTGGAACCGCTGGGATCGATCTTGGCCACAAAGGCATCAGCCGGATAAACTCCGAGATGCGGGATTAAAGTCCCGCTGATGTTAGTGTAAATGGCGTTCCGGACAGGAAAATTTGCCGAGTCAGTGGCGCCGGCAACGTAGGCATCGCCATTTCCATCCACGGCTATGCCATAGGCCGCATCTTCCACGCTCCCGCCCAGATAAGTAAGATAGATAAGATTAGAACCCTGACTGTCGAACTTGGCAACAAACGCATCACCTACTTGCGAACCGCCCATGAAATTCGTCTGAAACGCGCCCGGGGTCGAAAATGGCGCCGTACTGGTTGACGATTTATGATTGGATAAGGTCTGCCCGGCGACATAAATAAAACCATTTGTGTCCAGCGCCATCGACCAGGCGGTGTCACTGGAATTACCGCCAAAGTAGGTTGAGAAATACAACACCGGGTCAATGACCAGCGGCAGGTTGTGGTCGTAGGGTCCAACCCTGAAGGCAACCGTATGTTGGTCCAGGAGGCGGTAGCCGCCCCGGACGATTTTACGTCCTTCAGGAACCCTCTGGTAGATCACCGGCGCGGGCTGTTGAATTTCGCCGCCCCCCACCGCGAGGAGCAGTTCACCCCGGTTGCCAATCGAAATTTTTTCCACACCGTTAAAATGAATTTTTATCACTCCCGGGTCGGTGCCGGGTGTAATGACAAAATCATATTCCAGCTGACGCTGGTCGCCGTAGTACACCAGGCTGATACCGGAATAAAGCTGTTCAACTCGCAGGCGCGCAAAAGTAGCCACGCCGGTGTGCCACCGGGCAGGATCATTACCGATGAGATAATTGACCTTGCCAGGCAATTCGTCGGAGCCGGACATTTGCGCCCCGGGATTGGCCCCGGCGAAATTCATCCGTACTTCCGCCGGTTCAACGCCGGTTTTGGCGAGCGCGATCCGGACTTCTGTCGGTGAAAGCAAGAACTGGTAATTGGCACCGCGCGTGACGAATTGAGCCTGACCGGAACTCGCCTCCGGGCCGGCCTGAAACCAAAGCGGTAGCTTGCCAAGCGCCGCCGGAAACGGGGCCAGAGGACTGAAAGCAAATACGTTTAAAGCTCCGGCACAACCCAGTGCCAGAAGGGCCCTTTTCAATGATAAAATCGTTTTCATACGACGGGGGCGTTAAAATTGACGTGCGTAGCCGAATCCAAATTGAAACTTGCCGGATGAACCGTTGAACTCGTCGTGGTGGATGGGTATGCCATAATACAGCTGCAAGGGACCCAAGTGGGGAATATTCAAAAGCAATCCCGCGCCGGCGTCGTCATCGAAGAATTGGGTTGAGAAGGAATACGCGGATCCCGTCACGGCGCCGGCGTCGTAGAACAGCACAAAACGCAAACTGATGCCACCTTCCTTCTGAATGATCGGGATATAGTAATCCACGGAGGTGGCCCAGTAACTGTCGCCGCCAATGGGCTCGTTCGGCATGCCCGGATATTGAGGGTTCCCGAGATTCGGGTCACGCGGACCAATGTTCCGGTATTTGAACCCGCGCAAATTGTAGAGACCGCCCAGGTAAAAGGCGTCATAAAAAGGGACAACCTGGCTGTCCAGACTATCTGCAAAACCCAGACGCCCGGTCACTTCAATGACGTGGCTCTTGAACAGACCGGGGAAATACCACGCGGACTTGAGCTCCAGTTTGTAATACGTGCTGTCCCCGGTCACAAATTCCGGGTTGAATTCCGTCCGCTGACCCCCGTTGGGCAGTTCGTTGCTGTTCCGCGTGTCATAGGCCAGCGAGGCGGTCAAGTGTTCAAACAAATGGTCCCCGGTCTGCTCCAAAATAGCATTGGGGACGTTCGGAAAGATGGGCGGGTTGGGAAAAGGTTGCGCTACGAAGTCGTGCCAGCCGCTGTTCAGATCAATGCCCACCTCCTCGAGGGTGAAACCCACCGAGCCGATGAGGAAGTCGCTCCACAAGGCCCGCGTCAGGCTGGCGCTCGCGCCGGTCCGGATTTCCTGATAAATGTCGTTCGGGCTCTGAAAATCCCATTGATGGCGATAAAGATCCACATCCAGACTGAGCTTTCGATTCAGGAACCATGGCTCAGTGAACCGGAGTTCGTAGTCCTGGCGCTGGCTGCCCAGCTGGATGAATAATCGCGCCCGTTGACCGCCGCCCGTGAACGTGGGCGGGTGGAACAAATCAAAATTCGCCTGGTCGATTTCCGCAAAACCCACAAGGGAATCGACC